>CACZQF010000018.1 GCA_902783245.1 uncultured Spirochaetaceae bacterium | reverse complement strand
CCGCGCTTCGCTTGTGCAGATGTTTTGCGTTGCGAGCCCCCGACTCCGCGGTTGCCGGGCACAAATTTACTTTCCAATTTCTGCACTGGAAAACAAAATTGATTTCCATGGCTTTTCAATATTTACGTTGCAGATTCCTTTTTTCGGCGGTATAATTGCATAGCCATATGCTTTATGGTATACTTTGCGCATAAATATGTAATTGAGGTGTATGTATATGCATACGGAATCCTGTATCACGTTTGTGGACGGCGGGGTCACTGCTGCCGCCGGTTTTACTGCAAACGGCGTTCTTTCGCACATTAAGGCGAGCCGTACAACCAATGATACGGCTCTTGTTTTTTCGGAAAAACCGTGCACGGCTGCGGGCATGTTCACGCAGAACCGTGTGCAGGCTGAAAGTGTAAAGCTTACGCGCGCCGTTATTGCGCGCGGACGCGCCCAGGCGGTGATTGCCAACAGCGGCAACGCCAATGCCTGTACCGGTGCTCAGGGCGCGGCTGTTGCGCGCCGTATGGCCGCCTGCGCCGCATCCGCGCTCGGCATTTCTGCCGATGATGTGGTTGTATGCTCTACCGGCGTTATCGGACAGCAGCTCCCCGTTGAAAAGATCGAAGCTTCCATGCCGTCGCTTGCCTCCGGGCTGTCAAAGCAGGGGCATGAGCAGGCGCGCATTGCCATCATGACTACCGACACGCAGTACAAAGAATGTGCCGTGGAAACGGTGATCGGCGGCAGAACCGTGCGCATCGGCGCCATGTGCAAGGGCAGCGGCATGATTCATATCAATCTGGGTACCATGCTCTGCTTTATCACTACGGACTGCGCCATCAGCGCGTCCATGCTGGACAAAGCGCTGCGCCGCAGCGTGGCGGGCACCTATAACTGCGTGTCCGTGGACGGCGACACAAGCACCAACGACACGATCACCATTCTGGCAAACGGCATGGCCGGCAATCCTGAGATTACGGGTGAAGGTGCGGACTTTGAGGCGTTTGCCGCCGCACTGGATGCGCTGAATACGGTCATGGCCAAAAAGATCGCCGCCGACGGCGAGGGCGCGTCGCGGCTGGTGGAATGTACCGTGACGGGCGCACAGAGCGTGCAGGTTGCGCGCGCGCTTGCCAAAGAAGTTATTTCATCCAATCTGGTAAAGGCCGCCATGTTCGGCGCCGACGCGAACTGGGGACGTGTGCTGTGCGCGCTCGGTTACAGCGGGCAGCCGTTCACGCCGGAAAAGACGTCCGTGTATTTCAGCAGCAAGCCTGAGCTGAGCCGCTATTTTGATCCTGCCGCCGACGCGGAGGTGTCAGGCGGACGGATGCTGCAGGTGTTTGACCACGGCGTTCCGCTTGATTTTGACGAGGATGCGGCCAAACAGATTCTGAGCTCCCAGACCGTGGAGATTCTGGTTACATTGGAGGACGGCACGGCCGAAGGTAAAGCCTGGGGCTGCGATCTGACCTATGACTACGTGAAAATAAATGGAGATTATCGAACATAATGTCTGGAATTGTTATGCAGGAAGATGAGCAGCGCGGAAGGCTGCTGGACAACGAGCACTGGGCGGACGTGCTGATTCAGGCGCTGCCGTATATCAAGCAGTGGGTCGGCAAGGTTGTGGTGGTGAAGTACGGCGGCAACGCCATGCTGAACGAGGAGCTGAAGATTGCCGTGATGAAGGATCTGGTGCTGCTGAATACTATCGGCGTGCACGTGGTTCTGGTGCACGGCGGCGGCCCCGAGATCAACAAGATGCTCGACAAGGTGGGCAAGAAGAGCGAGTTCGTGAACGGTCTGCGCTATACCGATGAAGAGACCATGGACGTGGTGCAGATGGTGCTTACGGGTAAGCTGAACAAGGAGATCGTGGGTCTGCTGCTGCAGGAAGGCGGCCGTGCGGTTGGTCTGAGCGGCGTTGACTCCGGTCTGCTGCGCGCGCGTAAAATCCAGAAGGACGGCATTGATCTGGGGCTTGTGGGCGAAGTGACCGAAGTGCACCCCGAGATCATCGAGTCCATGCTGCTCAAGGGATTCATTCCCGTCATTTCTACGGTGGCGCTCGGCGAGCAGGGCGACATGAACCGCTATAATATTAATGCTGACACCGCCGCCGCCAAGATTGCGGTGGCGCTGAAGGCCGAGAAATTCGTACAGCTGACCAACGTGCCCGGCGTGCTGAAGAACATGGATGATCCTTCGTCGCTGATCGCACGCATTCCCATGCCCACGGTACCCCAGCTGATTGAGAACGGTACCATTGCGGGCGGCATGATTCCTAAGGTGGAATGCTGTATGATCGCGCTTAAGGGCGGCGTGCCCCGTACGCATATTATTGACGGCCGGGTGCCCCATTCGCTGCTTATTGAGATGTTCAGCGACCGCGGTATCGGCACTATGCTGTACTAGGAGACCGGAGTGGAAAAGAAGATCGTAAATAATTACGGCAGCTTTGACGTGGTGTTTGTTAAAGGAAACGGCGCCACGCTTACTGACCGGAACGGAAAGGAATATATTGATTTTATTGCCGGAATCGGCGTGAACAGCCTGGGGCATAATTATGCGCCGTTGGTACAGGCGGTGCAGCGTCAGGCCGCGCGGCAGATTCATATTTCGAACTATTATCTGTCAGACGTGGGGCTGGAATTTGCGGACAAGCTGCTTGCCGCCACGGGATTTACCCGGGGCTACTTCGGCAACAGCGGTGCCGAGGCGAACGAAGCCGCCATCAAGCTGGCTCGTAAGTACGGCTATCTGAACGGCGGCGAAAAGCGGCGCGTGATCTATACGCTGGAGCAGTCGTTCCACGGCCGCACGATCGCCACGCTTACCGCCACCGGACAGGAAAAGTTTCATCCGGCATGCTTTGCGCCCTATGTGGACTGCTTTAAGACCATTAAGCCGAACGACTGGGAGGCGATCAAGACGGCCTTTGACGACACCACAGCGGCTTTGTTCGTGGAATGTATTCAGGGCGAAGGCGGGGTGAACCTGCTTGACCCTGCATGGGTAAAGGCCGCTGCCGATGCCGCCCGTGCGGCCGGTGCCATCGTGATGGCCGATGAAGTGCAGACGGGCATGGGACGTACCGGCTCGCTGCTTGCGTGCGATCCGCTGGGCTTTGAGCCTGAGGTTGTGACGCTTGCCAAGGGAATTGCGGGCGGCGTGCCCATGGGCGCGTGCTTGTTCCGCGGCAAGGCTGCGGATGTGTTCGTAGCGGGCGACCATCAGTCCACCTTTGCGGGCAATCCGCTTGCGTGCGCCGCCGGCCTTGCGGTGCTTGAGGCGATGACCGCACCGGGCTTTATGGAGCGCGTGAACAGCGCCGGAGACCGCATGCGCAGGACCATTCAGAACTGGCACCTGCCGGTCGTGACTGACGTACGCGGACGGGGGCTTATGATCGGTACGGAAATCATTCCTGAGATTAAGCCGTTTGATATTGAGAAGGCTTGTATGGACGAGGGGCTCTGCGTGTCTATCGCGGGTTCTCATACCATCAGGTTCCTGCCGCCGCTGACTATCAGTGACGATGAGATCAGCAGGGGACTGGATATTTTCCGGCGTGTGCTGGAAACATTCTGATCTGCAGAAAGAGCTATGAAAAATCACGTATGGCATTTTATTCAGGCCGGAGGACTGGTTCAGCTTAAGTTTACTTCTATAGAGGATGTGCTGAATCTGAAGGAGCTTGACCCTAAGCTGTGGACTGCGCTGGCATGTCCGGTAAAGGGTCTTGAGTTTGATGAAGAGACGCTGGATCTGCTTGATACCGACCGGAACGGCAGGGTACGCATCCCTGAGATTCTTGAGGCAGTGGAGTATATCCGCTCGTATTTTAAGAAGCCGGAGGTGATTATGTCGCCCGGCAGCACGCTTTCGCTTGACGTGCTCGGGGAGGCGGCCTTTGACTGCGGATATTCGCCGCTGGAGTCCGCCAGGGCGGTGCTGCATATTCTGGGCAAGGATTCGGCGCAGGAACTGACGCTGGACGATGTGTCTGTAAACGACAAGCTGTTTTCGCCCGCGGTGATCAACGGTGACGGCGTGCTTCCCGCCGAGGCGGTGAAGGACGAAGCTTCCGCCGCGGTTATCAGCGATATTGTGGCCTGTACGGGCGGCAGCGATGATATCAGCGGCGTAAAAGGCGCTGACCGTGAGCAGTTTGTTTCGTTCTATAAGGATATCCGCGCCATACAGGAATGGCGCGACGGCGCGCGCAATGATGCTGCGGCCGCGTCGGTGTTTTTTATGGGCGTGCATACGGATGCCGCCGCCGCGGCGTTCCGGGCGGTCAAAGATAAGATCAATGAATATTTTACGCTGTGCGCGCTTAATGCCTATAACAGCGGTGTGGCTGACCTGCTGTGCAAAAAAGAAGAGGAAGCGCTGCAGCCCGCTGACGGCGGCGATACGCTTTCGGTGGAGCAGCTTTCGGGGCTTCCGATTGCGTCGGTGATAGCCGACCGTACGCTGCCGCTTGCCGATGGTGTGAACCCGGCGTGGTGTTCTGCCGTGTCATGTTTCCGGGAAACGGTGGTGGCGCCGCAGTTCGGCGGCGGCAAGTCCCGTCTGACCGAGGCGGAATGGCGGAAGATTGAAGCTGATTTTGCACCGTACATGGAATGGTATGCGGCGCGTCCCGATAACTGCGCGGCAGGCCTGAGCCTGGAACGTGTGGATGAAATCCTTGCTTCTGATGCGGAGCAGATTATTGCGAGCCGCTTTGACGAGGAGGAAAAGCATCCGCCGGTGGCGCTTGCGTGCCGTGAGCTGCGCAAGATGCTTCTGCTGCGCCGTGATTTTGTGCGGCTGCTGCATAACTTTGTTTCGTTCGAAGATTTTTATGATGCCGGCCGTAAGGCGGTGTTTCAGTGCGGTACGCTGTATATTGACGGCCGTTCCTGCGACCTGTGTTTCCGCGTGCTGGACGGCGCCAAGCATGCAGCGATGTCGCCGCTGTCGTGGTGCTATCTGCTGTACTGTGAGTGCCGCAGGCCGGCCGCGCAGCAGACCATGCAGATTGCGGCCATGGTGAGCGCGGGCAGCCGCGATAATCTTATTGTGGGCCGCAACGGCCTGTTCTTTGACCGTGAGGGCAGGGACTGGGATGCTACGGTGACAAAGATTATCGAGAACCCCATCAGCATCCGCGAGGCATTCTGGAGCCCCTATAAGAAGCTGGCGCGTATGATACAGGAGCGGATCGCCAAATCAGCCGCCGAAGCCGAGGGCAATGTGAATGCAAAGATGGCTGCGGCGGTGGACAAGCCTTCCGCCGCGGCGGGCGCGGATCTGGTGCCGGGCGGCGCAAAGAAGATTGACGTGGGCACCATAGCTGCCATCAGCGTTGCGTTTACGGGCATGGCCACCGTGGCCGGCGGCCTGCTGTCCGCATTCTTCGGTCTCGGGTACTGGATTCCGCTCGGCGTGGCCGGCCTGATGCTGCTGATTTCGCTGCCGTCCATGTTCATTGCGTGGCTTAAGCTGCGCCAGCGTAATATTGCTCCCATACTGGATGCGTCCGGCTGGGCGGTGAACGGCAACGTGAAGATTACGATTCCGCTCGGCGCATGGCTGACCAAGCGTGCGGTACGTCCGCGCGGCTCCCGGCTCAACGCCTATGATCCGTATGCGCAGAAAGGTCTGCCGGTCAAACGCATCTGCCTGTGCCTGATTCTGCTTGCTGCGGCCGCGGCCTTTGTTGTTGCCGTTGCGCGCAATCCTGACGGTATTACGGGCGTAGTGCAGGGGCTTAAAGGCTGGTTCGTGACGACGGCTGGTAAGTTCGTACCGCGCGGATAGTGGTGCGGTGCCGCCGTAAAGTGCTGCCGCAGAGGCAACGCTTACGGCAGCACTACGCACTGATTATTTTATCCTATCCTTCCTTATTCAGTTACCCTTGTTCCGATGGAATCGTAATGTTACCGGATTTTGCAAGGCGCAGCGCAAGCTGGCGGATATTGTTCTGGGCAGTGAGGACATCGCTTTGTTTGAAATCGTCAATGTAGTCAATTTCATCTTCCAGATTATCTACTGCAAGCATGCTCATATTGCCATAGAACTTATTACGAAGTGCAGGAGAAGAAATTTTCAGTGCAAGCGCAAGCTCCTTCGTGCTGACATTACGCAGCAATACTTGGGTATCACGGTTAGAAAGCTGTGTAATGTCCTCAAAAAAGAAACTCAGATTATGAAGTTCGTCACGGATGTCATCATGTCCGGCTTCCACGAGGGCTGCCTCGATATGCCGGTGGTCGTCAGCGTTCAGAAGATTCAGCGCCTCGTGGATCCGCCCGTAGCCGCATATGGATTCTGAATAAAATGTATCGAGCATTTTGTTGAAAAGAGGTTCAAAAATATACCGAAGCATCTCAGTATCGCCTGCGGTGCCGTATCCGTGGGTTTTCCATTTGTCCGGCGTTACCACATCGTCATATCCTGCAAGCAGTGTTTCTCCGATTTCGCGGAATGCTTCCGGGCTCTTTTTTTCAGCCTGCTCATAGATTTGTTTCCGCACAAGCGCGGTACCGTCTTTTATGCGTTCAAATGTATCCTTAACCTTCTGCGTGACGTCTGCAAGTATTTCTTTTTCAAGCCATTGCGAGGATTTTTCTTCGCTGAAAATCGGAGAAGGCACTTCGAGATCATACAGCTTGCTGAGGTACATGGCCGCGCGCTGCGCTATTTTATCCGTGCCTGCGTTGTCGTAGGCATACGTCAGCCATTTTTCCGCCGTCAGAAAATCATCCGCAGCTTCGGGTATTGATGCGGGATCTTCTTTATTGTCTACACAACGCTGATGGTAGCCGACGCATTTGTCATACAATAGTTTGCCTGCCTGTAATGCTGCCCGAACGTCACCATCTTCCGCCATATGAATTAAATCCGAAAGTTTCGTTTCCTGATATTTGGTTTTCTTTTCCATGCGTGGATCTCCTTGCGTTTTAAAGTATAGGGTCAATTCCGGGATTGTAAAGTGAAAAGCGCAGTGAAAAGTTCAGGGCGCAGGGGCACAGCGGCAGCCGCGCCATGTACAATTACCGGTTACAGCTTCCGAAGCTTCTGGAAATCTGCAATACTGTCAAGCGCGATTTTCTTCAGATCTTCGTCAACCGGGTATGATTTGATTGCTTTTGCAAGAGCTTTCGCCGCAGAGAATAATGTGCCGCTCTCAGTTTTATCTTTCATATACCGTGAGACTATATGCAGAAAACTGCTAAGCTGCGAATCGTCATACTCATCCGGGAGTACTGATTGTATGCCGGACAGAATAACAGAAAGCGTAACCGCGTGTATTCCGATCGTCAGGTCTTTCAGCGTTACGGGCATGTCGGACATATCCGGCTCATGATCGCCGAATTTTTTGCTTCTTGCCGCAATGTTTTTGTCTTCACTCTGCGCCATTCAGCACCTCCTCACGCTTGCGATATATGTGTCTGCAGATAACTATAGTGTGAGAATGTACTGCGTCAAATAGATGTACCTGATTGAATGCGTTTTATTCCTGTATCGTCTGCCACTGCATGATGTTGTTTTCAAAAGTGAGTGTGAGCCGTCCGCTTTTTTTGAGCCATGACAGGTAGGAGCGTACGGTACTGCCGATAACGGCGTGCTGCTTTGCGGTCATGTGCAGGTTATAGCGGATGAATAGTTTTTGCAGAATCCGGTCAAATCCGGCGGGTTCGGTACAGATTGAAAGAATGTCGTGCGTTACCTGCTGGATTTTTTGTATATTGTACTGTGCCAGCGGGGCGATATCCTCGCAGGGCGCCGCATGTGACGGTACAAAGAGCGCGGCCTTGAGCTGCGTGAGCTTTTTGAGCGTCTGCAGCTGGGTGCCCGGGTCCCAAAGATAGCCTATCTGATATTTATCTAATGTTTCTTTGCTTATGACGCAGTCCGCCAGAAATACTACGTCGTCGGGCGTGCGGATGGCCGCCATGTCGATATAGTGTCCGGGCAGCGGGAATGCCGTAAAGCCTTCCGGCAATGTGAGCTGTGTCAGAGGAACCGCGTCGCATTTTTCGGCGGTCAGATACGGATGGTAGAGATCATCTACGGGCAGGCCGCCGTAGAGTACAGCGGGCTGGATTTCCGGGTAGTGCGCGAGCATGCTGCCCGCGCCGGGCACAAAGACGCTGCAGCCCGTATATGAGCGCAGGTAGCGGCAGCCGCCGGTGTGGTCGGCATGCGCATGGGTGGCATACACGGCTTCCAGCTGCCATTTGCGTCTGGTGAGTGCTGCCAGTATCTGCTTGGCTGCGTCCCGGTCACCGCCGCTGTCTATAAGGCAGGCGTAGGTGTCGCCGAGGACGACGGCGCCGATGTTCGTCGGCGCGTTGATATACCAGGTGCTGCCGCGCAGCTGCTCAAATTCATACATAGCGTATCCTGTATGAAATTGTAACGCAAACTGGCGGCGGACACAATCCCGGTATACGGTTTGCCTTTCCTTTGTTATATTGAACACGGCAGGCAGACATTGGTCCTGACGGCTGCGGGAGCAGCCGTCAGAGCCAAGAACTGATTTCCGTATTATTTGGTGAAAGCCTTGATGAGCTTGTCGACGGTTTCGGGGCTGTGGCCGTTCGCAAGCAGCTGCTTGCGGTACCATTCGACTACGCCTGCGGCGGCGCTCCGGAAGCTTTCGGTGTCGATATCTTCAGTTTCTACCACGGAGATGACGTTGTTTTTCTTCCAGTCTTTTATAAGTTCGTCACATTCATAGCGGTTGATGGCACGCTCGTAGGCAACGGCCTTGCGGGCGTTCTGGTCAACCACTTCTTTCTGCTCGTCGGACAGGCTGTTGTATACGTCCTCGTTCATGCAGAAGAACAGGCAGTCGTAGTAGGCGTTCCACAGTGAGATGTATTTCTGTACGGACTGCACGGATGCCGATGCGATGGACGGCAGCGGGTTTTCCTGGCCTTCCACCGTGTTCTGCTGGAGCGCGGTGTAGGTTTCGGTCCAGTTCATGTTGGTGGCGTTGGCGCCCCATGCGCGGTATGCCTGCATGAGCAGGTTTGAGCCTGCCACGCGGATTTTCAGGCCCGCCATGTCCGCCGTGCTTTTTATGGGGCGGCGTGAGTTGGTGAGCTGGCGGAAGCCGTTTTCCGCTATGCCGAAGCAGTGCAGGCCGAGTCCTTCAAGAATCTCTTTGAGCTGCTGTCCTGCCTCGCCGTCGAATTTGGCGTCGGCGTCCTCGTAGCTGTCGTAAATGTAAGGCAGCGACACTACGTTGAACCGGTCGTCAAGCGCGGAGTAGATGAGGTTTGAGTGCATTGACAGCTGGATGGGGTCGCCTTCGCGCAGCGCGGCGATGCCGTCCGGCTGGCTGCCGTTGGTAAGCTGGTCACCGAAGCCGTCTACAAGGACGGTGACCTTGCCGCCGGTGGACTCTTTCATGAGCGCGGCAAAATACCGGCCTGCCTTGGCCCATGTGCAGGTTTCGCCCGGTGAGCATGCGAAGTGCCATGTCATGGGCTTCCAGTCAACGGAGCTCGGGAATGCGTCCGCCGAAGCGTCATACTGCTCGCTGTCGTATACGGCAACCATGCTGGTGTCGCCGTTGGCGATGGTGCCCGGCATAACGGCGTGCACGCTTGCGCGCGGCAGGTAAGTGTAGCCGATGAGTACGGCAAGGCTTGCTATGATCATCGGAAGCACGGCATGTGAGATTTCCGGCAATGTGACGCGCGCCATGTTCTTTACCTTCAGGCTGATGGCAACGAACAGGTTGATTCCGACCGGCGGCGTGACCTGTCCGATGGCCAGGTTCACGGTGGCGATGATGCCGAATGTTACGGGGTTAAAGCCAAGCATGCGGCAGACCGGGATCATTACGGGAATAAAGATGTACATGGCTGAGTTCGCATCGATGAAGCAGCCTGCTATCAGGAAGATGACGTTGATGACGAGCAGGAACACCACCTTATTGGTGGACACCGCTGCAAGCAGCTGCTCCGCTGCCGCCGAGATGCCGAACAGCGTGCACACATAGGAGAACAGCGTGGCAGATCCGATGATGAACATGATGCTGCCGGTTGTTTTTGCTGAGTCGATAAGGATATGCACCAGATCTTTGGGCGATACTTCACGGTAGATGAACATACCGCAGATAAGGCCGTACACTGCGGCTACAGCCGCTGCTTCGGTGGGCGTGAACACGCCGCCGTAGATGCCGCCCAGAATGATGACGGGCATAAGGAAAGCCCAGAACGCTTCCTTGAATGCTGCCCAGCGCTCTTTTGCGCTTGCCCGCTGCTTGGTGGAGCGGATATTTTTGCGCCGTACTTCGATCATGACCACGACGATGAGCGCCGCGCCCACAAGAATTCCGGGAATGACGCCTGCCATGAAGAGCTTGCCCACGTCATCGCCGGTGATTGAGGCGTACACTACGTATGCAATGCTCGGCGGTATGATGATGGCTATGGAGCTTGCCGCCGCCATGAGCGCGGTGGCAAATGCGGCGCTGAATCCGCCTTCAACCATGGCGGGAATCAGGATGGCGCCGAGCGCGGCCACCGTGGCGGGTCCTGAGCCTGAGATGGCGCCGAACAGACATGACACGATGACGCACACAATGGCGATGCCGCCGCGCCGGTGTCCTACGCAGGAATTGACAAAGTTAATGAGCCGCTTTGAAATACCGGCCTTGGCCATGATGTTTCCCGCAAGCACGAAGAACGGAATGGCCAGCAGCAGCGTCTTGCTGATGCCGGAATAGGTGTTTACGGCAACTACAGACAGTTTCTGACCGGCGGCAACGATGGCCGCCACTGATGACGCGCCCAGACAGATGGCGATCGGTACATCCGCTACAAGCAGAACAAAGAATACAATGAACAGTATGGCGGTGATCATGAGTGCGCCTCCTGCGGTTCTGAGCTGCCGCGTACCGCGGCCATAAATGCGGCTGCGTTTTCAATAAAATGCAGGATCAGGCATATGCCGCATACGGGAATGAACGACCAGAAAATCCAGCGCGGCAGATGCATGACGAACGTATGCTCGCTCTGCTGCATGCTGAACATCATGCGGACAAATCCCTGATAGGTTAGTACCGCGCAGTACAGGATGCAGACGATGTTAGAGAACAGTTTCTGCGCTGTTTTTCTGGCACCTGTAAGCCTGCTTGAAATAAGGGCAAGACCGATAAGCCCGTCATTTTCCTTAGCGCAGAGCGCCGCGCCCATAAGGGAAACTAATACGAACAATGCGATTACAAGCTCATCGGCAAAGGCCAGTGAGTGATTGAACACAAAACGGCCGACAACGTTGGCGAATGTAAAGACCAGCGTGACGGTCATGGTGACCGCCAGCAGGAATTTTTCCACCTTTGCGATGGTGTTCATGAACTTTTTGTACATGATCTTCCTCCGGATGTATTGCGCACGAACGGGCCGCGGGCCCGGCCTTTTGTTACAGGGGAAACGGCCGGAAACCGCGCGGCAGCCGTGCTTGCTATACTATATAGTATTTCCGAAGAATGTACTAGTACTTATATTCATTTAATAATACTAAAGTGATGGTGCAGTGATGCTGAAGAAGTCAGCGGTTGAGCGTATTCTCTATGTCAGTACGGAGCCGCTGGTACATGCTTTCGATCTGGCGGTGCATGTCCCGGGAGATTCTGTTGAGTATGACGGTCATCTGTGCCTGGCTTTTGTCGTCTGCAAACAGCTCGGCCGGAGAGACCTGCAGTACATCTGCTATTTTTTCTATGAGCGCGGCAGAGGCGAACTGCGTGCCCGTTTCAATGATGGAAAGATGCTTCTGGGTGATGTCCAGACGCTCGGAAAGCTGCTCCTGTGTGAGTCCTGCCTGTTTACGGTATTTTCGTACATTTCCGCCGAATAACTGCGGTACACTTTCTTTTTTATCTTCCATATGGTTTAAATTATGATGATGTTTTCGGTTTATAACACTTGTAACTTGGTAATATTTATTACTTGTTAAAAGGATTTTAGCTTGCTTAAAGGTTTTTTATGGATTATCATATTACTAATAAAGGGATATTTTTCACTTTTTGAGAGGTGCGTTATGAATGTGTTGTTGCAGCTGTTCCTTAAAAGTAGGTATAAAGCGCGTATATGCCGCCTGTCCGTTCTTCTGGTGATTTTTGCCGTTCTGTGCACGCTGTCATCCTGCCAGAAGATTATCGGAAACGATGACAGCAGTTCAAGTGAAACGCTGGTGACACTTTATACATATAACCTGAACTACAATTCGACGTATGCACGTGTGAATAAATTTAACTGTGTTGATAATGGTGACAGTACTTACAAAGTGCGCAGCGCGGAAGTACATTTGTTTTCAAAGGCAACGTATGGAAGCCGTACTGGGAATGAGTTGTGCGATATGGTAAGTCTGGCTGCGGTCAGCGCATCGGGCAATGGCTCTGGTACGCTTTCAAGTGATAAGACATACACTGTAACAGGTACTTTAACGGGAACTGCAAAAACGTTTTATTTATACAGCGGCATGCAGTATCCCGTATATTATTATTTAAGATAGTTGACCGGTTCTTTTTTGACATCATGACGGCAGGGCGTGGTGCTTTGCCGCAGAGCGGTGTGCACGAGGAGGTTTGACCAATGGCGTATCCGGTAGTAACCGGCGGTAATTTCTTTGTTCAGCGCGAGTTTCCCGCCGCATCGGCTGAGTATATCTGCCGTATGTTTGCAATTCCTTCTCATGAAAAGCTTCTGGGCTGCGTATGGATTGCGCGCACGCCTGTCATGCCGTTCTGCCGGTACGGCTTTGTGATAACGGACAAGGCGCTGCGCTGGAAGCTGTGCCGCGCTTCCGGCTTCAGTTCTGAAATCTGTACGGGAACATTTTTTAAGTCTGAGACGGCCGGGCTAGACTGTACGGTGATGCAGATGGTGGCGCCCGATGCCTCCTCGCAGCTTTTGCCGAACCTGATGGTAACGAGCGGCGAAAAGAGCTGCGCGTTCTTTTTTAAGACCATGACACAGGAGCGGTGCAGTCTGCTCGCCGACATACTCAAATTCGGCGTAGGGCAGGGAGAGTTTCCGCGCGATTCTATGGGCGGTGCCATCCGCTTTATGCCGCTGCCAGCCCTGTATGCGCTGCCGGACAGTCTGTCCAATGCTGCTGATGCGGCAAGCTCATCTGTGTTCAGCTTTTTCTACGGAATCCGCGGCAAGTGCAGCAGGAGCAGAAAAAATGAAAAAACTGCGGAATCTGGTGCTGCTGCGGACTCCGGCTCTGCTGGTAAAGGTGCCGGAACTGCCGATAACAAGGGTGCAGCGGGCGTTGCTCCGGGCGGTACAAAAGATTCCCGGCTGCTCCGCGCATGTTTGTGGATATGCAGCGCCGCCGCGGACGTATGTTTTCTGTTCGCGCTGTACAATTGGTACAGAGAAAGCATAGAAACAGGTACTGATTTGTCGCTGATTCAGATTATTCTGGTCTGCGTATATATAGGAATTAAGCTGCTGTACATCTGCGGCGTCAGGTGCCGGTGCCATAAAGGTGCGCTCGTGCTGCAGCTGGCGGTGACGGTGCTGGTGTTCATTTTCCAGACTAATATACTCTTTACTGCAATAATTGCGCTGCTTCTGTACGTAAGCTTTGAGCTCTGCTGCGGCACAACGTTCTGGCGGCTGGCAGCAAAGCTTGTTGTGCCTTTGTTGATTTGTCTGGCACTGCTTGTTGCGGACGGCACGATTTACACGGTGAATTTGAAAGCTGTGCCGAAACTCTTTGATAAGTTGAGCCGGAGTAATTGCAGACCCATTCTATTTTTAATTCCTCGTTTTATAAAATAGGCCCGCTCAAACAGCTCATCTGTTTTAGCGGACTTGGTAAGCCTGCTGCAATGTCCTCCTGCAATACGACTGCTTCATCTTGTCACATGGCTTGGTTTCGCATTACAATAGGGTATCATGAGTAACGATATTCCCTGCGGCGACTATGATCCTGCCGCGCTTCCGGCTGAGTTTGTAAAAATCTACGGTGGTACGGAGGCGGACGTCCGTGTGTTCGCCGCTCCTGCCAGAATCAATATAATCGGTGAGCATATCGACTATAACGGCGGCAAGGTATTTCCTGCTGCCATAGACAAATATATTTATGTTGCCGTCAGAAAACATACCGGGAATGATATGAAGGTTGTGTACAATGACCTGAAATTCCCCGGAACATTCACGTTTGACCTTACGCAGGATCTTACCTACCGTAAGGAAAACGGCTATGCGAACTATCTGAACGGTATTCTGACCATATTGAAACGCCGCGGCTGTACGTTTGACTGCGGCTTCGACGTGCTTATGGTAAGCAATATTCCGCCTGCCGGCGGAATTTCTTCTTCGTCAGCGCTGGAATGCGGCTTTGCCTATGCGGTGTCGGAGCTGTTCGGGCTCGGCATCAGCCGTAAGGACATTGCGCTGATCGGCCAGCAGAGCGAGCATGAGTTTATGAACGTGAACTGCGGCATCATGGATCAGTACATTATCGCCACCGCCCGCCGTAACACGGCTGAAGTGCTTGACTGCGCCAAGGTGGAATGTGAGTATGTGCCGCTGGAGCTCGGTGACTACCGCTTTGTGGTGATGAATACTAAGAAAAAACGTCAGCTGGCAGACTCTAAATACAATGAGCGCAGAAGCCAGTGTGAAGCAGGCCTCGCGTCGCTCCGTGCGGCTGCGGTCAGCCTGCCGGAGGGCGGCCCGTGCCGTAATACTGCCGATCTGCCTGACCTGTGCAGCCTTACGGAACGTCAGTTTGAAGCATGCAGCCATGTGCTCACGGACAAGGTGATTCAGCAGCGCGTGCGCCACTGTGTTACGGAAAACGCACGCGTGCTTTCGGCGGTTGAAGCGCTCAAGCAGGGTGATCTGCGCAGGCTCGGCAGTCTGCTCAAGGCTTCTCACGAATCCTTAAAAACTGACTATGAAGTCACGGGTCTGGAGCTTGATACGCTGGCCGATGCGGCCAATGCGTTCCCCGGCTGCATCGGTGCCCGTATGACCGGCGCCGGCTTCGGCGGCTGCGCCATCGCGCTTGTGCATAAGGACAGCACGGACTCATTCATCGAGCATGTGCAGACCGTGTACACCAAGGCGGTGGGCCACGACGCAGGATTCTTTGCCTGCACGTCGGGTGACGGTGTGACGGAGCTTTCTCTGTAACCGGCCGGATTCTTTTATTTAGCGGGAACTTCGAAAAACTTCAAGCATCAGAGATGCCAAGCATCAGAGATGCCAACATAGAAGATGTCCTTTTTCGAGAAAAACATGAAATCGGGGTTCTCGAGATGCTCTGGTAAATAATTGCTGAAGATATGTTTTGCCGTTAACAGCGCGGAAGCTGCTGTTAACGGCAAAATTGTTTAGGATTGTGCTCACGCACTCACGAGCCGGGGCTCGTGATACTGTGAGGTGACGGAACTACAGGTACTTGAGCGTTCCTTTGTCAAAGCCTTTTATGCCCATGCCCGGCTCGTCAGAAACGGTGATGAGCTTTTCGTTGAACACGGCGCCGCCCTGTATCGGATCTTCACTGCACAGCACGGGACCGTCCAGATCGATCTTTGTGATGATGCTTTTAGCGCATGCCAGCTCTACCGCAGCGTTTACGCTGACTTTTGCCTCAAGCATACAGCCCAGCATACATTCTACGCCGTATATCTCCGCGGCGGAGATAATCTTGAGCGCATTGTACAGGCCGCCGCACTTCATGAGCTTGATATTGATGTAGTCGGCTGCCCGCATCTGCATGATTTTAAGGGCGTCCTGCGGTGAAAACACGCTTTCATCCGCAAGAACGGGCACATAGCTGTGCTCCGTCACGTATTTCATTCCTTCGTAATCATCTGCCTTTACCGGCTGCTCCACCAGCTCCAGCTTCAGGCCTTTGTCCTGCATCTGGTTCAGGATGCGTACAGCCTGTTTGGGCGTCCATGCCTGATTCGCGTCTATGCGGATCATTACGTCGTCGCCCGCGGCCTTGCGCACTGCCGCCAGACGGGCGGTGTCAAGCTCGGGTGTAACGCCTACCTTCACTTTCAGGCAGTCGTAGCCGCGTTTTACGGCATTCAGCGTGTCCTGCGCCATCTGCTCGGGATCATTTACGCTGATGGTAATGTCGGTGACGATCTGTTTTCTGCCGCCGCCGAGCAGCTTATGCACGGGGATGTTGTGGAGCTGTCCGTAGAGATCCCACAGCGCTATATCAACGGCAGCCTTGGCGCTTGTGTTGTGCACCACGGATTTCTGCACGGCCTGCAGCAGCGGCTCCAGATCGTCCACCTCGCGGCCGATGATATGCTTGGCGATATGGTCCTGCACTGCGCCGATGATGGCGCCGGTGGTGTCGCCGGTGATGACGCCGGTCGGCGGCGCCTCGCCGTAGCCTGTGGCGCCGGTATCGGTTCTGATCTCTACAATGATGTCTTCAACGCTGTTCACGGTGCGCAGCGCCGTCTTAAACGGCACGCGCAGCGGAACGGAGATAGAGGCGAGCTTTACGTCCGTTATTTTCATAGATCAGCCTGCCAGCCCCTGCATGATGTGCGCCACGAGGATGCCGCACGGAGTGCCGATCACGTATCCCATGAGCGCCATAAGAATGCCTACGGGAACAAGAGAGCCTGCGTATGAGCCGGCCAGAACCGGAGCGGAGGCGGTGCCGCCGATGTTTGCGAGCGATGCCACCGAGCCGGTGAACATGTCGATTTTAAGCAGCTTGCACAGCACGAGCATGAGCGCGGCGTGGATGGCAAGAATGATGAATCCGGTCAGGATCCATGCCGGGGCATCGGCAAGCTCAAGCAGGCTTGCGCGGGAAGCAAGCAGCGCGATGACGCTGTACAGCAGCAGGTTCGATACTTCCTGAGAACCTGCGGTTTTGCCGAGCGGTGAAACTGCGCCGATAAGGCCGAGTACGGTGATGAACAGGATTGTCCAGGTAGCTTTGTCGAGCACGGGAATGGCACCGTTGAGCGCGGCGCCTATGTTCTGTCCGACTGCCGCTACAAGGAATGAGGTGCCGATAAGCAGCAGCATGCTCTGGAATGTCGGAGCTTTGGTGTTCGCTTTTGTATCGTCAGCAAGACGGTTTGATACTTCATCAAGCACTTTGGTGTCGGCTTTTGTCCATTTATTGAATTTGGGGGCAAGCTGAATGGCCCAGAGCAGGAACATGACCCACAGAGAATAATCGATGGAGTCGATGACGAGCGCATAGCCCATGTCCTTTTCGCTGATGTTCAGCGCGGCCTGTACGGCCACCATGTTGCCGCTGCCGCCGAGCCAGCTGCCGCACAGCGCGCCGAGTCCTTTCCATGCGTCATTACCGATAACGCCTTTCATAAGCAGGTATGCAACAATAAAGCCGATCATGATCGTCACTGATGCTGAGAAAAAGCCGATGAGCATCTTGGGGCCGAGCTTGATGACCTTGCGGATGTCGCATCTGAGCAGCATGGCGAATACCATGGCGTAGGTGAACGGATTTTTAAGCGAGGTGTATGCGGCCTTGGTGGATTTCATATCCCAGATTTTGAGCGTACAGAGCAGCATGGCTGCAAGATACACGCACACGACCGCAGGAATAAAGTCAAAGAACTTCCAGTGCGTCTTTTTTTCAAGCGTTACAAGCACTGCAGCCATAAATAGCAGCGCTGCCACATAGGTAAAACCGTTTGTAATCATATATAAGCCTCCGATTTTTGTCTGCCGCAGGACTGCATGCCTGTCTGCACGCTGCGGGTCTGAATAAGTATAGCGCATGCCGCGCCGATATTACAAGTATAAATATACTGATTTGTGTATATTTTTGCATTTATATGTAACGGTGAAATACGGTGTACGCAGCATACGACATCCGCTTACGCTGCGTGAGCATAAAAAAAGAAATCTCGAAAAACTTCAGTTTTTCGAGATTTCTTTGAAAATGCGAGTTTTAATTTCTGCTATTTTCAGGAATTAAAACTCGCGTGCTGCGCTCAGGGGTCGCGCTACACTTTGAATTCGTCGATCTGTGCACCGATCTTTTCGATAGATTCCTGCACTTTTGATGAGGTTCCGGACAGCGCCGCGCCCGTCTCGTTGATCTTGCGTGCGCCTGAATCCATTTCGGTCATGCTGTCGCGCATGATGGCGGTGGCGTTCTGCAGCCGCTTCACTTCTTCCAGAATGGCCTTGTTGCCTTCTGACATTTCGGCTGATGCGCCGCGTACTTCCACCGTACTGTCGTTCATGCTGTGCAGCGCCTCGCTTATCTGGCGTGAACCTTCGTTCTGCTCGTCCATGGCGGACTTAATATGCATAACGAGCATGTCGGTTTCCTGAATCTTCTTTGACACTTCCTCAAACGCCTGGCTGGACTCTGACGAGGCGGTGACCACGGCGTTGATGGAGTCTTTTATGTTGTTCAGCTGCTCGCCGATGGTACGAGACTGCGTGGTGGACGTTTCGGAAAGCTTTCTGATTTCGTCCGCAACGACGCTGAAGCCCTTTCCGGCTTCACCCGCATGGGCAGCCTCGATGGCCGCGTTCATGGCAAGCAGGTTCGTCTGCTCGGCTATGGCAGAGATGGCCGCGTTGGCTTCCTGCAGCATGGCGGACTGCGTTTCAATCTGCTGTATACGCTCGTTTACGTTCTGCTGCTTTGCGAATCCTGTCTGCGCAGTGCTGCTCAGGTTTTCAAATGATTCCGCCATTTTTTCCACGGAGTTGTTGACCGACGCGATGTTTCCGATCATCTCCTCTACGGCGGCAGATGCCTGCGTAGTGCCCGATGCCTGAGTTTCTATCATGCGCTCAAGCGATGAAATGTTCGAGGCGATCTGGTTTACGGCTCCGGCGGTTTCTTCTACGCTGGAGCTCTGTGTCATGATCTGGTTCTTCATGCTTTCGATGTTGGCGATGATCTGCGTGATGGCCGATGCCGTGTCCTCCGCGATGGCGGTCATATCGCTGCCTGCGATGCTGAGCTCGTTCTTTGAGGATTTTACGTCGCTGATGATCGTCTGAAGCTTTTCGGTGAACAGATTGAATCCTGACACCACCTGACCGATCTCGTTGTTGTTGGTCACCTGAATCCGTTTGGTCAGATCCGCGTTGCCGGTGGCAATTTCGTTTACCGCCTTTTTGACCGTATTGAGCGGACGGATGCCGCGGTATACCATCGTTGAGGATATGATAATAAGGATGATCACGGTCAGAATACCGTAGAATACAAGCTGCCGTGTCATGAAGTTGATTACTGCATAGATCTGCTTGTCAGGTACGGATATTGCAAAGCCCCAGGTGGTGCCTGCGATCGGCCGGTACAGGATCAGATCCTTGCCGCCGTGCAGACCGTTTACCCATGCATTGCCGGTTTCCCGGTTGCAGATTTTGGTGGCCACATCCGCCATGTCCTCAAAGCCTTTTGAAAGTCCGGTGATAAAGTTCTTCTGCATGACGAATTCTTTATTCGGATGCGCCATCACCATACCGTCGCTTGCAAGCATCCATGCGTAGCCGGCTTCGCCGATCTTTATGTTGTCGATTTCGTCAACGATAGTGTTCATGTTTACGACGCCGACGAGCATGTATTCTATCTTACCATTCCGTTTGATCGCGCGGGCAAAATGAACTACCGCTTTGCTTGTTGTTTTACTGAATACCGGATTGCCCACATAACGGTCTTTTCCTTCTTTCATGATTGCCTTGAAGTAGGGACGTTCCTGTATTTCGGTAAGTTTATCCAGGTCGGTGCGGGCTTTGCCGTCAGGACCACAGATCATGACATAATCGAATACGGCTGCACGTTCATCTGCTACGGAGACGAGCCACTCGGCCATTTCATTGATGTCGCCTTCCTTCATGACCTCGTTTTTAACGTAGAAGTCCAGCAGGTTAAAGTAGCTCTGGACTTTATTGGCCAATGCAGTGTCTGTCGCTGCGCCGATCTGCATGTAGTCTGCCACGGCTTCCGCTACCTGTACTTTTTGCGTAGTTTTAAGAATAAGCATGGCCTGCAGAAGGTTGCAGAGAATGATAACGGCTCCGATACTGAGCACAAGAGTCAGCACAAGGCTTGTTTTCCGGCTGCCCTTTGTTTTGCTTGTTGATTTCATATAAACCCCTGCGAAACTAGGTATATAAAAATTGTATAATGTAATGATACAACGGAATTTGTCAGCCCGCAAGAAAAATACTGCATAGAATGTACGTTTGTACCGGGAATACTTTGATAAATTGCTGTTATGCAAAGTTTGCTGCAAAAACAGCAGGCTTACCGTACGGTGAAGGAGACTGAAGCCTGCTGTGAGCCGCAGGTCAGGCTTACGGTATGCGTGCCCGGCGTAAGCGGCAGCGCGTATCGGAACGGTCTGGTGAGCACCGCCGTCAGCTGTCCGTCCGTGGTCAGCTCAGCGGTCTGCTCCGCGCCGCCCGCGGCCTCGATGACAATGTCCTGATTACGCGTTCCGCGGATACCGCGTGTGCCGTCGTAGACAAACACGCTGCGGTTTCTGGGAGACAGTATGGTGAGCGGATAGTCCTTGTGGTTGATGCTGCCGCTGCGTTCCTTCAGGTGGAACCACTGCGCATACTGCGCCGGATAGAATGTTCCTTCTGCCGTATGCCATGTGCATGCATCCGTATGTCCGGAAGACTGCGTCCTGTCTATGCTTTGCATAGGCCTGTCGATGCTTTGCAGAGGCAGGTATTCTTCCACCGTATTCGGACAGAACGGTCCTGCCGCCATGCCTGACAGCTGGCAGATACGGCTTTTACGGTATTGTCCGGGCTTTTTGAATGATGGTGCGGCTGTCTGACCGCGGCTTCCGTGGAGAGCCGCAAGTACTTCATGTACGATCTGCGCAGGAACTGCACTGCCCGTGGTGCCGAGCACCGTTTCGCCGGAAAAGTTTCCCATCCATACACCTGCGGTGTACAGCGGTGTGGCGCCGAGCGCGGTTATATTCTGGAACTGGTTCGCGGTACCGGTTTTAAACATGCACGGAAACGGCGTGACGAATGTTTTGGAGTATCCGAATCCCATGGCGCGTGCGTCGGCATCTGACAGAATTGAGCAGAGCAGGCGGGCGGTATCCGCGCTGAAGATACGTGCAGAGTCTGCGGGCCCGGCGCTGTCCGTTGTATCCGGTGTGCCGTCCGCCGCGCCGTTTGTGCCGGTGGCGGTGAGCGGCACAAAGATGCCGTCCCGCGGGAATATGCTGAACGCCTGCACCAGCTCGAACAGCGACACCTCCGCGTTGCCGAGCGCAAGGCCGAGACCGGGATCGCTGTGCGCAAGACTTTGAAACTGCAGCCGTGAGAGCAGGCTGCGGTAGGAGCTCATGCCCATGGTATTGAGCAGCCAGACCGCCGGAATGTTCAGGCTTGATGCGAGCGCCACGCGCAGCCGCACGGGGCCGCTGTAGCGGTTGTTGAAATTCTGCGGCGCATACAGTTCCTCAAAGCCGAATTCCTGCGGCACGTCGGGCAGTACCGAAGCCGGTGTCCAGCCGGATTCAAGCGCGAGCGCGTACAGGAAGGGCTTCATGCTGGAGCCTGGCTGGCGCGGCGTAAGCACGCCGTCGATCTGTCCGTTGTGGTCTTCGTCAAAAAAATCAGCGCTGCCGATCCATGCCAGAATCGCGCCGGTTCTGGTGTCACACACAAGCATGGCGCCGTTGGTGATCCGCCGGTCGCGGTACTGTTCAGTTGCACGGTTTATGAGTGATTCCGCCATATCCTGCAGCGGCAGCAGAACCGTTGTCCTGAGCTCGGGTACGGTACCGATTCCATACTCCGGCAGGGAGCTCAGGTAGCGTACGTAGTGGGGCATGCGGACGGGATAGCTGTAGGGGGAGGTAGCGCGTGCCGTCTGCTCAAAATGAGCTCGGGTCAGCGGCGGAACGGAAGCATCTGCTGTGTCCGTTCCGCCGGCCGATTCTTCATATAGTTCCCAGGCGGCGCGTGCACACTGCTCCGGATTTGTCAGCGGATTGTACAATGACGGCCTGCGCGGAATCACCGCAAGACAGTACAGCTCCGGTTCCGTCAGCGACTGCGGTGCGGTACCGAAGAATGTACGGGCGGCCGAGGCAACGCCTTCACAGTTAAAGCCGAACGGAATATTATTCAGATACAGCGCAAGCAGCTCCTGCTTGGAAAAACGTGCTTCCAGTCTGACCGCATCCCACGCTTCTCTGAGCTTTACGGGGATCGTACGGCGTGCGGACGGGCGTATCATACGCGCCAGCTGCATGGTGATGGTGGATGCGCCGCTTACGGTACGCCGCTCGCGCAGGTTCTGCAGGCAGGCCCTGAGCACGGCGCCCGTATCGACGCCGTGGTGGCGGTAGAACCTGCGGTCCTCCGCGGCAATGAACACTTCTTTGAGCTGCTCAGGAATCTCTTCCGGCGCAAGATACTCACGGTGCAGACCGTCTTCAAGTCCGAGAATCTGGATGATGTTTCCGTCTGCGTCAAGAATACGCGTGCTGACGGCGCGGTTCAAGAATGCGGTAAGCTCCGGATAGGGCAGCCGGCGTGCGAGCAGTCTGCTGCCTGCAGCTGCGGTAACTGCGATTGCCGCAAGGGCAACGGCTGCGGCAATCGCGGCTGCGGCCGTACGGCGTATTGATCCGGCACCCG
Organism: uncultured Spirochaetaceae bacterium; assembly: GCA_902783245.1. Lineage (GTDB taxonomy): Bacteria > Spirochaetota > Spirochaetia > Treponematales > Treponemataceae > Treponema_D. The sequence continues at coordinate 11,300 of CACZQF010000018.1, read as the reverse complement.
GCGCGGCTTTCTGCCGCTCAGAATGCCGGATCATTTGATTGTATACAGTATGCCGCCCGTGCGGCCGAATACTTCAGGCTCGTACATGCATTCGCCGTTCACCGGCGGAGTGGGGTAGACGCCTCGGCGCACCGCCCTGAATTTGAACTCAGCCGTTGTCCGGCCTTTGCCGAAGTAATCCCAGAAGAACTGAATCTCATTGTCGTAGATAACCTGATTGCTCATCAGGTGGCTTCCGCCGTAATACCAGCCCGCTTCATCGTCATAGTCCTTTGACCAGTTTCCTCTGCCGCTTGCGTTCTGCGCGGCATCGGATGAGGTGACGAACGTTGCGTCAAGGATTTCTGCTCCGGACGGTACCGGTGCCCTGAGCGCAATAAATTCCCGGTCATAGGTGGATGACAGGCTGATCTTTGCACGGTAGGTGCGGCCGCTCTGCAGCTGCACTACAACGGAGCCTTTCTGCGGTTTGATTTCCTCACCGGTTGTGTTATCGTACAGCGTCATGGTGATGCCGAGCCCCTGGTCCCGCATTGCCTGCATTTCCTCAGGTACGGTGTAGCGCATGACTGCCGTGTAGAACAGGCTGCCGGTTCCTTCCCTGCGGAACTCAAGAGGCAGCGCCGTATCCTTCTTTTTATTAGTGAGCACCGGCGAGTCCATGGTAAGCCGATTCGTGAGCGGTCTGGCGGCGGCACCCTTAAAGGTTCCCTGCGCAACCATGCTGCCGTCGAACAGCGCGCTTGCCGTAAGGTCCGTGGCGTCTACGTTGCAGCAGGTTATGAGCGTGTACACCGCCTCAAGCACGCGGGCGGTCACCGCCGTGTTCTTCCAGTAACCTGTGCGCTGCGTCTGCAGCAGCTGGAACAGCAGCCGCGTGTTCATATCATCATCTTTGTTCAGCTGCACGAACAGCTGCAATATAAGCGCAAGCTGCTCCACGCTGTCGTTGTACCAGCTGTAGACGGCGTGCGACGGATTCACCTGCGAAAGGTCTACGCCGCGGGCTGTAGGCCTCAGATATGTTCTGAGCTTATCGGCGCACTGTCTGGCAAGCGTGCTGTCCGCTCCCTGCCGTGTAACGGCCGCGAGTCCCGTAAGCGCAAGCACCGCTGCATCCGAGTCAGGGGATGCATACAGCGTGCGGAGCACTGAGTCTGAGACGGCCGTGCTTATATGACTGTTCCTGCTGATGAGCGCAAGCACATACTGTATATACGCTTTTGAATATGCGCTGAGATTGCGGTTGCGCATGGCCTGCTCCAGATATCCTGCGAGCGCAAGACCGTCTATGGCAAGCTCTTCTTTTGTGTATCCGCGCTGCAGCGCGAGCGCCCAGATATGCGCGATTCTCGTTGATACATAGATGTCCGACCGGACTGACGACGGCCAGTATCCGAACGCTCCGTCAGCAAGCTGGCTGCTCTTCCATGCGGCAAAATGCGAGATGACGCACTGCTTTATATCCGAAACTTTGCTGTCAAGGTTGAATACATCGATATACGGCTCAAAGATCACGAGCGGCAGTACGCGTGCGGACTGCTGTTCCATGCAGCCGTAGGGATAGTCAAAGACGTACTGTACCGCGCTGCCGAGCAGCCCGAGCCTGGTGGCATCAAGCGTGACCGACAGATAGCTGCGCTCCTGATCTGAATAGCTTGGAATGGCCGCAAGCTCTGTTGCACCTGATTCATGGTCTGACACGGTGCCTGTGGTAGTGACGGTCTCGAACAGATACGGCTTTTCTATGACGAGCGGACATTTTATAACTTCATTCACCTTGGATGATCTGACGGTAAACTGCAGCTCCACCGTACCGGCTGCTGCTGCGGCCACGTCGAAGTATACTGCAGCGTTCTGGCCTGCAGGTACCGAGACCGTATGAGTAGAATCTCCGTCTACTGATGCCTTGCCGGGCATGCTGCTTATACCGCCCGCTGCCGTAATGCCGGGACGTGAATCGATATTCAGCGACACCGTTACGTCATGGGTGAGAGAATCCAGATTCGTGATCAGCACGCCTGCTTCCGCCGTGTCGCGCACGCGCAGCCTGCGCGGAAGCACCTGCTGTACGTTTATGGGATTCTGTACGGTGATTTCATCCTCCTGCAGCGCGAGCAGCTCGCCCTGCACGCCGAATGCGGTCAGCCGGTATGTGGTCAGGGAATCGGGCAGAGTAAAGCGGCACGTAACCTTGCCGTCCTTGCCGGTGATAAGCACGGGCTCAAATACCGCGGTGGGGTTAAAGTCCTTGCGCTCCTGCATTTTATCCGATCCTTCGCTCTCCGCGTCTCCGCCCGCCAGATTCTTCACTTCGTAGGTGACCGGATCCATAAGCAGCGCGCGTGAATCGCCGCCCTGCACGCGCAGCGGAAAATGATCTGTATTATAAAAGAAGGAGACCGGATCTGGCACATGATAGTTGATCAGGTCAAGCACGCCGCGGTCAACCGCCATAAGCGTAAGCTCCGCTCCTTCCACTGGCTTGCCGCCCTTTGTGGCGGTCAGCGTGATCTCCGCCTGCTCGCCGGGCCGGTATGCCTGCTTGGGGCTGTCCATAGTCACGGTGAATGTCTTTACGCGCGGATTGATGTACAACGGAGTAACGCCGTAGTAGCCTTTCGGCTTGTCCAGATCAGGCGTGCCGTATTCATGTACGGGCTTGCCGCTCCGCACGGAATAGGATGCTATGGACACATAGACCACCGGCACATAGTTGCGCGCAATCGGTATGTCGATGATATGCACGTTGCCGTCCAGATGGCGTATTTCCTCCGTAAAGATACCTTCGCGCTCCACGGTAATCAGATAGTTGCCTTCGGGCAGCGTACTTTCCATAAGAATATGCGCGGTTTCGCCCGGCTTGTACTGTGACTGATCCGGAGTCAGACGCAAGGAAGATGAGTTTTCCTGATACCATGATGCTTTGCCGCTGCCGGTGGCATAGAATGAATACTGGGTGATTACATCACGTCCTGCGCTGTCTTTCGCGGACAGCGTGAGCGTATGGTAGCCGGGCTCCAGCGCGGTTACTGTAAATTTGCCCGACGGTTCCAGCGTGACGGTGCTTTCGCTTTCGTCTGTGAATGTCTGCTCGTAGCGCTCGTACATATTGTTCGCCACGCCCTGCTGCTGCACCATGTGCCATTCGCTGCGGCTGAGCTTTATCGTAAGCTTTGCACCGCTGCCTGCGAGGGATGCGAGCGCATTCCGCGCGTTCTCAAGCTCGGGCACCGCGGTACCGTCGGGAACCGCGAGCATATAGCTGAACGAAAGCGGTTTGTTCGTCTTGGGGAATGATGACACGCCCTCAGGAGCGGTCACGCCGATATAGAATGACGCAGGGTGCACAACGATGCTGCTTGAGGCGGAAACCTGCTGGTTACTTGTGTCGGTGATGTCGGCCGACAGACGGTAACGGTAGGGTACGCCTTTAATGCCCGCGCTTTCGGTGTCGCAGGAAAGCACCGCTCGGCCGGCGGTGTCGAGCGAACCTTCATCGTTGCGCACATGCATGCGGTTTTCACTCGTATTTACGGGACTGAACCGGTAGTTTTTAAGCGACGGATTACTGGTAGTAAAATACCACGGTTCCCTGAACCATGAGCTTTCATATGCAGCGCCGCTCAGCGCGCCGCCCGCCAGATAGGATGCCGACAGCTCAGCCTGTATACGGTCGCCTGCAATGACCGGAGCGGCGGGCATGGAGATTCCCGTCTGGAATTTAAGCCGCTCAAAGAACGCTACGTTCAGCGTGATATAGGCTTTGCCTTCGTCCGGGTCTCCCTCCCGCTTATAATGCAGTTCATACAGTCCCGGCTCAAGCGTTTCGGGCAGGGTAACAGAGCCGTAGAAGCCGCCCGAGGCGCTTGCCGTTCCGGTAGTCTGCCAGTATATGGTGGAATCGTCCCATCTGGTGCTTTTTAGCAGCATGGAATAGCCGCCCTGCCACGGAATAAAGGAGCCGAGCTGCTGGCTGCGGTCTATGCCGCGGAACGACAGCGTTTCGCCCGGCTTGTACAGGCCTCGGTCGGTGAACATAAAGATGCGCGGTATGGCCTTATAGGCGTTTTTGGTACTGCCCGTATACACACCGCTGCGCCACGGATGATGGCTCTGCGGGCAGAATACTGCCCAGTCATCGGTGTCTGCGGCGGTATGCGCCGCCACCAGTATTTCATGATAGCTGTTTTTGGGGTACAAGGTGTCCAGATCCTGCTTGGTCAGATTAATGACGGCGAGTCCGGTACTGTCCGTAACCGCCCGTATGGGCAGGCTGCGGCCTACAGGCTCGTCCTCTTTGTACGGGCAGGCAAACACTTCTGCGCCTTCAACCGGTTTGCCGGTGGAAAGCGATGACACGTATGCTACGATCTTGTTCGCGCCGAACCGGGCGGTAACGCCCAGATCCGTTACCTGTATGGTGGTGGTGTTTGACACGGTATACGTTTTTTTCGGGTTCCACGGGGTAGGCGTACGCGGCAGCGTTACCTTGGCGTCAAAGCGCAGAATTCCTCTGCCGTTGTTCAGGTAGGGCTGCAGGTCTATGACTTTAAAGATTCTCTGGTTTTCCGGCTCCGTTTCAAGCTGAGTGCTTTCAGGATCATTCAGCACATCATAGTCCTTTGCGCTCTGGTCACTGCCGTAGTAGTGGTTGCGTGCGTCTGCAAGCGGCTTTGTGGTGGGCCTGATATGGTAGGCTCCGCCCAGAATGTTCTGATACTCGAATATATACTTCGGGGTGAACTGTGCCTCAAGCATCTTTGCGCCTGAATTGATGAACCGTACGGAGCTTGCCGCATCCGGTACGGTGATCTTGAGCTGCTTTGCTGAAACAAGCTTCTGTCCGTAGATGTCCTTCAGCGTATCGGCGATGTGTATGGTATAGGTGGACTTAAAGGTGACGGGCAGCCCGTAGAGCTTGACGGTGGTTCCGCTCACCTCAATGTTGTCCGCAGTGATCGGCATGGCGGGGGTGGTGCTCAGCGCGCCGGGTACTGAGGCCGCATCTACCGGCTGTGAAAAGTCTATGTGCACGGGATTAGTGTATTTGTTCCATGTGTCGCCCGGCCAGTACGAATCAAACTTGAACGGTCTGAGCGTATGGAACGACGCTGCGGCAAGCTTGCTGCCGCCCGGCACCGGCTGCCGCACCGTAAGACTGATACGTTCGTCAGGCGGCAGGTCCGACGGAATAAGATAGGTGACCGTGTCCGTCAGCTCCTGCACCACCGTGAACGGTATGCTCTGATTTTTGCCGTGTTCAATATTAATGGAAGAAAGTTTTGCGATTTCCTCGGCTTTGACCGGATAGTTGAACTGTACTCTCCAGTCATGTGCGTACAGCGGAGGCACATTGTCAGAATCTACGCCTCTGCTGACCCGCGCGCCGGGCTGGTTCCATATGATTCTGAGCTGCTGTGCGGTTGTGGAAAATCTTCGCTCACCTTCGATCGGCTTACCGCTTATAGAGGTAACGTTGTCGCTCACCGTTATTGTATACACCTGCATAGGATCCGCAGGCTCCGATGCTTCGAATGAAAGCAGGCTTGTGCCGTTCCATCTGAAACTTCCTTTTAGCGCCGGAGTGATCGTCATGTACGGGCTTGTGGAAGCCGGTTCGCCGAGCGCGGCGAGCGGTACCACCGGCTCGGAAAAAAGTACGTAGAATGAAGGCGCATGCACTTCCGCAGGCAGCATGTCGCGCGGACCCCAGTCGCATACGGTAAAAGCTCCGCCTTTTGTGCTGCCGCCTGCTGCTTGCGCGGGCATCTGTACTGCGGGGCGTGCGGCTGTTCTGGTCTCGTAGCTGGTTTTATAGGCGTCAAGCTTGCGCAGTCCCGGAATCACGCTCTGCGCTTTGGCGGTACTGCCTGCTTTTTTACCGGCCGAACCGGCTACTGTGCTGCCTGCTGCCGCTCGTTTTTTAGCCTTTGCCTCCGTAACGTCGGGCTCCGGCTCATAGGGTGTATAGTCAAGAGTAAAAAAATCGTCTGGTGAAATGAAAGTGTCCGTGGTGGCCGCAGGATCAAGCTGCGCCTGTACCGTTGCGGTGTCCGTGCCGGCCTCTGCGGTCTGCTGCCGTGAAGCCTGCCGTCCGCAGGAAACGATGATACAGCCGGCGGAAAGTACCGCCGCTGCCATAGTCAGAACTGATGCATGCTGTTTCATGCGGTCAGTATACAGCACATCGTATGCTGTGAAAAGCACGTGCCGTGCGAATCTGCCTGCCGGAGATGAGATTTCCCGGAGTTAATATTTTCCGGAGACGGGGTGACGTTACGGCCTGCCGGTGAGTCCGTCCGGCTCAAAGCGTATGCCGGTATTGTACAGCTCCATGCCGCTTACCAGATACCGCGCGTGTTCGTATGTGCGGTAGGCAATGTCATTTCCCATGCCGTTAGTAAAGCTGCCTGCGTTATAAAGCCGTTCCGGCTCATAGCCGAGCTGCATGAGCAGGTTCAGAAAATAGCAGGATTCTACGCCTGCGGTGGAGATAGCGATTATATATTTAGTCCGGTCAAGCATATCACAGAGTACGCCGGCGGATTCCTCGTAGTTCGGTACGAACGTGCCCGCATCCCCCAGATACGCTCCGCCCTGCCGCGTCATCTGGAATAAAGCTTTTTTGTTGCCCGGAAACCCTGCGATATAATCATAGAACGGCAGGTTGATAAATCCGGCGATATGGCCTTCCTTATAAAAAGCATCAGGAGCGCGCACGTCAATATACACGCAGTCTTTTCTGAACAGCAGCTCATCTATAGTGTCCGGTCTGACAGGGGAATCGCTCATACGCATGCTCCGTGCGTCAGCCTTTGCCGGAAGCGGAGCTGAGCTCTGCACGCCGGCCTGCGTCTGCTCAGCCGCGTGTGTTGCCGGGACTTCAGCCGCGGACGGTTCGGAAATGCTTTTTGTACATGCGGTGACGGTACTCAACAGACACACCGCGCATACGGCACCTGCGGCATAACGTATGTGTGAAATGGCAGCGCTATAATAATGCTTTGGAAACAATTCCGATCCCCTTATAGTCCTTTCGGATATACGGCTCAAATCCCGGCGTCATAAGCAGCGACACCGTTTTATCCTGCCGCGATGCATCTTTTACCAGGCAGGCTTCAAGCGTGCAGCCGTAGGATTCGCGCACGGCGTCAAGAATACGGCGCAGGTCGTGCTCATCCTGTATGTTGAACAATGCGGTACTCAGTGCATCGGTGACCATCGCATTGTCTCCGATGAGTATAACAGACCAGTAGTAGTCATGGCTATATCCGGTCTTCGGATCAAGAATATGGCTGCGTATGGTGGTGCCGTCATCAGCCAGAATATAATAACTGTTTGACGTTCCTGATGTAGAAAGCGACATGCCCGACGGCAGGTCAAGCTGAATCAGCGCAAGCGTTTTGTAATAGGAGGATGCGACTCCGATGCGATAAGATTTTCCGCTTGCAATGATGGTGCTGCTGCCAAGGCTCAGCATAAAAGTACCGTTCAGAAATTCCTTCTGTATCTGCCGGGCAGCATATCCTTTTGCTATGCCGCCCAGATCTATGTCATAGGTGAGCCCTCCGGCGGGCAGCGTGAATGATATGGTATCGTCCTGTACGGTGATGCAGCTGGCGGCCTGCTCCGGCGTAAGCACGCGGCGCAGCGCCTGTGCTATTAAATCTGGATCCGGGTCCGTATTCTGTACCGGGAACGGTGAGAACTTGCCGGCATACAATGCGGTGACAGGCGCAAGAAAGATGTTGAATGTATTGTCCGTCAGCTTCATCAGCTGCAGGCTTTGCCGTATGCAGTCTGTGAGCGGCTGCTGCACGGCGGCACTGCCGGCAGCTGCGTATTCATTCAGTATCCGAAGATTTTTAACGGTGCCCTGGCCGTCATCCTCATAATAGTAGTGGTGGCGGTCAAACAGCTTATGATACTGTACCAGCCGGGATTCAATGCGGTCAGCCAGCTGCTGATCCTGCGTCTTTATAAAAACATTCGTATGGAAGAGCGGAATATATTCGCCGCTTACCGCCTGTACGGAAGCGCAGATTCGGGTGTCCTGTGAGGCGGCCGCCTGCGGCGCATCGGCGCCCGGTGTTGAGTGCTTCGGCGCGGAAGTCTGTGAGGAACCCCCGCTTCGTGAGCGGCAGCCTGCCGGCAGCACAAAAACCGGTATGAGCGTGAGCGTTAAAAAACTGAATCGGAAAAAGGTCATGCGCCGCATGATGTAAGGCTCCGTATATCTGCCGTAATGCAAACGGGGGATGCGTACCGCATCCCCCGTATACCGAAAAAACGGCAGCTTAGTTCTTGGTCAGACCTTCGATGGCATAGGTGGCGTTCACTTTGAATTCAAGCGCGTCGACCACATAGTCCTTAAAGCCTGCGGCTGTATACTGGCCCATGCCGCCTACATTGTAGATCTTTGACATGTCATAGCCTTTTGCGTTGAGAATCTGCAGCAGCTGCGCTACACGTCCGCCGCTCTGGCACATAAAGAAGATAGTCTTGTTCTTGGGGAAGAAGACTTCCAGCATGTCGTCTGATTCTTTGTAGGTTGCTGTCGGTTCGGTCAGCGCACCGCCGTACAGCTGAATCTTAGACGGATCCTTGCCGGCATCCTTGTTGTAGATATAGGCAAAGAACGGTACGCATTCAAAGTTGCGCAGATGTTTTTTCTGGTAGTCGGCATAGTCACGCAGGTCAATGTACAGAACGTCATCACGTCCGAAATACTCGAACAGGTTCGTGGCATTGATGCTTGAGCTTGCCGCCGCAAAAGGAGTTTTGGCCGCTTCCGGATTCTCGGTGTTCACCGGAGCCGGAAGCGCTTTCTTGGCAGGTTCCTGTACGGCAGGAGCCGGTGCGGGTTCACTTTTGTTTGCACAGCCTGCAAACAAAGCCAGAATGCTCAGTACGCTGAGAATCACTGATAATTTTTTCATATATTCCTCCAATATAATGAACGTGGTAAAGCGCCTATGAGTTTGCGCCGCCGAAGAATTCGTCCGATGCATGGTACTCATACAGCGCGTTCAGCATGCGGATGATATTATTCGTGGATACAGATGAGCCGGTAAAGCTGTCAACGCGGTAGTTTTCGCGTCCTGGGCCCGCGCTGTAATCTTCGGGGGCTATGTCATCTGACGTGCTTAATGTCTTTATGTACTTGTAGTCCTTGCCCACAAAGAACGGAATATATTCCCGCTTGAAATCTTCGAAGGTTGCTCCTGCGGGCGTAGGGTTAGAATCTCCCCAGAAGCCTGCCAGGTAGTGTCCCTCGGAGTCATAGTCGAACGACATATACTTGATGGCGGAATCATCGATGGATCCGCTCTTTGGCAGGGTGAGCTCCACGTATGCCGTCGACCAGTAGTTGACCTCTGCGCTGCGGCAGGTACAGGAAAGGTAAGTCACCTGATATTTGATGAAGTTGCGTGCCTTGTACTTAAAGTTTACGAACGCATAGAAATCATGCTCTTCCCGCGGACCGTTGATATGCTTGATGGGTATGACCGCCACCACATTCGCAATGCTGCCTGCGCCCATATCCGCGCTTTCATTCAGATATTTATTTATGCTTTCAAGCGTAATGGTGCCGCCTGCATCGCAGGGATCAGCCTGCTTGATAAGGCCTGCTTCCAGCATAGCTGCCTTCGCAGCCTTTTTGATGGATGTGGATGAGATGGTTGCTCCTGAAACGGAATCAACTTCCCAGGTCTGTGCCTTAAGGATTTTTTCGGGCAGCTGCTTTACGGCTTCGCCGCCTACGCCGGGCGTCTCTTTGTCGCCGGTGATTTTAACTGCCGTGATTTTATCCTTTGCAACGGTCAGCTCGACGGCTATTTCTCCGCCATAGCCTTTTGCTGTACCGGTGTATGTCTTTTTGCTGTCACAGGCGGTGGTCAGCAAGCCGGCGGCGAGCATGAGTCCGCATACTGCGGATACTGCCGTTTTTTTCATAGAACCTCCTTTAAAGCCACGGCGGCAGCCGCGCGCCATGGATGGCGCGGAATGCACTTGCAGGCTTTAGAATGCAAGTGCTCATGATACAAAGTACATGGAGGTACTTTGTATCATGCCTCCTTTAAAGCCACGGCGGCAGCCGCGCGCCATGAATGGCGCGGATGCCGTGCTCAAAGTACAGGGGGGAACACAGCATCCGACATATTGTTAGATTTTCACTAGGTATTTATCATTATATACCCGAAGCTGCGGAAAGTCCATTAAACAGAACTGAAACCAGGAATGCGGGGCAAACGGCTGATTATGGGTACGTACAAGGGGCCTTCAGGTACTGTCCTGTTACCGCTCCTGCGCGCGTTTATACAGGAACATGGCGATCCCCATGCTGATGATGACGGCGCAGCCGATAAAGCTCAGGTGGTCAGGCAGCTGGCCGAACACAAAGAATCCTTCCAGCGCGGCAAAAATGACCTGCGAATAGTCGAACACTGATATTTCTTTTGCGGGAGCCGCAAAATAGGCTGCGGTGACGCAGAACTGGCCGCCTGCGCCGCAGACTCCTGCCATAAGCAGGCAGAGCAGCTGTCCTGCCGTCATGGGCGTATACCGCAGAAGCATCCACGGCACTGCGGTCAGGCATGAAAAGCCTGAAAAACAGGCTACAATAAAGTTGCCGTTCATTTTGAACGTGGAAAGCTTGCGTACGCATGCGTAGGCGCACCCCGCGCCCATGCCGCCCAGGAATCCTGCGACGGCAGGCAGCGAGGCTGAAACGTTCATTGACGGCTTTACTACGAGCATGGCGCCGAAAAAGGCGGCGATCAGAAAACATGCCTGCACGGGCTTGATCTTCTCTTTTAAAAGAAAGTAGCTGAATATGACCGCGAAGAACGGCGACATTTTGTTCAGCATGGCTGCATCCGACAGCGGAATGCGGTCTATGGCATAGAAGTTGCCGTAGATGCCGATGGTACCAGCCATGCACCTGATGCACAGGAATATGATGGAGCCTTTGACCACGTTGAGCGGGCGGCGGTCCCTGCATAGTGCCACAAGCGCGATAAGCAGCGCGATAAGGTTTCTGAAAAAGCTTTTCTGCAAAAACGGCAGGTCACCCGCCAGATGCACGAACGTGCTCATGGTGGCAAAAAAGAATGCGGCGCCGAGTATGAACACGATGCCTTTAAGTCTGGAGCCTTGCTGTACCATAGGTACTCAGTATAGCGGGAATAAATGTGATGGGCAACGAGGCGCATTGAATCACGTTAAATCTAACCGAAAAAAAAGTGGTGAATCAAGTAAAAATCTAACCCAAAATAGAAGCCTGATGAGGGCTG
>CACZQF010000017.1 GCA_902783245.1 uncultured Spirochaetaceae bacterium | reverse complement strand
GTAATGCCGGTCCAGTATCAGGGAACCGGCTACGATAATACCTTTGTTCATGGCAGGAGTCCGCCGCTACAGCTCATTGCTGAACGTAAGGATGGCCTGCTTTACATCAGCTTTCATCGCCTCGCGCGCGATCACCGGAATGTCATGGAAGAACACTTTCTCATCGGCAGAAACCCGGTCCATCGCCTCTTTGACGGCCTTGCCGCCGCTCAAAGACATGTACGTGTAGTAGTTGATCTTGCGGATGCCGTTCTTCACTGCCGTCTGGAATTCTTCCTTGCTCAGGCCGGAGCCGCCGTGCATGACGAAGGGCATTTTGACTGCCTTGCGGATTTCGGTGATGCGGTCCAGATCAAGCACAGGCTTGGTAGTATAGATACCATGTGAAGTGCCGAACGCAATGGCCAGCGCATCCACATCGGTTTTTTCCTTAAAGTCTTTTGCCGTCTCGGGCTTGGTGTACACGTCCTCTACGCTTGCAAAGGAATCTTTTGTTTCAACCTTGGCAGGCGCCTGACCGACGCCGGTCACTGATGCAAAGATGTGCCCTACCTCGGCTTCAACAGATACACCGGCCGCATGCGCAGCCCGTACCACCGCAGAGGTTACCGCCACGTTTTCCTCATAGGAGCATGCGGAAGCATCGATCATTACGGACGTGAATCCCAGCCGTACGGCCTGCATACACCGCTCAAAGCTGTCGCCGTGATCAAGATGCACTACCACGGGAACCTTTGCCTTTTTGGCAAAGTACAGCATGATCTCCGCAGAATCCTCCAGGCTCATGAACGGTGCGTGCACCGGCGCATAGTTCAGTATAACAGGCTTGGCCGTTTCCTCAGCAGCCGCTGTAATGGCTTCGGCTGATTCCCAGTTGGGCACATTGAACGCTCCAACGGCAATGCCTTTTTCCTCAGCAATTTTCATTACATCGCTCAATGTAACCAACATTTTTTTACCTCCTGATATGTATATACACAGCTGCCCGCCACGGCGGGCGGGCAGTACTATTCAGCAGTTTCCGGCGCAACTGCTGCAGCCGCAGTTGCGGATGCGACGAAAATGCAGGCTCCTCGAGACGGCTCGGGGAGCCTGGCTCATGGAGCCCTATTATTTTTTGCTGCGGTTGCGGATAAAGTCCACGAATACCGCGAGCAGGATAACCAGACCTTTGACCACATACTGCCAGAACGAGTTTACGTTCAGCAGGTTCAGACCGTTGTTCAGGAATCCGATGATGAGCGCACCGATAATGGTACCGCCGATCTTACCGGCACCGCCCGCCATGGACGTACCGCCTACAACGACCGCGGCAATAGCGTCCATTTCCGCGCCCTGACCGGCGGTAGGCTGGCCTGAGTACATACGGGAAGCCAGTACGACGCCCGCAATACCAGCCATCAGGCCGGAGAATGAATATACCCAGAACTTTACCTTTTCAACGGAAATACCGGAAAAGTGCGCCGCCTGTACATTGCCGCCGACAGCATAAATATGGCGGCCGAATTTGGTGTTGTTCATGAGCAGCGCAGTCACAATAAGGATAATCACCAGAATCACTACAGGAGTGGGGAAAATGCCTATATAGCCCGCACCGATGAACTGCCATTCCTTGGTAACGACGCGCACCGGAGAACCGCCGGTATATACGTACGCAAAACCGCGCGCAATGTCCATAGTGGCCAGCGTGACGATAAAAGGCGGAATGGTGGTCTTACAGATGATAAGGCCGTTGAGCATACCGAACACTACGCCGAGCAGCGTACCGATCAGCAGTGCTGCAGGAATAGGCATAGCATGGCGCGACACGCAGGCAGCGGCCACACAGCCTGACAGGGCGATGATGGAGCCCACGGACAGATCGATGCCGCCCAGAATGATGACCATGGTCATACCGCATGCCAGATACAGGTTGGTGGAAATCTGGCGCAGAACATTGAACATGTTCTGCCGTGTCAGGAATGATTCCGAAGTGGAAGGATTCACTGCCAGAAACAGATACAACACTACAAAGGCAATAAGAATGCCCATATTTTCCTTAAAGTAAACGCCCATGCTCTGCTTCATGGAAGACCGTTTAATTACGTTTGCCATTTTTATCTCCTATTATCGTCCGCATTATTCCGCAGCAGCCAGCTGCATAATCTTTTCCTGCGAAACATCTTCATGTCCGATGCAGCCGGAAACCCTGCCGTTTGCCATTACATATACACGGTCGCTCATGTTTATAATCTCCGGCAGCTCCGAAGAAATCATAATTATGGACAGCCCCTGCTTGACCAGATAGTTCATGATCGTGTAGATCTCAGCCTTAGCACCTACGTCCACACCGCGTGTCGGCTCGTCCAGAATCAGGATGGACGGGTTGGTAGCCAGCCAGCGGCCTATCATAACCTTCTGCTGGTTGCCGCCGGACAGATGCCCGATGGACTGATCCAGCGTGGGGGTCTTGGTATTCATCATGTCCACGTATTTCTGCGCGATACCGTCCTCGGTCTTGCTGTTCAGATATACGCCTTTGATGAATTCCCCGAGCACTTCGATGGTAGAATTGTATCTGACGCTCTGCACATGATACAGGCCGTCAAGCTTGCGGTCTTCGGGAACAAGCGCCATGCCGTGCTGCAATGCCTGCACCGCGGACGTAAAATGCACGGGCTGGCCGTTCAGAAGCACAGTGCCGCTGTATTTTTTGGTCAGGCCGAAGATGGCCTGCATGGTTTCGCTGCGGCCTGCCCCGACCAGCCCCGCAAAGCCGAGGATCTCGCCCTTACGCAGCTCAAACGTCACGTCCTTCACCATGTCGCCGTCGCTCAGGTGCTCTACTGCAAGCACGGGCTTGCCGGGCTCTTGGAATTCACGCACATAGTACTGCTCAAGCGTGCGGCCGACCATCTGGGCGATCAGATCATCCTTGGTGATCTCTTTGACCACGTTGGTACCCACATACTGACCGTCACGCAGAACCGTAACGCGGTCACAGATCTGCCACAGCTCGCTCATTTTATGTGAAATATAGATAATACCCACACCTTTTGCCGTGAGGGTCTTCATGATTTTGAACAGGAAGTCAACTTCTTTATCTGAAATGGATGAGGTAGGCTCATCCATAACGAGGATTCTGGAATTAAAGGAAATAGCCTTTACAATCTCCACCATCTGCTGCTGGGCTATCGTAAGGTTCACCACCAGCGTCTGCGGAGTAAAGTTCATATTGTAGGTGCGCAGCAGCTCCTCTGTCTCCGCGTTCATACGGGCTTTGTCTATAAGACCGCCTTTGACCGGCTCGCGGCCCAAAAAGATATTCTCGGCTACCGTCATGTAGGGAACCAGCACCAGTTCCTGATGGATTATGGCTATACCGTTTTTCTGCGCGGCGAATACGGAATCAATCTCAGCCTTCTGGCCGTCAATAAAAATCTCGCCTTCCTCTGCCTTGTAAATGCCGCCCAGAACTTTAATCAGCGTGGACTTGCCGGCGCCGTTTTCACCGAGCAGCGCGTGCACTTCGCCTGCTTTTAACTGAAAATTAATGTTTTTTAACGCATAAACGCCGGGAAAGCGTTTATGAATATTCTTCATTTCAAGTAATACATGTTCACTCATGGGACAACTCCGTTCCTGGAAAGACCGGTTTGAAAAACCGGAAGCCCGGGCTGGCCCGCAGCTCGGACTCCGGTTCTGATTGCGATGCTGTCGGGGCAGGCATGCGTCCGGATACCGCATATAGTGCGTACACCGCAGTACCTGAGAACCTGCTCCGTCAGACTATTACTGCCAGCCGGTGGTTCCGAACTGCTTTACATTGTCCTTTGTGATAAGGAATGTGGGTACCGGATAGCGGGCCTCAACCTTTTCTCCGGCCATGATCTTGTACATCAGCTCAACAGACTGTTTTGCGATGTTCAGCGGTGACTGAGCGCCGGTACCTTCGATAAGTGAGCTGGAAGCTGCCAGTTCTTTCTTGATGTCGGGTGAGCCGTCTACACCGTAGATCTTAGCGTTCTTGATGCCTGCAGCGTTAGCAGCAGCCAGTGCGCCCAGAGCGGTCGGGTCGTTGCCGCCGAAGATGGCGACTACGTTCGGGTGAGCCTGCAGAAGGTCTTCTGCAATACCCATAGCTACCTGCAGGTTACCTTTTGCATCCTGCTGAGCTACGATGTTGAATCCTTTTCCTTTGATTGCGTCCAGGAAGCCGTTGGTGCGGTCTACAACAGAGTTCATCGTCGGTGAATCAAGAACGATGATGTCGCCGCCGTTGGGGCACTTTTTAACCAGGTCCTCACCGCAGACTTTACCTGCGTTGTAGTTATCGGAACCGGTGTAGGTGGCCACGTAGCTCATGTCAGCAACTTCGGTGTCGAAGTTTACGATGGGGATTCCGGCAGCCTTGAGCTGATCCAGAGCGGGAATGATGCCTTCAGCTTCTGCAGGGTTCATGAAGAAGCCGTCTACTTTCTGTGCGATTACATCCTCAACCTGCTGAATCTGGCGGGTTACGTTGTTTGCCGGGTCAACGGAAACAAGCTTGTCACCGCGTTTTTCAACTTCTTCGCGGATTGTCTTTTCAATTAAAACAAAGAACGGATTTGACTGATCCATGCAGGTAAAACCGAATTTGTAGTGTTTTTCACCTGAGCCGGCGGATTCCTTTTTGCCGCCCGCAAACACACAACCAGCTGCAAGTGCAGCTACCAATACTGCGCTGATAATCTTTTTCATATGCGCCTCCTTTATTTGTTGTATTCAAGTATACAGCCGCCTGCAAAACGCACAACTGAAAAATGTCACGAGTTTTATATGACAAATGTAATAAACCCGGCGGCTACCGCTCCAGCTGAGTCTGAATGGTGCGCTGCAGCAGCTTCAGGGAGTTGTCAGCGTCTTTTTTGTCCAGGATGATCCGGCTGATGCCGCTGCCCGCTATGATCATAAGCTCGTCGTAGCGCCTGAAGCGCGGGGCGCAGATACCTTTGTTCAGGATGTCCGCAAGCAGGCCCACGTCGTAGACGTACGGCACGCCTGCCCCGTTTGACGTGTCAGGCAGGCCGGACATGGCTGGCCGCGCCCGTACCTCCGTGCCGTCAAGGATCTGCCGTGCTTCGGCAGAGGCTGCCAGCATACGCAGCGCCGACGTGCCCTGGGATGACAGGCACACGTATTTCTGGATTTCCTTGTCGTGCGCCAGCGTCTCAAGCAGGTCGAACGCAAGCTGCTCATGCCGCGTGTTCGCGCTGATTCCCATGAGCAGCGTGTCCACCTTGGAGATATTGTTGCCCGAATACCCCGCGGGCATGGTCAGGCACTGCCATTCGTAGTTCAGGTCCTTGATGACTTTGTAGGGATAAGAAACATAGGTACGGTAGGCAGCGAACGACATGGGCATGAACGCCACGCGTCCTGCGTCAAAGTCTGCCTGCGTGAATGTCTTTCCGGCGGTAAGGTCGGAAAGCTTCTGCATGAACTGCACCGCCTGCACCGTCTTCTGGTCGGAAAAATACGCGCGGCGCCCGTTCCGGTCGAACAGCCGCGCGCCGTTGGAATACACCGCCTCCTGCCACGTATAGTTGCATACGCCGGCGGTATCGATCACCGAATCATTGTCCTCGTCCGTAGTAAGCTTTTCGCACAGTGCGTAGAAATCATCCCACGTCCAGTTCTTTTCCGGCAGCGGCAGACCGTGACGGTCAAGCAGCGTCTTGTTCACCGCCATGAGCATAAAGTCCGTTTCATATGGCAGCGCATACTGCACGCCGTGGTACATGCCCGAATCCCATGCGGTAGTAAAATATTCCCAGTTTTTGATGCGTCCGTCGCGGGTCATCACCGGCCCCAAGTCTTTGAGCAGTCCCTTGGACGCAAAAGAGTCAAACTGATCGGAAAGTACCATAGCCACGTCCGGCATACGCCCCGCAAGCACCTGCTCCGAGCACCATTCCCGGTAGTCGCGCCGCCGGATGCCCGAATAGTAATGCACGCGTACACCCGGATGCGCCGCCTCGAACCTGCTTATGGCCTTGTCTATGATCCAGTAGCTGTCGCCGTTCGCCACGTCCCAGTTGCTGCCCGAGAACATGCCGAACTCAAGCGTCACCGTATCGGCATGCTGCGCCCGGTATCCGCCCCCGCTTCCGCCGAAAACAGACACAAAGGCGGCTGCGGTGAGCACGACGGCTGCAGCGGCGGCTGCAGCCAGCAGCGCGACGGGAACGTTCAGCGCACAATGCTTCCGCGCGCCGTCCGCAGCGGAAGCCGCTGCAGGTGCAGATGCCCCCGCACGTACCGCCTCATCGGCCAGTTTTTCCGCCGCCGCTTCCGGTATCTGGTCTTCCGTATTCATATTACACGCTCAGGGACATCTGCACCGCCCATATGGCCAGCTGGGTTCTGTCCCGTAGCTCCAGCTTGTCTAAAATCGTGCTGATATAATTGCGCACCGTGCCCTCCGACAGGCACAGGTCAACCGCAATCTCCTTATTCGATCTGCCTTTCTCAATTTCCCGTATAACCTTCCATTCCGTGGCGGTGAGCGTATCGCTGTGCCGCTCCTCCACCGCCAGCTTGCCGCCCTCGTTTGCCATCTTATAGAACAGCTGCAGCACCTTGGAGGCAATGTCAGGATTGATCATGGCCTGTCCGCCGTACACCGTACGTATGGCGTTCCCGAGCTCGTCCAGCGCAATTCCCTTGAGCAGATAGCCGGACGCGCCGAACTTAAGCGCATTGTACACAAAGTCGTCATCGTCAAAGGTGGTCAGAATAATAATCTTAATGTCCGGCCACATGGTCTTTATCTGTCTGGTGCACTGCACGCCGTCAAGCTTGGGCATGCGGATGTCCATAAGGATAATGTCCGGCTTGTCATGCTTGATTGACTCGATCACCTCAAGTCCGTTGCCCACTGCGCCCGTCACCGAAAAATCTTCCTGACTTTCAAGCCACAGCTTCAGGCTCTGGCAGATCAACTGCTGATCATCAGCAACCAGTACTTTAATCATCGCTTTCTTCCTTCCTCAGGGGAATCACCGCCTTTACCGTAAAGCCGTTGCCGGGCAGGAACGCTATGGAGCCGTGAAGCATATCCACGCGCTCTTTCATGTGCGTGGTACCGAAGCCGCTCACAAACTTTTCGCAGCCGCAGCCGTTGTCCTGCACGGTGATCTCCAGATTATCGCCCGAGCGCGATACATCCACCTCTATGCGCGACGCCCTGCCGTGCCTGATGGCGTTGGTCACGCTTTCCTGAATCACACGGAATATGGCGTTCTCCTCGTCACCCTCAAAATGCAGCTGTACGTCGCTCGTAAAAATGATTTCTATGCCCGTGGCCTTGCGCGCCTTGTCCAGCATGTCCATGATGTTCTGCTCCAGCGCCATGCTTTTGGGCATGTCGGACTGCAGCGTGCTCACCGACCGGCGGATATCGGCTATGCCGCTTTTTGCCACGCCGGAAATAACCTGGAGCTGCGTCTTGGCAGCCTGCGGGTTCTGGTCCATGATGGCGATGCACGTATCCACGCCCACCGAAATGCCTGTAAGCGAATGGCCGATCGTGTCGTGTATCTCCATAGCCAGACGGTTGCGCTCCTTGGTCTGACCCATTTTTTCCTTAATGTCAGCGTATTCCCGCAGCTTATCGTTCGCTCTCGCCAGCTTGTTGTACAGACGGTTTATCTCAGCGATGATGTTTTTCTGTTCCCTGATAACCTGTATGCAGAAAAACACAAATCCCACCAGATTCAGCGCGCTCAGCGCATAGAAAATACACGACAGGATATGCTGCATGCGCTGCGGGTAATACAGGATATAGTCCTTGAGCGAAAACAGCGGGTAGTACACGCTGAACAGATCAAAACTTGAGAACATGTAGATGAAAATGCCGCACACCAGCGCGGGATATTTCCAGTTGTCCTCTACATAATAGATGATCGAGGCGAGCAGCCACAGGATAAAGCCGTTGTAGTTACAGTTGTTCAGCTGCAGCAGCAGTACGTTCAGCACCACATCAATCACGAGCGTACAGTACACGGCCTTCATGTTGTCCGTAAAAATAATCTGCCGGATAATGAATGACAGCACGAATGCACCGCAGATGAACAGCGACCACACGAAAAGCATGCGCGGATCGGCAGGCACGCGCACCACGGACGAAAGGAAATCGTCCGCCTTTTCCATCATGCAGATGGTGCGCGACGTGACGGCGAACACCATGGACACGAACAGGCATGCCGTAATGTTGATGACAAGCATGAGGTTGCGCAGTGCGGGAATACTGATGGTGACGTAAGTTTTTTCAGGACCGCTCATTGCCACCCCAATACGTTAAAGTCGGACAGATTCTGTCTGGTGATGAGCTGCACCGGCATGGTGATGCGGTGCTCCACGGGAGTGCCCTCAAGATATGCATAGGCGGTTTCAGCCGCCTT
>CACZQF010000016.1 GCA_902783245.1 uncultured Spirochaetaceae bacterium | reverse complement strand
TGTTCGCAATATTACAGTAAAAGAACTTGTAGATTTTTTTACCGATTGGTGTGAAAAACAAACGGAAGAATCTCTGGCAAGAGGAATTTTGACACAATATGTAAAAAAAAACAAATATCGTAAACCAATGCAAAAGCTATGATTCTATGATATAATAAAATGAATGTGGAGGAAGAAACATGCTTACGAATGAAATGACAGCCGCTATATCTGACTTACTGCTGAGTGAAGGCTGTGCGGAGTGTTATCTTTTCGGCTCCCATGTCACCGGAGGGGCCGATGAGAATTCCGACATCGATATTGGAATAAAGGGGCTTCCTCCTAGAAAATTCTTTGCAGTGCACTCTGCGCTAGAAGATGTAACAAAAAAGACGGTTGATTTGGTTGATTTTGACGAAAAACCGCAGTTTTTTGCCATATTACAAGATTTAGGAGAACTGAAAAAGATTGGATAATGCGGTCAAAACAAAAATTGACTATGAAGTTTCACAGATTGACGAGCTTATAGATAAATCAGACGTTCTCATATCGTTGTGCAAAAACAAAGAGCCTGACTTTATAGAAATAACGGCTGTTGGAGGTATACTGCATGCTTTTTACAATGGAGTTGAAAACATCTTTATCCTCATTGCAAAATCTTTGCAGTTTGATTTTACTTCGTCTTCTCAATGGCACAGAAATCTAATAGATTTTATGTTTGCTCAAAATAATTTCCTGCAGGCAGACCTGCGCCCGCGTCTTACGGAATATATGGGTTTTAGACATTTTTTTCGTCATACCTACGGCTATACCATTAAATGGGAAAAATGCTCTTACCTTTTCTTGGAGTTGCCAGATTTTTGGAAACTCATCCGGCAGTCAATAGTAAAGTACTGCAATGAATCTTACGGAACTGCTTCAGCTTCTCTGTAATCGTTCAACATCTTATTGATTCGTGCGGAGGGTTTCATACCCCGACGCCGCTGGAAACTGCGTTACGATGCTGCGTCGAGATATGTTGATTTCCTGCCCAATTTCAGAACACTGTTTTCCTGATCTGTCGCGCGCATGTCAGTGCGCGGCATTGCTCCATTTGCCGCTCAGATAGTAGATGATGAACATGGTTGAGGTGACTGTCCAGGTGACCGGATAGCATGCAAGCACCATGCGCATAGTGGGATGCAGCGGCACAGCTATGAACAGCCAGAGCAGTCTGAGCATGCACACGCCCGTGCTCGTGATGATCATGGGAACGAGCGAGGCACCCGAACTGCGGATAACGCCGGAATACACTTCGATCGGCTCATAAGTGATCCAGAACGGTGCGAGAAAGCACAGAATCTGCATGCCGATAGCTATGACCTGCGTGTCGGACGTGAACAGCTTGTAAATATAGATTCCGGTAACGTAGAACAGCAGCGTGAGCACTATTGCCGCGCCCGCCGCCATTTTTATGCCGTCATTGGCCGCCCTGCGAAGCCGGTCATACAGCTTGGCGCCGTAGTTCTGTCCGCAGAACGAAGTGAGCGCCACGCCGAATGAGCTGCTTGTCATCCAGAAAATGGCATCCATGCGGCCGAACGCTGCCCAGGCGGCTATGGTGTCTGTGCCGAATGCGTTGATATGGGTCTGTATAATAAGATTTGATACGGTGTACAGCACGGACTGTATGCCCGCGGGAAATCCGATTCCTATGATCTTGCGCAGCAGATGCGGCGTAAGCCGCAGCTCCCTTATGGTAAGCCGGTAGCTGTCTTTGACCCGGTGCAGTACGATAAAAATGAGCACTGCGCTCAGTGCCTGCGAGCAGACCGTAGCCCATGCGGCTCCCGCCACCTCCATCCTGAGCACCGCTACAAAAAGCAGGTCCAGTATGATATTGCTGATACAGCCTGCAATAAGTATATAGAAAGGACTTTTAGAGTCACCTGCGGCACGCAGAATTCCGGCACCCATATTATAGAAGAACATAGGAATCATGCCGCAGAAGAAAATGCGCAGATAGATCACGGATGCTTGGAACAGTTCGTCGGGAGTACCGATGGCACGCATGGCGAACGGACTGGCCGCCTGTCCTGCCGCCGTCATGACGGCACCTGCCAGCAGCGCAAGCGCCGCGGCGGTATGAACGGCCCGGCTTGTTTCACGCTGATCCCGTGCGCCGTAGAGCTGGGCTATGACCACCGTGGCGCCGCTTGCAAGCCCGACAAAAAAGCCTACCAGCAGGTTCACGTACACGGCGGTGCCGCCGCCTACGGCCGCAAGCGCTTCTTTGCCTACGAACCTGCCTACGATCACCGCATCGGTGGTGTTGTACAGCTGCTGAAAAAAAGTGCCGAGTAGAATGGGAAAAAAGAATGCGAGCAGACCTTTCCACACCGGTCCTTCCGTAATGGAGACGGAGGTCACTCTGGGGCGTTTCCTGTTATGGCTGTCCCGGATAATAGTGGACATGTTCATGCCGCCATTCTGTCATTCTGCACTCATTTATGCAAGAGCGGACGTGACCGTCCGGGGCGGCTCACGTCCGGCGCAGGCTGCGCATTACAGAATGTGTACTACCGGACTGACGATCTGTACTGTACGTTTTGTCGGTGTGCTGCCGTTGACGGCAATGCTTGTCTCAAGTACGATGCGGTAGCCCCTGCCGGATTCCAATGTGTCCGGCACGTAGAATTCCAGTGTTTTGGGCAGGTTGCACGTTATGTGTTCTGCCTGAATCCACGTGCTGCGGTCTTCCTGCGGTTTTTGTTTTTGATCAAGCGGCGTAAACCAGATACCGCTTTTGGCACCGCCGAGCTTGAGCGCCGTGCCGGTGATGCGTGCGGTAGCACCCTTGGTGAGCGTATTGTTTCCTGCCTGTATATCCTTAAGGTTCTGCACAGTGCGTATGGTACGGCCTGAACCTGCAGGGGTTACATGCGCTACAAACAGGTTCTGCACCTGCTTTTCTGCTTTTGGCGACGGGGTGAATGCAAGATGGATGCAGGAGGCAAGTTCCTGCGCCGTCATGTCCTTACCGACGGCTCCCCTTACATTCGTGTAGAGCGTGCCGATATCGAACATGCTTACGGCCTCTCCGTGCCGGAGCGCATCCAGTATTCCTTCCTTGAACAGTGATGCAATGTGATAGAGCGTTATGCCGTCAAACGTCGTCTGGTTACGTTCTGTCAGGCGGGCAATAATGTTTTCAAGCGTTACGGTTTTGCGTGAAACTTTACCGTAGCTGTTTTGTGTCAGGTTGCTTGTATGAATCTTTATGTCCACGGATGATGTACTGTCGTTGAATGTTGTAGGTACACTTTCTGCCATATACTAAGTATAGACCGGAATACTGCGTACTGCAAGAAAAAATGCCTTTCAGGTGAATGATAAGCTTCTCTCTAGCTAGATAGCAGCCTTCTCTCTAGTTAGAGAGCAGTCTTCTCTCTAGTTAGAGAGCTGTCTTCTCTCTAGCTAGAGAGAAGTGCTGCATTCAGGTGATGAAACTGCTGATATTCTTGGGAGCGGCAGGCGGAGTATAATCGGGATGCTTTCTGCATATTAGAATCCTTTTTATATGCACAAATCTTGATTTTATCTGCATATAATCATATTATTACTATGAAGAAAAAGGGCAGGCTGTATGCATAAATGTGACTATTCGTTTTTAGACAATGGTATGCTGCTCTCCCGGCTGGTACATGTTACCGCTTCCATTTGCTCATTACATTAAGAGTATAGAAAGGAATTAGTAAAAATGAAAAAGAGATTTTTGTATGCACTGTTTGCCGTTGTCAGTTTTGTACTTATTTCATGCGCCCATACTAAGACCGCCGGTCAGAAATCAGATGGATTCATTCCTGCCGTACCGGATTACAACGATCCGCTTATGTGGTTTACGCAGGACGGCGATACGGCCGGGAACGGGGCGGATGTATTCTATGTAGTGTCTACCTGGGAAAAAGACTGGAGCACTGAAGACACAAGTATATGCCATTATGCCGATGTGTGGAATCAGGTTCACCGTGATCGCATGGCAATTGAAATAGGCAAAGTGGCCGCATATATGTCGCCGGGCAACCGGTTTTATTCGCCGTATTACCGGCATATGACCATAGACGGCTGGGTTACACAGGATGAAGCGCTCATTCAAAATCGTACCCGGCTTTCAATGGATGACGTATGCAAAGCCTTTGATCATTTTGAAAGCCAGCGTGACAGAAGCCGCCCGCTCATTATAGCAGGATTCAGCCAGGGCGGACTGGCGGTCGTGAATCTTTTGAAGCATATCAGCGATGAAACCTACGGCGAGCTTGCTGCGGCGTATGTTTTGGGATACAAAGTCACGCAGGCTGATCTTGACGGCTGCAGCCATATTAAGCCTGCCCTCAAAGAAGACGATATCGGTGTTACGATCTGTTATAATACCGTGAAGGATACAAAATACATTATACCGGTTATTTCTGCGTCAAGCATCGCTATAAATCCGGTGAACTGGCGTACCGACGATACGCCTGCGATTCTGAACGGTTCAATAACCGTCACGCTTTCTCCTGAATATCATGTGCTTGTTGTTTCTGGCTACAGCGGTTCCGAATACAAGCCGTTCCGTAATTTTATTAACGTAGGGGATATCCACAGCTGTGAGCCGTGGCTGTACAGCGAATGCCTGAAAAAAAACATCGCCGTCCGTGCGGCCATGTGGCGTAGAAAATAAGGTCCCCTCGAAAGTCTCATGACGAAGCGTCCGCCCGCCCCGTTGCAGGTCTCTTAATTTATGTAGTATACTGTATAGTATGGGTGGAAAAGTAACTAAACAGGCTCCTGCCGTCTATGATGAGGCGAGTATCCAGCATCTGGAAGGCCTGGAGCATATCCGGCGCCGTCCCGGCATGTATATCGGAAGCCTCGGAGACGGCTCCGACGAGAATGACGGCATTTATATCCTGTTAAAAGAAGGAATTGACAACGCGGTGGATGAGTTTTCCCAGGGATTCGGAGACACCATCGCCATTGATATTACGGAAGGCCGGGTAAAGATCCGTGACTATGGACGCGGCATTCCGCTCGGCAAGCTTGAGGACTGCGTTTCTAAGACGAACACGGGCGCTAAGTACAATGATTCCGTGTTCAAGCAGTCCATCGGCATGAACGGCGTCGGCATTAAGGCGACAAACGCTCTTTCATCGTATTTCAGGGCTGCGTCCATCAGGGACGGCAAGATGGCCGTGGTGGAATTTGAGCGCGGCATAAAGAAGTCCGAAAAGCTCGGTAACGCTAAGGCCGGACAGAAAGACGGCACCTATCTGGAATTCGTTCCCGATGCCGAGGTGTTCGGAAAGTACGCCTACAATATGGAGATGGTGGAAAAGCGCCTGTGGAACTATGTGTATCTGAACCCGGGGCTTAAGATCATCTGCAACGGCACGGAGTATTTCAGCAGCAACGGCCTTACCGACCTGCTGAGCAAGGAGATCGACGGAACGCCGCTGTATCCGCTGTGCAGCTATAAGGACTCCATGCTGGAATTTGTGTGCACGCATACGAACGAGCTTGAAAAGCGCATCTATTCATATGTAAACGGTCAGGAGACCATGGACGGCGGTACGCATGTCACCGCGTTTCTTGACGGCTTTACCAAGGGCATCAACGACTTTTTCGGCAAGGACTACGACATAAAGGATGTGACGGGCGGCCTTACCGTGGCGCTCAAGATAAGCATCGACAACCCCATGTTCACAAGCCAGACCAAGAACAAGCTCGGCAACGTGGAGATACGCTCACCGATCATCAAGACGGTGCAGGCGGCGCTGGACGACTGGCTGCGCCATAATTCGGCGGCAGCGGGCGCCATTGAAGAAAAGATTATCCGCAATCATAAGGCGCATGAGGAAATAAACGGCGTTAAAAAAGAGGCGCGCGAGGCGGCCAAAAAGATTTCCCTTAAGATTCCCAAGCTGAAGGACTGCCGCTACCACGTGCAGGACGGTAAGAACGGCGAGAACTCTATGATCTTTGTGACGGAAGGAGATTCCGCCACGGGCTCAATGGTCGGCTGCCGCGACGTAAAGACGCAGGCCATATTCAGCCTGCGCGGCAAGCCTGAGAATATGTTCGGCCGCAAGCCCAAGGACATTTATAAGAACGAGGAGCTGTATAATCTGATGATGGCCCTGGGCATACAGGAGGATATCTCCAACCTGCGGTACTCCAAGATCATCATTGCCACCGATGCTGATAATGACGGCTACCACATCCGCAACCTTATGCTCACGTTCTTCCTCGGCTTCTTTGAGGAGCTGGTGACGAGCGGACGTGTGTTCATTCTGGAGACTCCGCTGTTCCGCGTACGCAACAAAACCACCACCTGCTACTGCTATGACGAGGCGAGCCGTGACAAGCAGCTTAAGGCGCTCGGCGCGGGTGCTGAAGTGACTCGCTTTAAGGGACTTGGTGAGATCAACCCGGATGAATTCGGGCAGTTCATCCGCGAGCGTAAGGACGGAGATCCCGAAGATGTGGGCATGCACCTGACGCCGGTGAGCATCCGCTCGCTGAAGATGGTGCCCAAGGTGCTGCAGTTCTATATGGGCAAGAATACGCCCGAGCGCAAGGATTTTATCGTGCACCATCTTTCCGCGGATATTGACGCGTAAGGGAACCCCGGAAGTGATTGCGGACAGTAGTGTCCGCGGGCAGCGCTGCCCGGAAACTTTTTTTCAGGAAAAATGTAATGGCTTTTGTAAAAGACTTATTCGATAATAACTTTATTCAGTATGCAAGCTATGTTATCCGCGACCGTGCCATCCCCGATCTGGTGGACGGCCTGAAGCCGGTGCAGCGGCGCATCCTGCATACGCTGCTTGAGGTTGACGACGGAAGGTTCCACAAGGTTGCCAATGTGGTAGGGCAGTGTATGAAATACCACCCCCATGGCGATGCCTCCATCTATACGGCTCTGGTGAATCTGGCAAACAAGGAGCTGTTCATCGACAAGCAGGGAAACTTCGGCAACATGTACACGGGCGACAGCGCGTCGGCTCCGCGTTATATTGAGTGCCGTATCCGTCCTTTTGCGCGCAGCGTGCTGTATAATCCTAAGATCACGCAGTATGTGCCGAGCTACGACGGCCGCAGCCAGGAGCCGGTACAGTTCCGGGCAAAGCTGCCGCTCGTGCTGATTCTGGGCGCGGAAGGCATTGCCGTCGGCATGAGCACCCGTATTCTGAGCCATAATATCCGTGAGGTGATCGCGGCGGAAAAGGCGTGCCTGCAGGGCAAGCCGTTCAAGCTGTATCCTGACTTTCCCACCGGCGGACTTATGGATGTGTCTGATTACCGCGACGGTCTTGGCAAGATCACCGTACGTGCCAAGCTGGACACGAGCGATGACAAGAAGATCGTGATCACCGAGATTCCGTACGGTTCCACTACGGAAAGTCTGATCGATTCCGTGGAGAACGCAGCTAAAAGCGGCAAGATCAAGATAGCCGCCATACATGACTATACGGCGGACTCCGTGAACATTGAGATTAAGCTGCAGCGCGGCGTATACACCAAGGATGTGGTGGACGCGCTGTACGCCTATACCGAATGCGAGCAGTCCATCTCCTGCAATCTGCTGGTGATCCGGGACAATATGCCCGTACTTATGACGGCCACCGATGTCATCAAATATCATGCCCAGCAGCTGGTCGGCGTGCTTAAGGATGAGCTGACCGTAGAAAAGGCCGACCTGATGGACCGGCTGCATGCGCGTACGCTGGAGCGGATCTTTATAGAGGAGCGCATCTACAAGAACATTGAGACTATGAAAACCGCCGCTTCTGTGGAAAAGGCCGTGCTCGACGGCTTTAAGCCGTTCCGCTCGGAGCTGATCCGCGACGTGACCCACGATGATGTGGAGCACCTGCTTAAGATTCCGATCCGCCGCATCTCTTTGTACGATATTAACAAGAACCGGCAGGAAGTGAAGACTATAAACGCGCGCCTCAAGGAGATTGAAAAGCTGCTCAAGCATCTGACCGACTATGCGGTGAGCTGGCTTGAGGGTATAGAGGCTAAGCTTGACGCTGAAAAGACGAAGCGCCGCACTAAGGTTACCAAATTCTCGGCCGTAGACGTAAAGGATGTGGTCAAGCGCGATACGCCGCTCAAGTATGATGAAAAGAACGGATATCTGGGTACCGGCGTGTACGGCGAGGAAAAGCTGCTCATCACGCCGTATGACCGCGTGTTCTTTGTGCGCCGGAGCGGCATCTATACAGTGACCGAAGCTCCCGACAAAGTGTTCGTCGGTCCGGGCATGTGGTACTGCGGCTTTGCCGACAAGGAGTCTCTTTCAAAGGTGCTGTTCACGATCATCTACCGTGATCCTGCCACGAAATATGTGTATGTAAAGCGCTGCCGCGTGGATGCCTATATTATGAACCGCGACTACTTCTTTGCGCCCGACGGCATGGAGGTGCTGCATGTGGACACTCGGAAGACATTCTCGTTTACGGTGCATTTTACCAAGAAGCCGCGCGTAAAGGTGCTGTCAAAAACATGCAGGGCATCCGAGTTCGCGGAGAAGGGCCTGAAAGCGCAGGGCGTGCGCGTGGAGGCGCGGGAAGCCGATTCCGTTACGGTGCAGGCTGACACGTCCAGGACCGCGCAGAAGGATACGGAGTAATGGAAACGTTCAGGGAGCTTAAGCAGGTGATCCTCAGCTGCCTGCGGATGTATATGGGCAAGGCGCTGTTCACGCTCTTTATGCTCATGATGCTGCAGACGGTGGTGGTTTCGTTTTTTATGATGGCGCTTCGGCCCGGTCAGGCCGGCGCTTCGGTGCATTCGCTGCTGATGACCGCCGTTCCGCTGTATGCCGCCTTTACGGCGATTCTGATGCTGCAGTACGGATTCCATGTGCTTATGGCGCGTTTTCTGCGCCGGCAGTATGCCACTATCGGCTATCTGTTCATTGGATTCAGAAATACGCGCCGGGTACTTAAGGCCTGCGCGCTGTATGCCGCAGGGCTTGAGACTGCGTTCGTGCTGTGCCAGCTGATCACCACGCTGTTCAGGGCGCGTCTGACCGCGTTCGTGCAGGCTGCGGGAGTGCTCGTGTTCGGCGTGTGCATGCTGGGAGTGTTCTGCGTGTTTGCCGTGCTGCTGCTCGCCCGGTTTTCTTTTGTGTGGCTGTGCCTGTACGATGAGCCGCAGCTGCCGGTGTCGGCCTGCTTTAGGAAAAGCGCCGGACTGCTTAAAAACCATACCATACGGTTCGTTGCGTTTGTGCTGTATGCGGGCGGCTGGCATCTGGTTACGGCTGCGGTCATGTTTTTGCTGAGCATTGTGTTCCCTGCGCTCGTGCATAACAGTACGTCGGGCGCGCTCGTATTTGTATTTGAATTTGTGTATCTGGTGGCTATGTATACTGCCGTTATCCGCATGTATCTTGCGGTTCCGGTGTTCTATGAATCGCTCGGTGCGAGGCGTGATGCGCTTCCGCCGGCACAGTCTGATCCGTCGGATCAGTAACGGCCGGAGCTGCCATGACGGTGCTTTCCTGTCCTGTCCGTACGGAAACAACCATTAAGAATTCGCGTTTTATAGCGGAGCTGCTTCCGTGCACCACGCAGGCACAGGCGCGGGAGCTGCTTAAAGCCCAGAAGGCAAAGTATGCGGACGCCACCCATGTGTGCCATGCGTTCGTTCTCGGTCCTCAGGGCGAGATTCTGGGCATGAGCGATGCGGGCGAGCCTTCGGGCACGGCGGGCAGACCGATGCTTGACGTGCTGAAAGGCCACGGCTGTACCGGCACGCTGCTTACGGTGACGCGCTATTTCGGCGGCACGCTGCTCGGTACCGGCGGTCTGGTGAAAGCATACGGCGGCTGTGCTAAATCGGTGCTGGAGAAGGCTGATGCGGACGGTGCGTTTGAGCCGCTGGTGGCAAAAGTGCAGTTTTCCTGTACGGTGCCGTATCCGCTGTATGAAGGCCTTAAGCGGTATATGGCCGGCCTGCATGTATATAATCTGACCGAGACATTTGAAGATGAAGTGACGTTGTGCGGACAGCTGCGGAGCGATGAGTCCGATGCGTTCTGCGCACGTGTGTTTGATATGACGGGCGGTAAAAAGTCGGTGACTATTTGCTGAGCGCCTGTGTACGGCGGGATACGGCAGGCATGTTCCTGCGCAGCAGCGCGAGCGTCAGCGGCTGTTCTTTTGCAAGCTCTTCCTGTATAGTTTTTACGGTATGCATGAATATGGTTACGGCAAGCAGATCCGCGCAGCCGCCTGAACTCAGGTTGCGCTGTATGCATGCTCTGTCCAGCCGGTAGAGCGCCTGCATGCCGCCTGAAGTGAACGCACCTCCCATATCCAGTATGCGATGTGCCTGCGCCTTTATATAGGCAAGGGCTTTCTGTCCGCCGCGGTGCAGCACATTAGTATCATCCACTGATTCCATGAGCAGCAGCAGTGCCTGTATGCGCGATGCATTCAGGTCGCATCCCTGCCGCATAAGCGCGGTGAACGCGGGGAGCGCAATGTCGCGTACCGCGGGAAATCCTTCCATGGCCTGCCCGCGTATGCCGCGCACGCCGTACTGTACGAACAGCTTTTCACCGTGGCTCTGCGGGGCGTCCGCAATGCGGCGGAATTCTGCTTCAAGCGTACGGCGGACCATGCGCTGCGCACAGCTGAATACGGCATCGGTTTCAAGCGTACCGGTACGGCTCCAGACGTATGATGCGGCTGCCGTAAGAATCCCTCCTGAGAATATTGCGCCTTTATGGGTATTTATGCCGCCGGTGGCGGCGAACATTTCCTGCTCAGCCTGTATGCCGCGCCTGCGTACGGCCGTGAAAAGCTGCGGCAGACTGCCGCGGTGCGTACCCGCTATGTGCGCCACGTCATGAAAGTAGGGCGACAGCGATCCTGCGCTGACAAGGAACGTGTTCAAAGTCATGTCGGTGTGGGAGCCGTTTGATTTCATGTCAACAAGCCCCGGCTTGGGCGTGGTGAGCGCCTCCTGCACGAGTGAGCTGACTGCGGCATCCGCTATGCGGTCAAGCATGGGTTCTTGCGCTCCAGAAACGCGGTGATGGTCTTTTTGGTGTATGCATACAGCTCGTCCGCTGTATGCCTTCTTGATCTGCCGCAGACTTTCGCATCCTCATGGCATAAAAAGCACTGTCGTTCTCCGAATCCGGCTTCGGCTCTTGTGATCGGCCTGCCGTCCTGCCGGATAACGTCGATGTCGAACCATCTGCCGACAGGATATGTCTGCTCATATAATGCGGTGCATTTTTTTACTTCCAGCGGATCGATGCCCGCCGGAATACGGAAAAAGGCTTCGGGACCGGCAGCGGTGGTACGGATACGCATGCATTCGATCTGCATGCCGCGCAGTACGGAGTACAGGTTGTTTATGCCGTCCTCAAAACACCGTGAAATCCACCATGCGTTTTTTTCTGGCCCGGGGATGTTCATGGTAAACGTGATGACGGCGGTTCCCTGCTGTTTAAGCAGCATGCGCTGGATTGCGGCACGCTCTTCACGCGCCTGCAGTATCTGTGAAAGATATTTGTTCTGCGGTATTGCCGTCTGAAGCGTGCTGCTGCAGAACTCTGTGCTGCTCTGGTTGTGTACGTCTGCCTGATCCATATACACCTCTCATGTAAGCTGAGAAATCCCCGGACCTGCAGTCCGGGGATACTCGTTATTCGTCCTTTACCTGATAGATAAGATCGATCACTGAATTGTCGCGGTAGGTGACGATACCCACCACTTTGTCGGTATACTCGATTGGCGCAGGGTCGCCGATGATTTTTGCGGCTTTCTGCTTGAGCTCCTCGATGGTGACTACCTTTATGCCGGCCTTGATGAGCATGGACGACAGATCCGTTCTGCGCGGATTGACCGCTACGCCCTGGTCGGTTACAACGATATCCACGGTACAGCCCGGCGTGATTACGGTGTTCACATGGTCAACGATGGTGGCGATACGTCCGCGGGTGAGCGGGCAGGTGATGATGGTCACTGCCGCACCTGCCGCCGTATCCTGATGGCCGCCGATCGCGCCGCGGATAACGCCGTCTGAGCCGGTAAGGACATTTACGTTGAATGAGGTGTCCACCTCAAGGGCTGACAGAATTACGATGTCCAGCTGGTTTGCCGCGGTACCCGCGTTGTTGGGGCTTGCGTAGTAGGACGCGGAGATCTGCTGATGGAACCGGTGGTCTTTGAGCGACCGTGCCGCGTCAAGGTCGAATGACTGTACGTCAAGGATCTTTTTGATAAGTCCCTCTTCATGAAGCTTGACCATCTGGCCGGTTATGCCGCCGAGCGCGAACCGTGCCTTGATGCCCTTGCGCAGCATTTTATCGCGCAGAAAGCGTGCGGTGGCAAGTGATGCGCCGCCCGTGCCCATCTGGATGGAAAATCCGTCCTCAAAGCAGCCGCTGGCTTCGATAACGTTGGCCGCGGTCTCTGCGATCATAAGCTCCTTTGGATTCTTGGTGAACCGCGTGGCGCCGCTCATGATGCCTTCGGGATCGCCTATTTTGTCTACTTTCACCACGTAGTCCACATCGGACTCAGGAATACCGAACGGTACGTTGGGGTAGGGTACGATATTGTCGGTAAGAATGATCACTTTGTCCGCATACTGCGCATCGGTTTTGGCATAGCCCATGGAACCGCAGATAATGCCGGTGTCGTTGTCACGGGAATAGCCGTTCGCGTTACCGAATGCGTCGCATGACGGAGCGCCTAAGAACGCCACGTCGATATGCAGCAGGCCGGTTTCGATTGCAGCCGCGCGGCCGCCGTGGGAACGGAATACTACGGGAATATCCATAAGACCGCGGGAAATCTGTTCCGCAAGCTCTCCGCGCATACCGCTTGTTTCGATACGGCGGATTACGCCGTTTTTGATATGCTCGATGAGCGGATCATGGATTGTGGTGAGCGAGCTGGCCGCCAGCGTAAGGTCTTTGAAACCCATTCTGCTGATAACATCCATCACCATGTTCAGCACGAAGTCTCCGTTGCGGAAATGATGGTGGAATGATATGGTCATGCCGTCCTTAAGACCGGCAAGCTTTATGGCCTGCTCAATGGACGGTATGATCTTGTTCTCTGACTCTTCCCGCTCCTTACAGGTTTTATAGTCCTTTTTTACGGTGCTGACATCGAACTGCGTGCCGATGTGGTCAAGCTCCTGTATATGGGGTATAGCTTGTATGTCAATCTTTTTCATAATCTTTGTTCCTCCCGGCTCAGTTATCCTCAAGCACCCTTGCGGCACGCGCAAGCTTCAGCACGCGCTCCGCACGCAGTACAACCGGACGGTCGATCATCTTGCCGTTCAGCGCGATAACGCCGGAACCTTTTTTATGTGCTTCCTCAATGGCTGCCATAATTGCCAGCGATTTGTCGATTTCTTTCTGCGTGGGCGTGTAGATTTCAATGACCGGAGCGATCTGCCGCGGGTTGATGATGGATTTGCCGTCAAAGCCCAGCTGCTTGATGAGCTTGACTTCCTCACGGAATCCTTCTTCATTGTTCACGTCGGAATATACGGTGTCGAGCGCGGCTATGCCCGCGGCGCGCGCCGCCTGCAGGATCATGCACCGCGCGAACAGCAGCTCTATGCCTTCGGGCGAGCGGTTGGTCTTGAGGTCGGTCACATAATCCTCGGCGCCGAGCGCGATGCCGATAAGGCGCTTGCTTGCTTTTGCAATGTCGCGTGCGTTGAGCACACCTTCCGCGCTTTCGATGGCGGCCATCATGTGCGTGGTGCCCTCGGCCATGCCGATCTCTTTTTCAATGCGTGTTATCTCCTGATCGCAGTACTCCACGTCATGTGCCGTCTCCGTCTTGGGCAGACGGATAACGTGCGCATGGGCACGGATCATAGCCTCAAGGTCGGCTTTTCCGATCGGGCTTTCAGGATTATTGATACGCACTACGATTTCTTTATCGCCGTAGTCAACGGTTCTGAGTGCATGGTATACGAGCGAGCGTGCGGCATCTTTTTCCGTGACAGAAACTGAGTCCTCAAGATCGAACATCAGGCTGTCGCAGTTATAGATATACGCATCTTTTATCATACCCGGATTGTTGCCGGGTATAAACATCATTGTCCGTCTTAAACGTTCATCCATGATTACACAGCCTCCCATTTGTAATCCGTTGATTCACATGCACGGTATATGGCCGTTTCTACACGGGCGCGGATAACGCAGTCAAGCGCGCCTTTATCAATAGCGGTAATGTCGGCATCGTTGATACCGAGCTTGTTGGCGCAGTCGGTAATGGTCTTGCGTATCTGCTTGCCGAACTGCTTTTCTACGGAACTTTCCAGATCGATTTTAATACCCTTTCCTGAAGGAGGTGCTATGGTAATCATGATGTCGCTTGATTCCATGGTACCGGCAATGCCTGTAGTTTTTATCTGCATAAAAATCTCCCTACGCGACTTTTTTAGAAGCCTTAAGCTTTTTCTGTACCACCGGCAGTACGATAACGGCGATGGTGAGCACGATCAGTATAATGCACAGCGGAGAACGGACGAACACATGCATGTCGCCGTCAGCAATCTTGTAGGCCCGCCTGAATGACTGCTCCATACTTGTACCGACAATGACGGCAAGCACCATCGGGCTGGTGGGGAACTTTGCCTTTGACAGGAAGTAGCCCATAAGACCGAAGATAAGCAGCAGGAAGAAATGGAACGTCATGTTGCTCATGGCATAGGTTCCGATAAAGGTGAGCGCGAGCACCACCGGATACAGAATCTTCGGCGGAATGGCAAGCACGCGTACAAGCGCACCGGCCATGGGAATGTTGATGACGGCCAGAATAATGTTGCCTATGAACATACTGGCTATAAGTCCCCAGACTACCGTTGACTGCTGCTGGAACAGCGTAGGACCGGGCTGCATGCCGAGCATAAGCAGTGCGCCCATCATGACGGCGGTTGTGCCGGAGCCGGGTACGCCGAGCGCAAGCATAGGAATGAGCGCACCGACTGAAGCCGCGTTGTTCGCTGATTCAGGAGCTGCTACGCCGTCAACCGCACCGTTGCCGAAATCTTCGGGGTGCTTGGACAGCTGTTTCTGCGTGTTGTATGCCATGATGCTGGCAATGGTGCCGCCCGCTCCGGGCAGAACGCCGGTGATAAAACCGAGCGGTGAGCTGCGGAAAATGGCTCCCGCGCTGCGCTTCCAGTCTTCTTTTGTAATCCAGATGCGGCCGAACTTGGTCTGCATCTTTTTCTTGCCTTCTGAGATGTTCTTAAAGCTTTTGAGAACTTCACCGAGCGCGAACACGGCGATGATGACGATCAGGAAGTCAATGCCGCCCTGCAGCTCCATGACGCCGAACGTAAAGCGGTCTACGCCTGACTGAGGATCGGTGCCGACTGTAGAGATCATAAGACCGATGATCATGGTGATAAAGCTCTTTATGCGGTTGCCGTCGGTCATGGCTGCGGTGGCCGTGAGCGCGAACAGGTACAGCAGGAAGTACTCGGCGGGGCCGAACTTAAGCGCGAACCGTGAGATGGGTACCGCGACGAATACCATGAACACCGTGGCGACCGTGCCGCCGATAAAGGAAGCGATGGCTGAGATGGCAAGCGCCGCCTCTGCCCGGCCTTTCTGGCTCATGGGGTAGCCGTCCCAGGATGCTGCGATTGCCGCGCCGTCACCGGGAGTGTTGATAAGAATAGAAGAGCGTGAGCCGCCGTACATGGCTCCGTAGTATACGCCCGCCATAGTGATGAGGGCCGCTACGGGACCCATGGTGTAGGTGAGGGGCAGCAGAACCGCCACACCGGTGGCGGGGCCGAGTCCCGGAAGCATGCCGACGATGGTGCCGAGCACGCCGCCGAGGGTTACCCACCATATATTAGCCGGCTGCAGTGCAACCGTGAAACCTTGCAGTAATAATTCTAAACTGTTCATAGTCCAGCTCCTTAGAAGATTCCGAGGGGGGATTTAGGAAGATAAATGCCTAACAGCAGATCAAAGATAACGTAGGCAACGACAGAGAAGATGACTGCGATGAGCAGTGCCTTTTTCCAGATTTTGGGGCCGTCAAAAATAAACAGCTCGCAGGTCAGGAACAAAATTGTAGAAATAATATATCCGATAGGATTGAACAGCAGTGAGTATACCAGCCCGTTCAGTAATGTCAGGGCTATCTGTTTTTCACTCTTGCCGAATTTGATGTTATTGCCGTTTGAACGTTCTGCGCCGTCGGCAGTTTCCTGCGCCTGATGCTTTCTGTTCTGGATTTCCTGAATGACCAGCGCAAAGCCGAGAATGATCAGCGAGAATCCCAGCAGGGCGGGGAATATCTTCGGTTCATTCGGGCGGCCCATCGCCGCTGCGGGCAGCATCAGGGCTGAGATTGTGTAAATAAGACCGACGGCCGTGACGCAGACGGATGATATTACTGATAATGACATACGTACCTCGTGATTCTAAAGTAAACTTGCAAAAAACAGGCTGTTCCGGCTTCCGGCTAAGGCCGGGCTGACGGAACAG
This sequence comes from uncultured Spirochaetaceae bacterium, assembly GCA_902783245.1. GTDB lineage: Bacteria > Spirochaetota > Spirochaetia > Treponematales > Treponemataceae > Treponema_D. The sequence goes on along the minus strand of CACZQF010000016.1, from coordinate 6,444 downwards.
CCCGAAAAGGGGATTTTTTTTGTGAAGTTCCCTGAACTTTATTCGCGGCATTCAGGGAACTTCCTAATCAGGAGCCTATTTCAGCATACCGATGTCGGCCATAACAGCTTTGTATTCTGACTCGGTCTTCTCAAGGAATGTTTTGAACTCAGGTGCGTCAAGATAGACATTGTCCCATCCGTAGTTTTCGCACATCTGTTTCCATTCATTGGTGCCCTGCAGCTTTTTCAGCGTATCGCGCCAGTAGTTTACTGCATATTCGGGCATGTTCGGTGCGCCGAACAGACCGCGCCAGTTGGTGAACGTAGCGTTGATGCCCATTTCCTTACAGGTGGGAATCTCGCCTTTTTTGCCGGTGCCGATGCGGTGCTCTGCGGTCTGCGCAAGCACTTTCAGGTCACCGCTTTCTACCAGACCCATGACGTCAGCAAGGCTGGTTGAGAACAGGTCGATGTGGCCGCCCAGAACCTGGGTTGCGCCGTCATCATCGAATGCTACGTAGTCGATTGCCTTAAGGTTCTGTACGCCGGCAGCCTTGGCAATGATCAGGAACTGTACGTGGTCCATGGAGCCTACTGCTGAAGTACCGCCGATCTTTACGGCTTTGGGATCCTTCTTGAGGGCGTCCATAACATCGTTGATGGTTTTATAGGGAGAGTCGGCTTTTACGACGAATGCCGCATAGTCGGCGATAAGGCGTGCGAGCGGTGTGGTGTCGCGGAAACCGTATTTGCTTGATCCGTTCAGGTTGAAGAACAGGATCGGCGGTGAATATACAGTGATGGTGCGGGTATCGCCTTTTTTGGGCTGCAGCGTGGCCAGATGCACTGCGCCGCCTGCTCCGGGGGCGTTGCGTACCGGCATGGGTACGGTGACGAGCTTGCTGTCGCCGAGAGCCTTAGCTACTGAGCGGATGGTAAGATCCCAGCCGCCGCCTGCACCTGCAGGTGCTACGAAATCAAGATTGCCCGTGGGGTATTTGGGCGCGTTGCCGGATGAACCGTCTTTTGAGCCGTTTGCGCTTACGGCAAAAAGAGAAGCAGCAAGCATACAGGCCGCTACGAGTGTCTTTTTCATTACTTTTTCCTCCTGTGTAATGACATATTCTATACAGTCACTATACAGGGGAAAGCTTAATAGATTATGACAAACTTCTTAATTTTTATTAAGATTTGTTATTTTTTTTAACACCGCCGCCGGTTGCGCATACGCAGGATGCATCCTGCGTATGCAGCTATCCTGATCTTACCGGGGGGTCTGGCCTTCAGGGCCGTGTCCGGTGAGCGTATACACTGCCGAAATGAGCTGCTGCATGATCAGCGGCTTTACATAATAGTCATCGATGATATGGGTCTGCTTTGCCTCTATTACGGCGCGGGTTAAAAATCCTGTGATGATGATGATCGGCATGTCCGGATTCAGCTGCCGCGCCTTTATGGCAAGGTCAATTCCCGTAAGATCTTTCATGGAGTTGTCGGTGATGAGGATGCTGAACTTCTGGGATTCCAGCAGCTTGAGCGCTTCTGTGGAGCTGTCGAGCGACGTGACGTTATTCTGGTACTGCTCAAGCCCTTTCTGCAGTACTTTGAGCACGCGGCGGTTGTCATCCACAATAAGTACGTTCAGTCCGCTGCAGTACTGCTCCGTAACGGCGCTTTCCGCGGGACCGGCTCCCTGCGGGCTGCCTGCGTTTGAGAGTGCCGCGGGCAGCAGGATTTTGAATTCGGTTGATTTGCCTTCGCTGCTGTCACACAGAATCACGCCGCGGTGCGCCGTGATGATGTTCTGTACCACAAAAAGACCGAGACCGGTACCCTTTGACTTGGTGGTAAAGAACGGATCAAAAATCTTATCCATTACCTGCGGCGACATGCCGCAGCCGTTGTCCAGAATGGAGATTTCCACGTAGTCCGTGTTCTTTTCGTCCAGATTCTTGCGCTGTTCCTGCGGCACGATATACATGAGCTCCCGTTTGCTTGTGTTGCGGCATGAGATGCGCACAAAGCCCGGCTGCTCGGTGCCGATGGCGTGGAATGCGTTGACGAACAGGTTCAGCAGTATCTGGTTCAGCTGCGTCATGTTGCCGAACAGGCCGGTCACGTTGTCCTCGATCATGAGCGACAGCTCTATGTTTACAGTCTTTATGGCGCCCGCCATCTTTACCGCCTGCGTGAGCAGCTCCTTGGTGTCGCAGTATTTGTATACTACATCAAGATTATTCTTGCTCAGCTGCGATATCTGCTGGATGATGTCGCGCGCCTTGCCGGCGGCATCGAAGATTTCTGTAATGTCATCGTAGTTCGGATCGTTTTTGTCCATAGTCTGCATGAGCAGGCCGGAATAGCCCATGATGGGCGTAAGCAGATTGTTGAATTCATGGGCGATGCCGCCCGTCATGGTGCCGATCAGATCAAGACGCTGCCCGTGTGATATGATCTGCTCGTTTTTGTGCAGCGTGTTGAGGGTTTCGTTGAGCTGCCGCAGGTAGGAGTTTTCTTTTTCTACGGTTGCGGTGCGGTTGAAAACGAATATGACCACAATGGTGGGCACCAGAATGATGGCGAACAGCAGCAGCGACAGCGAGATCAGCGTGAGCAGGTTTGTCCTGATGTGCTGCGCTATCTCCTCGTAGTCGGTGACCGCACTGATAATAAAGAACGTGTCGCCGATATGGAACGGCGCGTAGGCGGATATTTTTTTGATAAGCTTGATGTTGGCTTTGTCCGGCCACCAGTAGGAGTAGTAGATGTCAGACCCTTCCTGCCCCTGCTTCTGGTGCTCGATCATTTTCTGCAGGCTGTCAAGTTTGAGCGTTACGCCCGGATACAGCTGCTGGCGGCCGGTGGCGGCGTTTACGCCGATCTGTTCTTTGAGCGGATGCATGATGACTACGCCTTCGTGATCTTTTACCATGATGTAGCCTTTGTTGCCGAGCTTAATGAACGAGACGTACTGCTCGTACAGAATGTTCATGTCGATATAGCTCGTGATGACGTAGCCGTTCTGCAGGGGAAAATGTATTGCCAGATACAGGGTGTTCGGCTCGCCGAAATACAGCGTCATCTTTCGTCCGTCCTGTGCGCCCAGCTCATGGAACAGCGTGTACGTGTTCTGGGTAAGCGATATGATCGGTACATCCGAGCCTTTTTTAGTGAGTACGATATTCGAAATGCTGTCCTGATTGTACCGCTTGTATGAGCAGAATATGGAATACAGCTCCTGCCGCCGTTTTTCCTGTGCTGCTTTTTCTTGCGGAAAGTCATCTGTGAGTCCCAGGACATCAGTATGTACAAAATAAAGGAAATTATTGACGTCGCGCTGTATGCCGAGTCCCAGATTGGTGGAGACGGTCTTACAGATAATCTGCAGCTGCGTGCTGCGGTTTTCGATGATCATTGAGGAATACTGCTTTGAAAGCATTACAAGCAGATAGCAGAGCAGTGCTATACAGACTGCTCCCACGGCATTGATGACTGCCCATCGTTTTGACAGTTTCATGGACGCTCCCGAAAAACTACGTATTTGACTTATTTAGTATATCATTTATAATCTGAAAGTGGTAGAAAAATGGCGGATAAAATTCTTGTTGCTGATGATGACGAAGCGATCGGTAAACTGCTGGTCAAAGTGCTTTCGTGTAATGGCTTTGAGACTAAGATCGTAAAGAACGGGATCGACGCGCTGCAGGAGCTGAGGAGTGAGGCGTACTCCGCGCTCATTCTTGACGTGACTATGCCCGAGCTTGACGGATTTCAGGTGCTCAAGCGTATCCGGCAGGAAGGCAATTCGATTCCTGTGATCGTGGTCAGCGGAAAAAACGAAGACTATGACGTGCTGTACGGGCTTGATATCGGCGCGGACGACTACGTGAACAAGCCGTTCAATCCTGTGGTGCTCGGCGCCAAGGTAAAGGCGGTGGTGCGCAGGTCACGCCAGCATGCGGAAGGCGGTGCCGAGCAGGTCATAAAAGCCGGACCGTTTTCATTCGACACGACTACCATGCATTTTTACAAGAACGGCGCCGAGGTCATCCTGTCTTCCAAGGAGCTGCAGCTTATGAAGCTGTTTATGGAGCATCCCAAGCAGGTGTTTTCTAAAGAAGATTTATATGCAAAGGTGTGGGGTGACGTAGTGGTGGACGACAATGCTATCATGGTGTATATCAACCGCCTGCGTAATAAAATAGAAGATAACCCTAAAAAACCGGTGTACATAGACACGGTATGGGGTATCGGGTACAGTTTTTCAGTATGAGCGATTTTCTGTTTTCTCCGCCGGTGGTGGAGACTGTTTCCGATTCCGACAAAAAAAGCCGTGCCGCGGTGCAGGCGCTGCTTGCGGACAGCGGTATCCGGCTTGATCCCCATATAGACTACCAGTGCGCCATATTCGATGACGATCGCCGTGCGGTTGCCACCGGCAGCTGCTTTAAGAACACGCTGCGCTGCTTTGCCGTCAGGGCGGACCGGCAGGGCGAAGGGCTTTTGAACAGCATATTGTCGCACCTGCTTACGGTGCAGACAGGGCGCGGGTACACGCACCTGTTTTTATATACCAAGCCGTCCGCGGCAAAGTTTTTTGCATCGAACGGCTTTTATGAGCTTGCGCGCAGCAGCGGGCAGGTAGTGTTCATGGAGAACCGTCGCCGCGGCTTTTCGGACTATCTGGATGCCGTGCGGCAGGAAACTGCGGCGTCTGATGCCGGTTCCGGTACGGGCGGCGGCCTTGCCGTGGTGATGAACGCCAATCCTTTTACGCTCGGTCATGCCGCGCTGATTGAGGCGGCGTCTGCGGCTGCCGGCAGCGCTTTGGTGCCGGCACCTGTGCACGTGTTCGTGCTCAGCGAAGACACGAGCCTGTTCCCCGCCGACGTACGCTATGAGCTGGTGCGCCGCGGGTGCGCGCCGTATAAAAACGTGGTGGTGCATAAAAGCGGACCATATATGATCAGCTGCGCAACCTTTCCGAGCTATTTTCAGAAGGATGAGGATGAAGTGATCGCTTCATATGCGGAGCTTGACGCGCGCGTGTTCATCCGCATTGCGCATGAACTGGGAATCACCGGGCGCTACATAGGGCAGGAGCCGGCAAGCCGTGTAACGGCGGCATATAACCGTGTGCTGCTGCAGCGGCTGCCGGAGGCGGGCATCGCCTGCACTGAGATTCCGCGGCGTACCGCGATGACCCCGGGCGGCGAAATGATCGTGAGCGCGTCCACCGTACGCACGGCGCTGCAGACGGGGGATCAGGAGCTGCTGCGGTGCCTGGTGCCTGACGCAACCTTTGCGTATCTGCAGAGCCCGGCCGCCGCCGGCGTCATAGAAGCCGTGCGGCATGCAGGCGATGTGGTGCATTACTGAGCCGCAGCCTGATAGATATACATGATAAAAATTATAAGGAGTTTATAGTATGAGAATCGCACTTATCAATGAGAACAGCCAGGCCGCCAAGAACGCGGTTATTTTTCAGGCGCTTAAAAAGGTTACGGAGCCCATGGGGTTTGAAGTGGTGAACTACGGCATGTACGCCGCGGACGATGAGGCTCAGCTGACGTATGTTCAGAACGGAATTCTGGCAGCAGCGCTGCTGAACTCCGGCGCCGCTGATTATGTGATCACCGGCTGCGGTACCGGTGAGGGCGCCATGCTTGCCCTGAACAGCTTCCCCGGCGTTATCTGCGGCCATGTAGAGGATCCGCTTGACGCATATACCTTTGCCCAGATAAATGACGGCAACGCCATCGCCATTCCGTTCGCCAAAGGATTCGGCTGGGGCGGTGACCTGAATCTGGAATATATCTTTGAAAAACTGTTCTGCGAGCCCGCCGGTCAGGGATATCCCCGCGAGCGTGCCGTACCCGAGCAGCGCAACAAAAAAATTCTTGATCAGGTAAAGGCCGTGACCTATCGTGATTTTGTAACGGTGCTCAATGATCTGGTCAAAATGGACGCGCAGCTGGTAAAGGGTGCGTTCGCCGGCAAGCACTTTAAGGAATACTTCCTGCGCGATGCCAAGGATAAGGCGGTGATCGAAGCCGTAAAGGCGATCATCGGATAGGAACCTGACCGCATATGCGCATCAGCCATACGGGCGGCATTATTGCCGCCGCAAGTAAAAAAGACGCGCTTCCGCTCCTGCAGGTAGGAACAATACCGGTAATCAAGCGTATTGTCATTTCCTTCCAGCAGGCGGGTATTTTTCCTGTCGTGATCATAACAGGTGCCGATGAGCTTGAGGTAAAATACGAGCTGAACGGTTTCGGCTGCGTATTTATTCCCAATGAGCATCCCGAGCATCCTGAGCTGTTTGATTCCGTAAAGCTGGGACTTTCCTATCTGCGCGGAAAATGCGAGCGGATTGTCTTTACGCCGGTGAACGTGCCTATGTTTACGCCCGAGACGCTTATCCGCCTGAAGAACACGGATGCGGAGTATGTGACGCCCG
>CACZQF010000015.1 GCA_902783245.1 uncultured Spirochaetaceae bacterium | reverse complement strand
GAGCAGAGCAGTGCTCAGGCGGAAAAGTCAAATCTTGCAGCGGATGCCGTCTCGATTACAACATTTGATTGTAACGGTATTCCTCCGGCACCGAAAGGGGTGCCGGAGATAGAAATCACTTTTGATATTGATTGTAATAGGGTGCTGCAGGTTTGCGCCGTGGAAAAAACTTCCGGCAAGAAGCTTGCGGATGAGACGTACCGGACACTGGCCGATACTCCGGAAGGCAGGCTGTTCCAGACGTTGCAAGGATTAGGTATAGAATAGTGTACGCTGCCGGCCGGCTGGCTGGAAATGTTCATAATCAAACTGATTTTTCCATTTTCATTGACCATTTATACTAATTAAGTTATTATATATGCCACTGTATTTTACGAAACGTATCTATTTTGGAGTTTTACTATGGGTGCTTTAGGCGTAGTCCTTCTGGTTGTTTTTGTTATTATTTGTATTTTCACAATTCTTATTGTTATGGTTCAGAACGATGAGTCTTCATCGGGCGGTATGTTCGGCAGCCGTACTTCTACGGCGTTCGGATCTCATTCCGCAAGCGTACTCACAAAGACAACCTTTGTGCTTGTCGCACTGTTTATTGTGACCAGCTTTGTGCTGGCTCTTCTGAATAAAAAACCGTCTGTAGAAAAGAATCTTGCCGACACTGCCGCAGAAATTCAGCAGAGCGCTGAAGAGGCTGCTAATGCTTCTAAGTGGTGGCAGAAAGCATCGGACGCAACGTCCGATGCCTCTGCTGAAAAATAGCTGAGTTTTACGGAGGCTGTTTAGTGCTGGGAGAGTTATTTCCTAAAGAAAACATTGTTATAAATCTGGAAAGCGAGGATAAAGACGAGCTGTTTGAGGAGATGCTTGAGACGCTGGTCTCAGCCCAGCCTCAGATAGACCGGACCGAAGCGCTCGCAGCCCTCCGGTTAAGAGAAAGTAAAATGAGCACCGGCATTATGCCGGGAGTCGCCGTGCCGCATGCCATAAGCAGAACTGTTCGTGGTGCGGTCGGCGCGGTCGGTATCAGCCGTGCCGGCATTGATTATGATTCTTTGGACGGCAGCCCGGTGCATGTTGTGTTTATGATTCTCTTTGCCGAAGGTTCGTCCGAGCACCACCTGCAGGTTATGCGTGTGTTTGCGGAACTGCTGCATGTGCCTGATTTTGAACGGTGTATATTGAGTAAAAAAACACCGCAGGAAATACATGATTTTATTATTTCCTGCGAAGCGGAGCTGGCGGGGTAAACCAGACATACGTCTATGCATGGCAGCGGCAGCTGCCATGAGTTTTTAGCCATATTGCCTTGATTTACAAGTCTGCTGACTGTCTTTTGAACAAGAGGAGCTTTTACTATGGCAGAACAAGATGGTAATATTATCAGTCATCTTTTGGATGTAGAGCGCGGTGCTTCGGAACTTATTGACGAGGCCGAAAAAGAGGCTTCTAAGAGAATTGCTTCAGCAAGAGCTCAGGCTGACGGTGAGTACCGGAAGCAGTTTGAAGTGCTTGTCACCGAGCTGGAGGCTGAATCTGCTAAAAAGACGGCAGCCTTATCCGCTTCCCACGACGCTGATCTGCAGCAGTATAAGGATTCTCTGGAAAAAACTGAGCGGAACACCGCTGCATTTACGAAGCTGCTGGATTCACTGCTGTTTCCGGCATAAGGAGCAGGAAGTATGGATCGTTCTGCCGCTGCTGCGTATGTATGCGCAAAGGCTGGCGGTATGCTGCAGAAGTCCTTTGTAGGACCGCGTGCCGCCAAACTGTTTTCTGTTCATTCACTTACAGAGTTGTGGTCTCTGCTGTTTTCGGGCGAGGTTCCTGCCGTTCCTGAGATTATGCTTGCTGATAGAATCGAGCAGGAAGCGCAGGGCCGCTTTGTTGCCCAGTATGTAAAATTAATCCAGAATTATTCTAAACCCGATGATATTTTCCTGACATTTTTGCGCAGCTTTGAGTATGAAAATCTTAAGCGCATCGGCGCCGCGCTTGCTACGGGCCGGAAGGAAATGCCCGCCGTGGCCGATATAGCGCCGTTTGCCGTGATTCATTATGACCGCTGGCCGGATATTGCCGCCATGACGGCCGATACTCCGTTTGCATGGTATGACCGCGTGCCGTCTGTTTCTGAGCAGAAGGATTTTGATAACCGGCTTGACATGCAGTATATGCGCGAGCTGTGGACGAGCGCGAACCGTCTGCCGGGCGCTGAGCGTAAGCCGGTTGTTGATTTTATTGCGCATGAATATGCAATGCAGAATGTGGTCTGGGCATTGCGCTTGAAAGTGTATTATACTATGAGTCCGGAGCAGATTCTGCCGCTGCTTGCCTATGCCGATGATCGTGCACTGCCTGATGACGTGCTCGCCGGTGATGCGGTTGCTATTCTGAATAAAGATATTTCCAACTGGGAGGACTGGTCCGGATGGAAGTATGCGCAGCTGCTGAATCCCCATGAAGAGGGCACCGTCTGGTCCGTTGATCCTCGGTGGGTCGAGCTTGAGGCTCGCAAGCGTTTTAATGCGCTTATGCTGCGCAAGTTTCATGCATATCCGCTTTCAGCCATGGTGCTGGTAAGCTGGTTTAAGATCAAACAGTATGAAGTTTCTATGATTCGTACCGCGACTGAAAGCCTGCGTATGAACGTGGAGAATGCAGACGCCATGAAGTTTGCTGGTCTGTAAAAAAAGAGAACGGAAAATAAAAAAAGCCGGGGGGTAAAATGGCTAGAACGACACAGATGCGTCTTATAGAGTTGATGGTTCTGAAACAGGATATTGACCGTGTGATTGAATTCCTGGGCCGCCGCGGAACGTTTCAATTTCAGAATGATATGCTTGCTTCCGCAGGTACGGATAAGTCTGATGCGGTGAGCATGGATGCCGAAGTGTTCCAGCATCTGCAGCAGCTGCGCGCATATTTGAATATTGAGGATGAAGTTTCTATTTCTGATGCGGTTCTGCCGGTCAGCGATGATTATGCGACTGCAGACAGCCTTGTGGCTTCTGTGAACGAGCTGAAGAATAATGAGGTTGCTCAGACCGAGGCGCTCAAGCGCGTGGATGAGGCATACCACGAGGCGGCCGCGTTCGCCAACCTTAAGATGCCGTACGAAGAGCTTGAGCATCTGTCGTTCCTGACGCTGCGTATCGGTAAGATTGATCCGGCGGTTCTTGACGAGCTTAAATTCGCTATCGGTGACCGCGGTATTGTGGTGCAGCTTGGTGATGATAAGTCCCGGATTCTGGCCGCATCTTCTAAAAAAGGCCGTTTTTCTCTTGATGCGGAACTGAAAAAATATGGATTTGTGGGCATGGAGGTTCCGAAAGGCTTTAAGGGAATCCCTGATGACGCGCTTGATACGCTGCAGCAGAAACGGCTTGCTGCGGAAAAGGCTCTGGATGAAGTAGTGAACGAACGGCACAATTTTGCGCTGACCCATAAGACTGAGCTTATGCGCCTGCTCGGTACGTTCTCGCTCGGCATGCAGGTCAATGACGTTAAGAGCCGCCTGCAGTCAACCCATATGGTATACCGCCTGACGGGCTGGGTCCCCGTGTTCGACAGCAAGCAGCTTATGAAGGACTTGGATCAGCTCACCGAAGGCCGCATCGCGGTGCGTGAGTACCAGCCGTCCGAGGTGCCTGCGGTTATTGCCGGTCATGAAAAGGTGCCGGTGCAGCTTACGCATGGCAAGCTGGTGGGAGCCTTTGAGCGCATGATTTTCAGCTACGGTGCTCCGGTGTACGGTATGATCGATCCTACGCCGTTCGTGGCCCTGTTCTTTACGATTCTGTTCGGCATTATGTTCGGTGACTTCGGCCAGGGACTTGTATTCCTTATCGCCGGAATCCTTATGGCTAAGAATGTAATTAAAGTGGGCGGATGGAATAAGTTTGCGCCCGTATTTATATCGATCGGCGTGAGCAGCTCAATCATGGGACTGCTTACTGGTGAGTTCTTTTCTAATGAGACGCTGCTTGAGCCGTTCGCGGAGTTCGTGACCGGTCTGTTCGGCACGCCGCGTGCGCCGATCCTTAAGATGATGCCGTCATCGGATCCGCAGTCCATTGCGCGTATGTTTATGTTCTTCGGATTCTCAATCGGCGTGGGATTCATCATCAACTCCATCGGTCTTATCATCAACATCTGCAATCAGTTCAGCATGAACCGTCTTGGTCAGGCTCTGTTCGGAAAGAGCGGTATCTGCGGCGCCTGCTTCTTCTGGTATGTGGTTGCCTTTGCCGTACGCGTCGCCGCGTTCCATCATACGCCCGCTCCTTATGACTGGATTATCATAGGCGTGACGCTGTTCGGTGCCGCGTTCTGGGAACCGCTGGCCCGTCTGGTGGAAGGCAAGCGGCCTGTCTTTGAGGAAGGCATCGGTTCTGCGGTGATCGGCGGTATCGTTGATCTTATTGAGGTTGTGTCCGGCTATCTGTCCAACTCCGTAAGCTTTATGCGTGTGGGCGCGTTCGCGCTGTCTCATGCGGTTCTGGGCTATATCATCAACACGATGACGCATCTGGTGGGAGGCGTCGGCGGAATTGTGGTTCTGATAATCGGTAACGCCGTGGTGATCCTGCTTGAGGGCATGATCGTTGCGATCCAGGTTATCAGGTTGCAGTACTATGAGTTCTTCTCAAAGTTCTTTAATGAGACGGGACGGGAATTTAAACCGTTTAAGTTTGAATACAGCGCATAGTATTATGCGTTAAATATATTGGCGGCAGCTTCCGGCGTCCGGCCGTTACGGCCTGCACTGCGGCTGCAGCTTTTACATGAGGTAGTGTTATGAAAAAGAGATTGTTTGCGATTGCTTCTGTTCTGCTGTCTGCAGCAGGTTTGTTTGCTGAGTCTGCCGATGCCGCCGCTGCGGCCGGTGCTTCTTCACTTAAATATTTTGCTGCGGCTATTGCGGTCGGCATTGCCTGTATTGCCGGTGGTATGGCTGTAGGTAAGATCGGTGCTGCTGCTATGGGCGCCATGAGTGAGAATGCCGAGCTTTCAGGTAAGGCCCTTCCGTTCGTCGGTCTGGCAGAAGGTATCTGTCTGTGGGGCTTCCTTGTAGGCCTTCTTATCATCATTCTGTAGTTTTAGTCCGCTGTGAAGTATTTTGTTATTGGCGAACGGGAACTGGTGCTCGCTTTTGGCCTTGTTGGCGTACAAGGTACGGTTGCTGTAACCCGGGATGAGGCGCTTGCCGCGTTTAACCGGGTTACCGGCAGGGGCGGCACTTTTTCTGCTCCGACGGATGAAGAACGCCCCAAAGTACTTATTCTCACAGAGAATGTCATTGTCATGATTGAGCAGGAAGTGCTTGACTGGCAGAAGAAAGGCGGATACCCGCTTATTGTTGAGATACCGGGTATTCAGGGGCACTTAAAAGGCAGAAAGTCTCTCACCGATTCTATCCGTGAAGCTATCGGTGTGCAGGTGTAGTAGAAGGATTTTATGGAAGAATTACGTTCAACCGAGATTCTCGACAAAGAAATACAAGCCGATGCCAGAAAGAAGGCAGAGAAAATCTTAAAATCTGCGGATCAGGAATGCAGCAGGCTCTTGGCGTCTGTGCCTGATCGTATTTCTACGGCAAGATCGGAACGGGCTTCGGTTTATGAAAAACAAATCAGCCAGTTCGAGCATGATATAAACGCTGCTCTTCCGCTGGAAAAAAAGCGCTATTTGGCTTCGTTCCTTAATGAAGCGGTTTATAAAGCGATAGATGAGTATTTGAAAACATTGACGGACGCGAAGCGCTTTGAGCTGTTTGAGCGTATGTTCAGACGGTATGAAAAGCTGGTGTCCGATAAAAAGATACATGCCCGGTATTACGGTATTGAAGCAAAGCGGGCAGAAACTTTCCTGAAAAAAGAACTGGGAGCGAACCTGCTTTCCTGTCAGGAGACTGAATTTGAACGAACCGGCCAGACTGCAGTGCCCCATGTGAGCGTTCACGCGGGAATTATTCTGGAGTCCGATGATCGGACCGTACGCTGCCGTCTGACGACGGATGAGCTGATTTCTGAGATTCAGGATACCCACAGCCAGGAGCTTGTTGATGCCTTGTTCGACAGGAGGCTCATGAATGATTGAAGGTAAAATCGTCCGTGTTTCGGGTCCGATCGTGTTTGCCGAAGGGCTTGAGGGGTGCGGACTCTATGACGTTGTCCATGTAGGCGAAAAAGAGCTTATCGGCGAGATTATCCGCCAGAATGCCGGCAGGGCAACGATACAGGTATATGAGGATGTCACCGGCCTGCAGGTAGGCGGTAAAGTGGTGAGCGAAGGCCGCCCGCTTTCTTTGCGTCTTGGCCCCGGTCTGGTAGGCACGATTTATGATGGTATCCAACGGCCGCTTAAGGCTATGTACGAAGACAAGGGCGCGTTCCTGCTTGCCGGTCAGCGCACTGAGCCGCTTGATGTGAATCAGAAGTGGCATTTTGAGGTCGGTAAGAGCTCTGACGGTACTGCGGTAGCAGCGGGCGCTGCCATTTATCCCGGTATGCCGCTCGGAACCGTTCAGGAAACACCTTCTATTCTGCACACTATCATGGTGCCGCCGTCTGTGCGCGGCCGTGTTTTGAAGACATTCGCCGGCGACGGTGATTATACGGTGGATGAAGTGATCGGCGTGACGGAGCTGGACGAGGAGATAAAGCTTTCTCAGTACTGGCCTGTCCGTAAGCCTCGTCCGTATGCTCAGAAACTTACGGTATCGCAGCCGCTTGTTACCGGTCTGCGCGTTATTGACGTGTTCTTCCCGCTGTCAAAGGGCGGTACTGCCGCAATTCCGGGCGGATTCGGTACGGGCAAAACCATGACGCAGCATGCCGTGGCTAAATGGTGTGATGCTGATCTGATCGTGTATATCGGCTGCGGCGAGCGCGGTAATGAGATGACGGATGTTCTTAATGAATTCCCTGAGATCATTGACCCGCGTACCGGACGTTCCTTGATGGAGCGTACGATTCTGATAGCTAATACTTCCAACATGCCGGTTGCGGCACGCGAAGTTTCTTTGTATTCCGGTATTACGCTTGCTGAGTATTACCGTGATATGGGTATGGCCGTAGCTATTATGGCCGACTCTACGAGCCGCTGGGCTGAAGCGCTTCGTGAGCTTTCGGGCCGTATGGAGGAAATGCCTGCGGAAGAAGGTTTCCCTGCATACCTGCCGACACGGCTTGCCGAATTCTACGAGCGTGCGGGCCGTATTACTTCGCTGTGCCAGCGTGAGGGATCTGTCTCTGTTATCGGTGCGGTTTCACCGCCCGGCGGTGACTTCTCTGAGCCGGTTACGCAGCATACAAAGCGTTTTATCCGCTGTTTCTGGGCACTTGACCGTGAGCTTGCCAACGCGCGCCATTATCCCGCTATCGGCTGGATCGATTCGTATTCAGAGTATGCGGAAGAGGTAAAAGGCTGGTGGGAGCGGCATGAGCCTGAATGGGCAACCGTCCGTCTGGATGCGCTTGATCTGCTTAAAAAGGAGCAGCGGCTTCAGCAGATTGTCCGCCTGATCGGTCCCGATGCGCTTCCTGAAAGCGAGCGGCTTATCCTTACGGTTGCCGATATGATAAAGAACGGCTTCCTGCAGCAGGATCAATTTGATAAAGTGGACGCGTATTGTGTGTCTGAAAAGCAGATTGCGATTCTTGTCCTTATTATGAATTTTTACCGTCGTGCTCTGGCCGTTATTAAGCAGGGTGCGCCTCTGCTGCGCGTGAATTCACTGCCGGTAAAAGAAGAGATTGTACGTATAAAATCACAGGTTCCCAACAAAGAGCTTGAAAAGATCAAGATTGTTGAAGGACACCTTGATGATCAGCTGGGTGAGTTGGAAAGAATGTACCGTAACACGGGGGCTGTATGAAAGGTGTAGAATATCGCGGCGTTACTTCTATAGACGGACCGATTATTGTTGTCCGCCGTACGGAGAATATTTCGTATTATGAAATCGTTCAGGTACGTGACCGGAATGGTGAAAAGCGTACCGGCCGTGTGGTGGATCTTTCTGAGACGGCCGCCGTGGTTCAGATTTTTGGTACTACGACCGGACTTGATCTGGATGATACGACCTATGAGTTTTTGGAAGAGCCGCTGGAGCTGCGGGTAGGCGAGGAGCTGCTTGGCCGCGTATTCAACGGTCTGGGCGAACCGATTGACGGTTATCCGCCGATCGTGTCGTCTAAAAAACTTAATGTGAACGGCAACCCCATCAACCCGTATGCGCGTGTCTATCCGAGGGACTTTATTCAAACCGGCGTATCGTCTATAGACGGTATGAACACGCTGATCCGCGGACAGAAGCTCCCGATTTTCAGTGGTAACGGTCTGCCCCATAACAGGCTTGCTGCTCAGATTATCCGTCAGGCACGTCTGAAGAACAGCGATGAGCAGTTCGTTATGGTGTTTGCAGGTATGGGTATTAAATACGACGTGGCCCGGTATTTTATCAACACGTTTGAGGAGTCCGGCGTTCTTTCTAAGGTCGTTATGTTCCAGTCTCTGGCAGACGCTCCTTCTATTGAACGTATCATCACTCCGCGCTGTGCGCTGACGGCTGCTGAGTATCTGGCTTATGAATGCGGTATGCACGTATTGGTCGTAATGACTGATATGACGAACTACTGCGAAGCGCTCCGTGAGATATCAACTACCCGTGGTGAGGTTCCCGGACGTAAGGGCTACCCCGGATATTTGTATTCAGATCTGGCTGAGCTGTATGAGCGTGCCGGTCGTATTAAGAGTTCCAAGGGTTCCATTACGCAGATTCCGATTTTGACTATGCCGAACGATGATATCAGCCACCCGATTCCTGATCTGACCGGATATATTACGGAAGGTCAGATTGTTCTGGACCGCGAGATGTCCCAGAAGGGTGTGTATCCGCCGGTGAACGGCCTGCCGAGCCTGAGCCGTCTGATGAAGGACGGTATCGGTGCGGGCATGACTCGTGAGGATCATGCAGGCGTTTCAAGCCAGCTGTTTGCGGCATACTCAAAAGTAAAGTCAATCCGCAATCTGGCTGCAATTATCGGTGAGGAAGAGCTTTCTGCAGTGGATAAGCAGTATCTGCGGTTCGGCGAGGAGCTTGAAAGCAAATTCTTTGCGCAGGATGAGTATGAGAATCGTACGATCGAGCAGACGCTTGATATAGGCTGGAAATGCTTGTCATTGCTGCCAAGAGAAGAGCTGTACCGGATTAAGCCGGAGTTCATTGAAAAGTATCTGCCTAAGACAGAGTAGGAATACGAGAAGATGGTAAAACTGAATATTGCACCGACAAAATCCAATCTGCTCAAAATGAAGGAGCAGCTTACTATTTCACAGGACGGCTATGAGCTGCTGGAACAGAAGCGTGAAATCCTTGTCATGGAGCTTATGCACATGGTGGAGCAGGTTAAGCTGCTTGAGCAGCAGATGGATAAGGTGATTGCCTCTGCATATCCTGCGCTGCGCAATATGCTTATGGCTGCCGGCGGCGACAGGATCGAGGCTGTGGCCAAGTCGGTGCAGTATGATTTTACGATCAGGGAAAAGCCCGTTACTATAGGCGGTATGAAGTTTTCGTCTATAGACGTCCAGCTCCCTGAGAGGCAGCTGTTCTATTCATTTATGGGTACGCTGGCCGACAGCGACAAGGTTATGGTTGATTTCTTTGAGCTGCTTAACCTGCTTACCCAGATGGCTTCTATCCGTACGATCGTATGGCGCCTTGCCTCGGAAGTGAAGAAGACCCAGCGGCGTGTCAATGCGCTTGATAAGATGGTGATTCCTCAGACCCGCGAGACAAAAAAATATATTGAAAGTGTACTTGAAGAGCGTGAGCGGGACAACGTGTTTGTCCTGAAATCATTGAAAAACCGGAAGAATAAGCCGGAAGGTACAAAATGATAAAACCTCTTTTTCAAAATGTTTTGGTTGCGGTAAATGGTTCTGAAGCTTCTCTGCATGCGGCCATGTACGGAATTATGATGGCAAAGCAGTATAAGCTTAAGCTTAAGGCTGTGTTTGTTGTGGATACTGCCACCTTAAAGCAGCTGACGCTGAGTCAGCTGTTTGTAGCGGAGGAAAGCGCCGGATATGAATCGAATCTGAGTACGGACGGCAATCATTCTTTGCGCTATATTGAGGATCTGGCCAAGCAGAAAGGTGTGAAGATTGAGACTGAATTACGTAAAGGAGCGGTCTGGGCTGAAATTGTAAAGGCTGCGGACAGCTTTGCGGCCAATCTTATTCTTATAGGCGGCAGGGAGGATTCGAAGGTTTCTGCAGGAACCTATTCTGCCCGATCGGCTTTTTCCATATCGTTGAGCGAAATAATTTCTAATGCGCGGTGTTCCGTTATGGTTGTAAAGAATCATCAGATTGAGCAGCTGTTCAGGCTTGCATAGAGTTCCCTTTGGAAAACTGCTATAAGGTTCTTGGCGTTCCGGTCAATGCCACCGCCGCCGAAATCAGAAAGGCCTACCGCCGTTTGGCAAAGGAACTGCATCCAGATGCGTCCCGTGATGAGGGGACGACTGATGCGTTCCGCCGGATAACGGAAGCATATAAAATACTTTCCAATGCACGTGAGCGTGCGATCTTTGACGAATCTTTTTTTACACGCCATCATACCCGCCGTTCAAACGTTGCGTATTTTGATTACCGTACGTGGCTTTTAGCGCGGGAAGATGAGGAAAGCCGCGCCAAGCTTATTTTTTTTGATCTTATGCACCACCGTGAGGATGATGCGGTGGCTGAATTCAAGCGTATGACCACGAACTGTGCGGATTTTTCGTTGAAGCGCTGGTTTACGCGCGAGGATTTTATGGACTACGGGTATATTCTGGCGGAAGAGCTGGTTCTGCGCAGCGAGTATTACGATGCCGTGCTGCTGCTGGAGCAGATTATCCGTATGGAATATTCTTTTTCGTATTTCCGGCTGTTTTTCCCCGAGGTGCTGCAGTTTACTAAGGATATTCTGAAGCGCAACATTGAAGGATGTATCAGCGATGAGCTTGCACTGGATGTATGGGAGCGCGCGCTTGATCTGGGGTTCGGAAAGGCCGATGACGTGTTTTTTCTGAAAAAGATGTCGGCTGCATACCAGCGCATTGGCGATCCGGCCACTGCGGCGATCTGTCTTGCCGAGGCCGCACGGATCGGCGGCTAGACGGTTATGTTATGAGGAAAATTTGTGAGGTTATAGAAATATGATACGTTTAAAGAATGAAAAGGAAATCGAAGGTATCAGGAAATCCTGCCACCTGCTGGCGGATATGTTCAATGAGGTGCTGCCTGAGGTGCAGCCCGGAGTTTCTACAAAAGAAATTGATGACCGCTGCAAGCAGTTTATGCTTGACCATGGCGGCAGGCCTGCATGGTATTTGGAAGATTTTCCCGGAGCTATCTGCATCAGTATTAATAATGAGGTTATCCACGGTATTCCTTCTAAAAAGCGGTTTATAAAAGACGGTGACATTGTTTCCATTGACGTGGGCATTGATCTTGACGGCTATATCAGCGATTCAACGCACACGGTCATGGTAGGCAATGTTAAGCCTTCGTGGAAAAAACTGGTGGAAGTGACCAGAGAATGTCTGACGGCCGGTGTGGCGGCCTGCACTGCGGGCAAGCGCATCAGCGATATCAGCAATGCGGTGTATAACATTGCAGTAAAACACAATTATGGTGTTGTCTATGATTACTGCGGTCACGGGGTAGGACTTGAAGTTCATGAGGATCCTAATATCCCCAACTGCCCGAGCTACGGTCCCAACCCGCGCATTCAGGCGGGCATGGTGCTTGCCATTGAACCGATGATCAATCTTGGAACTGCCGATGTGCTGACTGCTGATGATGACTGGACGGTGCTGACTGCTGACGGTAAACCTTCTGCGCACGAGGAGCATACGGTAGCGGTCTTTGCCGACCATACGGAGATATTGACCGATCTGAATTATAAGGCGTAGAATACGTGCATGCGTATTCCTGTCTGTTTTAGGCTGCCGCAGCAACGATCATCGCGATGGCGGCGGCCATTGCTTCTGCTGGCCGTCGGCTGTGCGGCGGTGATTGCCGCCGTCAGTTCCTGCTCCGCCCGGAGATCCGGAACCGGCCAGAAAACCGCCGGGCTGGTCGTTGCCAGTCCGCATCCGCTGATGCTTTTAACCCCCATTATTCAGAATTTTGAAAACGAAACCGGCATTACGGTACAGGTAGTGCAGGGCGGTACCGGAATCCTGCTTGAGAATATCAGACGGTATCCGGATGTTGCTGAATATGACATTTTGTGGGGAGGCTCCTATTCTTCCATTCTGCCTGCGGCATCTTTATTTGAATCCTATGTGAGTATAAATGACGGCTTTATGCAGCCTGTCTATAAAAATACGGAAGGCACGATGAACCGCTTCTCTGACATTCCGAGCGTGATTATGGTGAATAAGAATCTGCTTGGTGCGGTACAGGTGACGGGTTACGGCAGTCTGCTGGATCCCCGCTTGAAAGGTTTGATTGCCTTCAGTGACCCGGAGGTATCATCCTCATCGTGGGAACATATCATCAATATGCTGTATGATGCCGGTCATGGGGATCCGGATCATGGCTGGTGGTATGTAGATGCGCTGTGCAACAATCTGGACGGCGTGCTGTTGGACAGCTCTCAGGCCGTGTATGCCGGTGTGGCTGACGGCAAGTTTGCCGTGGGCCTGACGTTTGAGGAAGGCGGAGCGAATTATGCGGAGAATGATCCGAATATAGGGCTTGTCTACATGGACGAAGGGGTTGTGTTCACTCCGGACGGCGTATATATGCCGAAGAATGCGCCGCACCGTGACACTGCAAAAAAGTTTATAGATTATGTTACTGGATATGACGTGCAGAACTATATTTCGCAGGTGATGAACCGGCGTTCCGTACTGCATGATGTTGAACCTAAAAGTTTTCTGCCTTCCAAGGATTCGCTTCCCTGTGTGGCCGTTGACTATGAAGCTGTGGCCGCGAACAAGCAGAAATGGATAGCGCATTTTCATGATCTGTTTGAAAACTCTGTAAAGGATATTCCGTATGACGGACGTTAACGGCGTACATTTTAAGGACGAGCTCAGGCGTTCATTTATCCGGTATGCGCTTGTTCCGGCACTGCTGTTCGCCATCGCGGTGCTTATGATATCCGTGTTTCTGTGGAATTTTTCGTTGTACCGGGAAACACGGCGTGAAAATACCAAGCTGCTGGCTCCGTTGAACGATACCGTTGCGTTGTATATGTCAAAGACGGAGGAAAATATACCGATAGCAGAGCTTATCCGTCCGTCCGGAAATACTGCTGTTTCTGATGTCTATGCTTCGCTTAAAAGCTTTGTGCTTGCTCAGAAGATTCCCGCTGATTTTACAGTACTGGACGGTGCCTATGAAGTAGTGCTGCGCGGAAACAATACTTCCGCTTTTACGGTGCCGTGGTGGCAGGCAAAAATCGGCTGGGGTGCGTTGGGACGGATGAAGCGGCATCCGGGCAGAGTGATAACCGAGCTTTCAAAAGATTACAATACTTTCGGTAACTATGAGATCATTATAGGCCGGTCGGTGGTGGAAAGCGGCAGAATTGTCGGCTATTTGGTATTTACCGTCAGCGACATGCAGCTGCGAAAATATTTTAACAGCCAGCTGCCCTATGCGGTCACGGACCGGCATAATACGGTGTTCATGACCTCAAATCCCTATTTTCATACGGGCGGCGGAAAACTGCTGCCGGAATACTGCAGCATGCCGGATGTTCCCAAGGATTTTTTCTTTACGGGCAACGAGGCGGTCTATGTGAGTGCGACTGATCATGAGCTGTTCCGTGTATATACTTTTTCGAACACTGAGGAAACTCGGAATACGTTTGTGCTTATCGGCATTATGACGCTGGCCGCGCTGCTGCTTATTGTACGGGGATTATTCTACAGTGCGGGACGTTTTTCGAGGGAACGTTCTGAGATGGTGGAAAAAATCGTGGCTACCTGCAATCAGGTGGAGCATGGTGATTTGAGCCAGCGCTTTACCGGCGACAATACGATTGAATTTCAAGCCATAGCGGATGCATGCAACGGCATGCTGGATAATGTACAGCGCCTTATTGATCTGAATGCGCGGGAGACAAAAGAAAAATATCTGGCTGAGCTGAAACAGCTGGAAATGCAGTTCAATCCGCATTTTTTGTATAATACGCTTGAAACCGTAAAGTTCCTTATAAAGCTTGATCCTGACAAAGCGCAGAAGACAATACTGCAGCTGTCGGAGCTGCTGCGGTACAGCATAAACAATGAGATTACCGTAGTTCCTATCGGCGATGATATTCACTACATTGAAAACTATCTGAGCATTCTGAAGCTGCGCTTTCGGGATCGTTTTCTGTTTTCTATCGATGTGCCTAAGACGGTCTATGCGTGCCGTATTCCTAAGCTGGTGATGCAGCCGGTGATCGGCAATGCAGTGAAATACGGGCTGGAGGCAAAAGACTCTATGGAACTGCGGATCAGCGCACGGTGTGTTGGCGGCAGGTTGTTTATAACGGTGCGCGATACTGGAACCGGCATGGCGAAAGTACGGCTGCGGGCGGTACGGCAGCTGCTGCGTGCTGAGGTGAATAATACTAACCATATCGGGCTGTATAACGTGCAGCGGCGCATCCAGCTTATGTACGGGCGGGATTATGGCCTTAAGATCGACAGTACCGCAGGTGAAGGAACGACGGTACGGCTGTCTATGCCTGACACCAGACAAGGTGGGATACCGCAGAATCCAGTCTGATACTGCCGGATGTATCCGGCTTTTACAAACTTTTGGTTTTAGGTATAGTAGGACGTGAGATGATTCATATATTACTGGTAGAAGACGAAGAAGTTATCAGAACCGGGCTTATGTATACGGTTGACTGGCTTGCTATGGGAGCCGTGGTGATTGGTGCTGCCAAGGACGGCAAGGAAGGCCTTGAGATGATTCAGTCGCTTAAGCCGGATATGGTTATAAGCGATATTCGTATGCCGGTGATGAGCGGACTTGAGATGATACGGCAGGCGCGGGCAGTCGGCTTACGGTTTATTCCTATTCTGCTTACAAGCTATTCTGATTTTGATTATGCCAAGCAGGCCATTGAGCTTCAGGTGTTTGACTATATAGTAAAGCCTGTGAGCGATGAAAAGCTTGCCGAAGTGGTGCAGCGGGCGGGTAAGCAGCTGGAACGCGACAAAGCGCTGCAGCATGTGGAGCATACGGAAGCGGCTTATCCCGGAAATGCGGACAATACGATCCTTGTTATAAAACATATTCCCGACAATCCGCATGTAAACGCATGTTTGAACAGTATTGAGCAGGATTATACAGGGCATCCGAGCATTGAATCCCTTGCGGATGAGCTGAAGGTGAGCGTCAGTTATCTGAGCAGGATATTCAAGCAAACTACGTCCATGACGTTCCTTGATTTTTTGAATAAATACCGTGTACAGAAGGCGATTGAGCTGCTTTCAAGCCGTGAGTATAAAGTGTACGAGGTGGCGTCTGTTACAGGCTTTACCAACTACAAGCGTTTCTATGAAGTGTTCAAGCGATATACCGGTATTTCCCCCACAGATTTTGTAAAGACCGGCTGTATCATTGCTCGACAGGATCAGAGGCCTGAAGAAAAATAACGTACGAAGCCGTTTTCTTTGCCGGAATTGAATGATTTACGGCATAAAAAACAGGTGGTTTGCAGCCCTGAATCATCAGTTAGTTCAGAATTCGGGATATTTTAGAAGGTAATTGATATTGCGGGTTTGAAATTCCTCCCTTAGAATTATTGTTATACGGCAGGGTGCTGCCGCAAGATAATTCAGGAGGAAAAATGAAAAGAGTTGTAGGAATTCTGGCAGTTGCTTTAGCTGCCGCTTCTCTGTTTGCCGGTGGCAAAAAAGAAGATGCTGGTTCACTGGTTGTGTATGGTTCATGCGAAGAGGAATATCTGAGCGCAGTCTGTGCTAAATTCGAGCAGCAGACAGGAATCAAAACAAGCTATCAGCGTCTTTCTACAGGCGAAGTTTTGACAAAAATTACAGAAGAGAACGGCAATCCTTCTGCTGACGTCTGGTTCGGCGGTACAACCGACCCGTACAATGAAGCGACCGCAAAAGGTCTGCTGCTGCCGTATAAGGCAAAGAATGCTTCACACATCGTTGGCCCCCAGTTCAAAGACAAGAACGATAACTGGCATGGTATTTATCGTGGAATCCTCGGCTTCTTCTGGAACAAAGAAGAAATTGCCCGTCTTGGCATTCAGCCGCCCAAGGACTGGGATGATCTGATCAAACCCGAGTACAAAGGTCTTATCTCATTCTCTAACCCGAACACTGCAGGTACCGGTAAACTTATCGTGAACACCATGGTACAGATGAAAGGTCATGACAAAGCTATGGAATACTTCAAGGCTTTGGACAAGAACATCGTTCAGTACACTAAGTCTGGTTCAGGCCCGTCAAAACTGGTTCCGAAAGGAGAAATCGTTATCGGTATCGGCTTCCTGCATGATGTTGTATACCAGATCGTTGACAACGGCTACGGTAACCTCGGCATGACTGCTCCTGCTTCCGGTACAAGCTATGAAATCGGTGCAACTGCAATCTTCAAGGGCGCAAAGAATGTTGAGAATGCAAAGAAATTCATCGAATTCGCACTTTCTCCTGACTGTGTGAACATCGCTCAGGAAAACGGTTCTTATCAGTTCCTGGTTATCGACAATGCAAAACCTGTTGCAGCTGCCGTTGCAGCCGGTCTTGATAAGATCAACACCATCAACTATGACTTTGAGGATGCCAAAGCTCATACATCACAGTATGTAAAGGACTTTTTCTCTGTCATCTCTTCTGATGACCGCGTAAAGACAAAGTAAACTGAACCGGTTATGGATCGGAACGGCGCTGCCTGGCACTGCCGTTCCGTATCCTCTTGTGAATCTGATACCGGCCCGTCGGTTCCCAGATTATATCTGCTATTTTATTAATGGAATTATAATATGACAAAAGCACAACCTGTTCACGCCCAAAGTAAAGAGCTTGACAGAAAAAAACTGTTTGCCGATCCTATCCTGATAACGGCTATTTTTGGTATTTTTCTGTTCCTAGTTTTGTTTATTATCTATCCGCTGGCAATTCTGCTTGCAGATAGTCTTTATGAAGATAATCGTATCACGCTTTCTGTATTCAGCCGTATTTTAGGTATGAGCGGATTCAGAACCGCGATTGGAAATACATTGAAGCTTGGCCTTGTGTCAGGCATCCTTGCCACGCTTATTGGTTTTTTGTTTGCCTATGTTGATATGTATGTGAATGTAGGTAATAAAATCATCAAAACAATGTTCAACTTGGTTTCTATCTTGCCGGTTGTTTCTCCGCCTTTTGTACTGTCGTTGTCTGCTATCCTGCTTTTTGGCCGTACGGGCGTTATTACCCGCAATGTGTTCAACCTGAGCACTACTAAGCTGTATGGTCTGCCCGGTATTTCACTTGTTCAGACGCTGACATTCTTCCCTGTCTGCTATCTTATGCTGAAGGGGCTGCTTAAGAACATTGATCCGTCTTTGGAGGAAGCTGCGCGCAATATGGGTGCTTCCCGCTGGAAGGTATTCACCTCTGTGACGCTGCCGCTGCTGCTGCCCGGTCTGGGCAATGCGTTTTTGGTAACGTTCATTGAGTCTGTGGCAGATTTTGCAAACCCCATGATTATCGGCGGCAGCTATGATACGCTGGCAACATCAATCTACCTGCAGCTTACCGGTGCATATGATAAGAGCGGTGCTACAGCCATGGCTGTTGTTCTGCTGATTATCTCCATGGGCCTGTTTATTGTAGAAAAGTACTGGCTGGAACGTAAGTCCGTAGCCACCCTTACCGGTAAGGCTTCACGTGAACGCATGGCGATTTCTGACAGAAGCGTGCGGATTCCGCTTGTAACGCTGTGTGTTGCTATCTCGCTGTTCGTTATTGTACTGTATGTACTGGTAGTGTTCGGTTCTCTGTTCAAGATCTGGGGCCGCGATTACAGTCTGTCGATTAAATGGTATCAGTATGTGTTTAAGAACCGTGGATACAAAGTATTTTTGGATTCTATCTGGCTGTCTTTGATCGCTTCTCCGATTACGGCGCTGGTTTCCATAATCATTGCCTATCTGGTTGTCAAACGTAAGTTTGCCGGCAAAGGGTTCATGGAATTTGCCGCCATGCTCGCTATGGCAGTTCCTGGAACGGTTCTTGGTGTAGGCTTTATCCGCGGTTTCAACAGCGGCCTGTTCCATACCGGCGTGATGCGCGGTCTGTATGGTACCGGAGCGATCCTTGTGATTGTATTTATCGTGCGTTCGCTTCCGATCGGAACCCGCAGCGGTATTGCGGCACTGCGTCAGATTGATAAATCAATAGAAGAGTCTGCATATGACCTTGGCGCGGACAGTATGAAAGTGTTCATGACGGTTACCCTGCCGCTTATTAAAGATTCGTTCTTCAGCGGTCTTGTGACAACCTTCGTGCGCTCCATTACGGCAATTTCAGCGATCATTCTGCTGGTTACTCCGCAGTTTGTGCTTATAACCGTCCGTATAAACGAGCATGCTGAAAAAGGCAATTATGGTATTGCCTGTGCGTATGCAACGATTTTGATTCTGATTACCTACACGGCAATCATGATCATGAACCTTTTTAACCGTAAATTCGGTACCAGCAAAAAGATTGTAGAATAGGAGGACTGAAATGAAAAAACAGCAGAAAGGCGTGCGCCTTGATCATATAACGAAGATCTATAAAGACTATAAGACTGCCAAGGATTTTGCGGCGGTTGATGATGTATCGCTTGATATTGCTCCGGGCAGCTTTGTTACGCTGCTTGGACCTTCTGGCTGCGGTAAGACCACCACGCTGCGTATGATCGCAGGTTTTGAAAGCCCCGACAAAGGTGAAATGTACATCGGTGATCAGCCTATCAATGCGCTTACGCCCAATAAGCGTGATACGGCCATGGTGTTCCAGAGCTATGCATTGCTGCCGCACTACAATGTGTTTGACAACATCGCCTACGGCCTGAATATCCGCAAGGTGCCCAAGAACGAAATAAAAGAGCGTGTGCTTGCCATGCTTGATCTGGTGGAGCTGAACGGACTTGAAGGTCGTATGACCAACCAGCTGTCCGGCGGCCAGCAGCAGCGTGTTGCGCTTGCGCGTGCACTTGTTGTAGAGCCGAGCGTTCTGCTTTTTGACGAACCGCTTTCTAACCTGGATGCCAAGCTGCGCGTGACTATGCGTACTGAGATTCGTAAGATTCAGCAGAAAGTAGGTATTACCGCAGTCTATGTTACGCATGACCAGTCTGAGGCCATGAGCATTTCCGACAAGATTATCATTATGAATCGCGGTCATATTGCGCAGATGGGGACTCCTCGCGAAATCTATTATCAGCCTAAGAACGAATTCGTGGCTGACTTTATCGGTGAGGTTAACTTCCTTGAAGGTAAAGTTACTTCGATTGAAGGTTCAACCCTGCATGTTGATGTGGGCGGTGTGGATATTACCTCGGATTCTTTTGAAAATCTTTCTGTGGGCGACTCCTGCAAGATCGTACTGCGTCCTGAGTCTGTAACGCTTGCGGATCAAGGTGTGCTGCCCTGTACGGTGACTTTGTCCACATTCATGGGCTCCTACCAGTACTATCAGGCTGATGTCAACGGCAAGATGGTTAAGATTACGGAGTATAACCCCAAGAACCGCAAGCTGTATGAAGCCGGCGACACTGCATATCTGCAGTTTGAAAGCCATAATCTTCATATTCTGTAGGATACTGGTTCTGAAAGCCGCAGTTTTTCAGAATTTTCCATAAAAAGATTCCTCCTTTTTGGCCGCAGGGTTTCTCCTTTGCCCTGCGGTCTTTTTTTGTCTATAGGGCACATCTTTGAGGTGATCCATAGAGTATGGCTGCGGGCAAAAAAAAACTGCGGAAAAAACTCCGCAGTTTTGAAACATAATCGTTTTCTTGCTGTTCTCTGGAAACTGTCTGTCGAAAGCTTTCAGAGCAGCTTATTTTTCAAGAACGGCGATGATGTCGTTGTTCCTGAGAATAAGGTAGTCCTCTCCGTCAATCTTGATGGCGGTTCCGGCATACTTGTCATACATGATGCGCTCGCCGACTTTAACGGTGATTTTTTCATCATCAGTTCCGGGGCCGACAGCTTCAACGGTTGCGGTCTGTGTTTTTTCCTGGGCTGCGTCCGGAATGATAATGCCGGATGCAGTTTTTGTTTCTGCTTTCTCAGGTTTTGCAAGAACTCTGTCTGCTAAAGGTCTGACTTTCATATAAAAACTCCTTAATAAACTTGGGGATTGATTGTTATTGAAATCTCCATACTTCAAATATACGAATTTTTATCACCGATCGTCAATAAAAATGTAAAAAGTGACTCAAAAAAACATGCAGGGAAATACTGTGTATCAAAATGACGCATTATATATGCGGAAGAAATACCGATGTGTCAAAAAGGTACATCGCTACATGTAATATACAAAAACCGGCGCAGAATCGTCAACAAAAATCGTCATAAAAATATAAAAAAAGTGCGGAATCTCAGCTGCGGATAGCGGTATATATCCGGTTTATGCGGCAGTATGATGTTTTTTGCAATTTTTTTATATTATTTTTCAAATTTTGGTATAGTTGGCATCAAACCTGCTAATTATATAGCAGAAACCTATAATTAAGGAGCATAGTATGAATAACGATGACGATATTTTTGGTCTGTACCTTAAAGATATTAACAGAACAAAGATATATACTCCTGAAGAGCAGTCAGAGCTGGCGGTTAAAGCGGCAGCAGGCGATAAGATTGCAAAAGAAAAGCTCATAAAATCAAACCTCCGTTTTGTTATCCGTGAGGCAAAGAAATATAGAAATTATGGCCTTGATCTTGTTGATCTGATCAGCGAAGGCAATATCGGTCTTATGACCGCTATTGATCATTTTGATGCATCACGCGGCTACCACTTTATTTCATACGCTGTGTGGTGGATCCGTCAGGCCATATTGAAAGCTATTTGCGAAAAATCTCGTGCCATCCGTCTGCCGCTGAACCGTGCGAATGAGCTGGTGCAGATTGAGCGTGCTCGCAAGAGTCTGACCGGCAAACGGACTGAAACACAGGAAATTCATGAGATTGCAGGTATACTCAAGATGGATCCTGCTCATGTGCGTGAAATGATCGCGGTTTCCCGCGACATGGTTTCGCTTGATTCTGAAATCAACGATGCCGGTGATCACACTAATGTGAGCGATTTTGTAGAAGATACGCGCTATGCGGCTCCTGATGAGCATGCTATCAGCACAATGATGCACGAGGATATCAACTCTGTGCTTTCTACGCTGAAGCCGAAGGAAGCACGCGTGCTTCGTCTGCGCTACGGTATTGACGGAACCAAGCCCATGTCTTTAAAAGAAGTGGGTGATGTGTGCAACCTGACTAAAGAGCGCATCCGTCAGATCGAAAAGAATGCCATTAAACGGATGCAGCATCCCCAGCGCATGCGCCGTCTTGCGGCATATGTTGCATAGTATTGCGGAATGTATCAAATGCATCCGTCCGGGCCTGCAGCAGTACGTTATAGTCCCGCTGCAGATCCGCGATGCCGAGCGTAAGATTTCCCGCCTGAATGGTCCCGGTCAATTCGCCGGGACCTCTTAGTTTTAAATCCTCTTCTGCAATGACAAATCCGTCCGTATTCTGCCGTAGCGCCTTCATACGCGCTATACCTGTCTCTGTAATCTGCCTGCTGTAGATAAGAAAGCAGTATGAGCGGTCCTTTCCACGGCCTACGCGTCCTCTGAGCTGGTGCAGCTGTGCCAGTCCGAACCTGTCCGCATGCTCAATCACCATGCAGGTGGCGTTAGGAACATCTACACCTACTTCAACTACCGTGGTGGCTACCAGTATCTGTATGCTACCGTCCCTGAATGCGGTGAGCGCCTGATGCTGCTGCTCAAGCTCCACCTTGGAATGTACCAGCACGCATGTATACTCGGGAAACACCTGTTCTGACAGCCTGC
Organism: uncultured Spirochaetaceae bacterium; assembly: GCA_902783245.1. GTDB lineage: Bacteria > Spirochaetota > Spirochaetia > Treponematales > Treponemataceae > Treponema_D. Next base: position 8,265 of record CACZQF010000015.1, on the reverse strand, counting down.
GGTACATATCCTCCGCGGCTTTGAGCGACTGGGACCGGAGCGTTGAATCGGAATCAATAGCCGGATAGACAAAATATGCCTGGTGACCCGCCCGCAGTTCCTTACGCACCGCCTCATACGCGTTCTGCTCGTGGCCTTCGCGCACCAGATAGGTGGTTACAGGCTGCCGTCCCTGCGGCATTGTCCGTATGGTGGATATATCCAGATCGCCGAATGCCGTGAGCGCAAGCGTCTGCGGAATCGGCGTGGCGCTCATCATGAGCAGGTGGGGCGAAAAATATACGGCAGGATTGTCCGCGGAGGACGCTTGTATGCCCTTGCTGACGATGGCGTTGCGCTGCATGACGCCGAAACGGTGCTGTTCATCGATGATGACCAGCTGCAGGTCCTTGTACTGGACTGCAGCAGAAAACAGCGCATGTGTGCCTATCACAATATCAATGTCACCTGCTTTAAGCGCCTTGAGCAGCTGTGTGCGCCCGGAGCTGTGAAGCTTGCCTGTTAAAAAGGCGATGCGTATGCCGATCGGCTCAAGCAGGCGGGCGGCATTTTCTGCATGCTGGCGTGCAAGCAGCTCGGTGGGTGCCATGAGCGCGCACTGGCCGCCCCAGTCTATGGCCCTCAGACACGCAAAAAAAGCCACGAGCGTTTTACCGGAGCCTACGTCACCCTGCAGCAGCCGCGACATGGTGAATGCAGGTGTAACCGGGGTACCCGGCGGTGTTTTGCCGTTCAGCAGCTGGCTCCGTTCCCGGTACCCGCGGTCAATATCCGCATTCATCTGTGCGATAACGGCTGCCTGATCCGGCGTGAGTGTATAGGGCAGCCTGTCTGCAAGCTGCTGCTGCCGCGGTGAAAGCGGCTCCGTAAAGGTATCGCCGCCCTGGCGGGGTGCTGCTGCGGAACCTGCCGGCAGGGCCGCAGGCAGGTTTGCTGAAGGCAGCGTACCCTTGTGCCGGTATGCACGTTCCGCCATAGCATACTGAAAATGGTACAGCTCCTCGTAGATAAGCGTCCTGCGGGCGCTCTCAATGTCGTCGAATGTTTTTGGAGTATGAATGAGCGTGACGGCCTGCCGCTTGGTAAGCAGGCCGCGCTTTTCGCGTACGGACGCCGGCAGCTCATCGTCAATGCCTGCCGTATACTGCGCCACCGCCGCGGCTGCCGTTTTCCGTACGGTCTTCTGGTTCAGCCCTTCAGTGAGCGGGTAGACGGGCAGCAGCCCCGAGCCCGGCAGCGGGCCCTTTGTATAGTCAGAAACATTGCCCGAATCCGCGAGTTTCTGCACCTCAAATGCGGTGCTTTGCAGCTCGTTGTACTTAACGGTGAACGTTCCTGTTACGAGCACCACGGCGCCCGGCGGCAGGGTCTTTTCCAGAAACTGCCGGTTAAAGGCAATAAGCTGCGCCCCCATGGTACCGTCGTTGATAGAGATTTTAAGTGTTTTCATGCGGCCGTAGCCGAACCATGCATGGCCGGTGACTTTGGCCACCGTATGGATTTTCGGCGTACGGGCAAACTGGTCCAGCGTAACAAGCTTGGTCCGGTCATCATAGTCCCGGGGATAAAATGTCAGGATATCCGCAACAGTAAAAACATTCAGTGCGGCAAAAAGCTTTGCAACGGCAGGGCCTACGCCCGGCAGCACCGTTACCGGCTGACGGATATCCTCAAGCTTCATTCCTGTGCCCTAGAACGGCAGCCGGAACAGCAGCCTGCAGATCTGACTGATGATAAAGGAGCCGCCGAGTCTGACGGCAAGCACGGTTGCAACGACAAGAATCAGCGCGTTCTTATAGCTCATGGGGCGTCCGCCTGAGAACATGCCTGCGATCCGGAATACGAGCGGATTGATGCTTGTGTCGATCTGGCTCCAGATGGAGCTGTAGCCGTCCCTGCCCATGAGCAGAATCACGAGCCGTATCACCAGAAAGATGATAAGAAACAGCAGGATGGAGGCGACGATAAGCCAAGCCTCATTGAGTACGATGGCGAGCACTTTGCCGAGCTTCATGTCGTTGCCGTTGGCAAGATTTGAAAACAGCGCGGAAAGCACGTACAGCAGGCCGAATCCGACGAGCGGTGAAAAGTCGATCATTGAAAAACGCAGAAACGACAGCCTTCTGAACATGTTCAGGAACGGATCGCATACTGCCGACAAAAATCGCGCGAACGTACTGTATGAAAGGCTCGGAATCCACGTAATGATAATGCGGATAACGCAGAGCATTGTGTATAAAGATACTGCCGAAGCAAGAATACTAAAAACTGGTATCATGACTATCTCCCCGGGGTCGTCAAGCCGTCCACACTTCGCTTACACACGGCTGTGCTTCAAGGCTTTTTATAAATTCAGGCGTAGAGGGAACGGTCATCTGCGGATTAGCCTTGATAATGAACGGTCCCGTCGTTCCTGTGTCTATATGAAAATATACTGCGCAAGTGCCCGAAGTGCCAAATAAAAAATCACGCAGACGGGTAATTTTCTGCTCTTCATTGCAGTCCGGCGTCAGCTGGATATGCAGCTCATGAATTGCACGTGCCTGCAGCGTTTCAGGATCTTCCAGCGAATCAACCAAGAACGATGGTCTGTCGCGTGAACCGTCAACCTTGCCGCGGAACGCATAGATGCCGTCCTGCTGCACTTTGCTCCGCAGCTCTGCCCATACCGGGGCGAAAAACGTCAAGTCTATGATACCCTTAAAGTCCTGCAGCCTGCCGAATGCCATAAGCTGACCTTTTTTATTGGTGTACGGCTTAAGGTCAATCAGCATGCCGAGCGCCACATAGCTTTTACCGATGTTCCGCGTCTGCCAAGAACTCTGTCCCGAGGCCATGGCAGCATTCCGCTGAGCCTGCGATTCTTTTGCGCAGCGTTCGATGTTGGAGGAATTGACGGTGACCGCGTCCTCTATGGCCTTCTTATAGGCATCCAGCGGATGGCCGCTGACATAGCAGCCGATAAGCTCTTTTTCTTCGTTCAGCTTGTCGCGTACGGGAATGTCATCCATGTCCTCGAATACAAAGTCGGGGAACTCCTTTTCGCCGGAGTCCTCGAACAGGCTTGCCTGCCCGTACTCGGAACCGGAGTGCTTTGCCTCCGCATAATCCCATGCGCGCTCCATGTTCGCCGCCAGCGTGGGGCGGTTCTTGCCGAGCTTATCGAACGCACCGGTTTTTATAAGCACTTCAACCGCCTTTTTGTTCACGGCGAGCTTGCCGGCGTCATCGGTGGAAACGGTCATGCGTTCCAGGAAATCAATAAAATCCTTGAAGGGGCCGTTCTTGTTACGTTCCTCCACGATCGCCTTGGCGGCCGCGTCTCCCATGCCCTTGATTCCCTTGAAGCCGAACACGATGTGGCCGTCTACTACGTCAAAGATGGAGTCCGAGCGGTTGATGTCGGGCGGATCAACGGGAATGCCCATGCGCCGCGCTTCCTCGATATAGGCGGGCAGGCCGTCTGTGGAAGTAATCTCATTGGTCAGGTTCGCCGCCATGAATTCGGCGGGGCGGTGTGCCTTGAGCCAGGCCGTGCGGTAAGCAACCACCGTGTAGGCAGCCGCATGCGATTTATTGAAACCGTATCCTGCGAACGGCACCATGATATCAAAGATTTCATCGGCATGCTCTTTGGTAAAGCCGACTTTTACGGCGCCGTCCTCGAATTCTTTCTTTTTGCCCATAAGAACTTCAAGCTTCTTCTTACCCATGGCACGGCGCAGCATGTCGGCGCCGCCGAGCGAGAATCCCGCTATGCGCTGCGCAACCTGCATAACCTGTTCCTGATACACCATGACGCCGTAGGTTTCCTCAAGAATGCCCTTCAGACAGGGGTCAGGATAGGTGACGGTTTCGGGACGCAGCTTGCCTTCTATGTATTTCGGAATATAGTCCATAGGGCCGGGACGGTAGAGCGCGTTCAATGCAACGATATCCTCAAGCTTGCGCGGCTGCGATTCCCGCAGGATTTTCTGCATACCGGGGGATTCAAACTGGAACACCGCCACCGTATCGCCGCGGCAGAACAGGTCGAATGTCTGCGGATCAGTTTCGCTCACCTTGTCGGTCCTGAACTCCGGTTCGCCGGGCTTGCGGTGCTTGTTGATGATATTCTCCGCATAACGGATGAGCGAGAGCGTCTTGAGCCCCAGATAGTCAAACTTTACAAGACCGCACGGCTCAATGATATCCATCGTGTACTGCACGGCGACTTCGCCCGTCTTAGGATCCTTGAACACCGGCGCCCAGTTGGGCAGCGCGGTCAGACCGATCACCATGCCGGATGCATGCAGACCGGTATTGCGGTTGATGTTCTCAAGCTTAAAGCACAGTTCGAACAGCTTTTTATATTTCGGGTCGTCCTTGTACGGCAGCAGCTGTCCGTTATCCGGATGCTTTTCATCCGGCTCCGTAAAGGCATCCTTGAGCTTTGCCTTAGGATTGTCGGGAATGCACTTTTTAAGCATGTTCACTTCCGACAGCGGAATATCAAGCACGCGTCCTACGTCTGCTATGACAGCCTTTGCCTTGAGCGAACCGAAGGTGACGATATGTCCTACCTGCGGCTCGCCGTACAGCTCGCGCGTGTGGCTGATGATGTCCTGCCTGAAATCGTAGTCCATGTCCACGTCAAAATCAGGCATGGACACGCGCTCAGGGTTCAGGAACCGTTCAAAAATCAGCTTGAACCGGAACGGATCGATATCCGTGATGGTCATACAGTACGCAACGAGAGAACCTGCGCCGGAACCGCGGCCGGGGCCCATGGGAATGCCGTGGCTTTTTGCCCAGTTGATGAATTCCCACACGATAAGGAAGTAGCCGGAGAATCCCATCTTAAAGATGATGCCGAGCTCATACTCGGCGCGCTCGCGGATTGCCGGCGTAATTTCCGGATAGCGCATGCGCAGACCCTTTTCAACCAGATAACGCACGTAGGCGTCCTGATTTTTGGTGTAGTCGTCATGGGTCTGGAATTCTTTAGGCAGCTCAAAGCGGGGCAGACAGCTCTTGAGCTCCTGAGTTTTGTACTGATGGATCGTAAGATTGCACATGTTCGCAATCTTTATGGTGTTGGCGATCATCTCCGGATACTCGGGGAACAGCTGCGCCATTTCCTGCTCGGTCTTAAGATACCATTCCGTGCGGCCTTCGCCCATGGTCTGGTGCGGCTCATTGAGCTTGCGCTTAAAGCCGATGCAGCGCAGTACGTCCTGCGCTTCGGCGTCCTCGCGGTAGCAGTAGTGCACGTCGTTGGTGACTACCATGGGAATATTCAGCTTTTTTGCCAGCGCGATGAGTTTTTTTGCTACGATCTTCTGGTCGGGAATACCGTGGTCCTGCAGTTCGATATAGTAGTGGTCGGGACCGAACAGCTCCGCGTACTGTTTTGCCAGAGCTTCGGCCTCGTCGTCCTTGTCCGCCAGCAGCAGCTGGGGCAGCTCGCCCTGAATACAGGCGGTCAGACAGATGAGCCCCTCGTGGTACTGCTTGAGCATCTCAAAGTCGATGCGCGGCTTGCCGTAATACAGGCCTTCCGTGTACGCGCGGCTTGAAAGCCATGACATGTTCTCGTAGCCTTTCTGGTTTTCGCAGAGCAGAATCAGGTGGAAGTAGTGCGCATGACGCTCTCCGCTTTCGCCCTTACGGGAGTAGGGCACGTCGTTATGTTCAAGATGGCTTCCGAAGGCAACGTAGAATTCTTCGCCTACGATGGGATTGATGTTGTTCGCGTGGCAGATGTGCTCAAAGTTGAGCACGCCGAACATATTGCCGTGATCTGTGAGCGCCAGCGCGGGCATGTTCAGCTGCTTGGCCCGTGCGATGAGCGTATCAAGTTTTGAGGCGCCGTCCAGCAGCGAATAGTCTGAATGAACGTGCAGGTGGACAAAGTTTGAGACCGGAGTTCCTTCCGGCGGGTCAGGAAATACGTGGATATCTGCCATAGAGATCAGTATAGCCGATTTCCGTGTTTAGTACCATGGTTTTCTGCACGTTTGCAGAAAAACCATTTTTGCGCCCGGCAGCTGCGGGAGCTGCTGCCGGTGCACCGTGAGAATGAAACAGAACTATACTTGGAACTGGTCGATCTGGCGGCCCATCTTTTCTATGGACGCCTTGACGTCCTGCGCTATGACGCTGAGCGTAGTGCCGGTATCGTTGATCTTTCTGGCACCGGCGGACATTTCTGCCATGCCGCCCTCCATGGTGCGCGTGAATTCCTGCAGCGCGGACACTTCCGTCAGGATCATCTTGTTGCCGGTGCTCATTTCAGAGGCGGCCGTCCGGACTTCGGTGGTGCTGTTGTTCATGCTGTACAGAACGTCCGTGATCTGCTTTGATCCGGCCTGCTGCTCCTCCATGGCGCCCTTGATCTGGGTAACCAGCTCGTCGGTTGCGGCAATCTGATGTGAAACGGATGAGAACGCCTGATTCGAGTCAGCGGATGCCTGGACGACCGTAGAAATGGATGTCTGAATCTTATGCAGCTGATCGCCGATCGTCTTTGACTGCGAGCTTGAAGTTTCTGACAGTTTTCTGATTTCGTCCGCAACTACCGCAAAGCCTTTGCCGGCTTCGCCTGCGTGCGCCGCCTCTATGGCCGCGTTCATGGCGAGCAGGTTCGTCTGCTCCGCGATCGATGATATGGCAGCGTTCGCTTCCTGCAGCATGGCGGACTGCTGCTCTATGCTCCTGATCTGCTCATCTACGGCTCCCTGCTTGGAAATGCCGCCCTCTACGTTTTCCTCAAGCAGCTTGAACGACGTGGCCATCTTTTCTACGGTCTGGTTAACGGAATTGATGTTGCCGATCATCTGCTCCACGGCGGCGGACGCCTGTGTGACGCCGTCTGACTGCGAGGCGATCATGCGCTCCAGCGACTCTATGTTCGAGGCGATTTCGTTCACCGCGGACGCGGTCTGGCTCACGCTCCGTGCCTGGTCGGTTATCTGCGAGCTCATGCTTTCTATGTTCGTGATGATCTGCGTGATCGCTGCTGCAGTGTTCTCGGTGTTTTCACCCATGCGTCTGCCTGCGTCCGTAAGCTCGTTCTTTGAGTCCTTTATGTCGCGGATGATGTTCTGCAGCTTTTCAGAGAAGCGGTTGAAGCCGTTCACGAGGCTGCCGATCTCATCTTTTGTGGTGACCTTTATGCGCTTGGTCAGATCAGCGCTGCCGCTTGCAATGCCGTTGATGGTATGGTTGACCACTACGATGGGCTTGGCGATCGTACGCGCGATGATGATGGAAATGGCCAGGCCGATGATGAGTCCGAGCACGGAAATGACGATGATGAGCCTGATGCTCGCGGTCACGGCGGCAAACAGCTCGGACGAAGGACCGGTGCTCACAAAAAACCAGCCGGTACGGGACGGAAGTCTGCCGCCCACAAGGTACCTGCCGCCTTTGAGCGAAAGGTTCACGTAGCCGCCGGCGCTGTCCACGTCGGATTTGAGCGCGGCAAAATCAGTTTCCGTAAAAAAGTTCTTGGTAAGAATTTTTTCTTTTTCGGTATTGGTGATGTACAGGCCGTCTTTGTTCGCATGTAGGATACGCCGTTCTGCGACAATTTTGTGGCATTAATGACGTCCACAAGCTTGTCCATGGTGATGTCGAGGGCAACGCAGCCCGCGAACCTGCCGTTTTCTTTGACCTGTCTGGCCAGCGTGACTACGAGGCTGCCGCTTACAATGTCCACATACGGCTCGGTGATGACTACGTCCTGTGACGCGGCGGCCGCCTTGTACCACACGCGCGTCGTCTGGTCAAAATCGTCCGGAGGCATCCAGCTTATATCGTTCGCAAAGATGCCGCCGTCTTTATACGGAATGTCCTGCGCGTAGTACAGCAGCGAAATGCCGTTCGCGCCGTCTTTAGTGATGCCGTGCAGGTAGCCTTCTATGTGGCTTACGGACGTTTCTCCGTTTTCTATAAAGGACGCCGCGGACAGCAGTATGCTTTCAGGAACGGCAAGGAACCTTTCGACTTCCGTGTTCGTCAGGCGGACCATATAGTCTGCGGAACCTGACAGCAGTTCGGTCTCTGATTTTATGGAATTGGAGATTGTCGGAAGCGTAATAAGCAGTACTGCGGCGAGCACAATCAGTGCGTTGGACACAATCAGTTTGAATTTAATATTTAGACCCATGATAAAGCTGCTCCTTCAGGGAATACAGCGGGCATATGCGGTTTTCAGAACGGCTGTGCGCAGCATGGCTGAAAAGGCTGCGGCGGTGTATTCCCTTGATGTTATCTTAAATT
>CACZQF010000014.1 GCA_902783245.1 uncultured Spirochaetaceae bacterium | reverse complement strand
AGCGCAGCCAGCACACCGGCGCAGCAGCCTGTGCAGACGGACTTTTTCTACCGCAGGCTGCGCGGGAGCCCGTTTATCCATGACAACAGCGCCGCACACTTGCCCGTGGTACCCGTCCGTCTGAAAAATGAATTCACTCCGCATGATCTGCGCTACGATGAATCGACCCGGCAGTGGCAGCCGGCCGAGATTTCGAATGATGCCGTGCAGCCGCAGGGAGCGGAAGCGGCAGGCGCAGCGCTTTTTTGTGAGTACGTAGCGTATCAGGAAACCTTCCGGCCTTTTCTGTCCCTGCACGACTATGCAGAGCATATTGACTGCATAGAACGCGGCGACTCAGGCTTTGAGGTGGAAGAACTTGATGATGCGGAGCTTGATGCCTTTATCAGCTACAGAAAATCTGTCCGCCGTAATGAACAGATCAAAGCGTACCTGACTGATGCGAACGGAATTTCAAAAGATATCTTTGCCAGCACGGTCAGCACGGATCGGGCGCGGCTGCAGCTTTCGATTACCCTGCACCTTTTCTGCAAACATACTGAGCCGGAAGGCTCAACCGATCCGGACGCAGACCAGCCTGACATAAAAACGCAGGCCATCCGATTTGATATGAAAAACGGTACCGTTACCGTTGAAGGCTGCGGAGAAAGAGGCGATGAATTTAACGAGCTTGCCGCCTGGGACAGCCAGAAACAGCGGGAATATTATTGGCGTGCCCAGGATTTTTTAGAAAATCATACCTGCATTCCCTCCGCACCGCTGCGCTTTGCATGGACACGCCTGCGTACGCTTGCACGTGCTTATACGGGCGCCGCGCTCAACGGTCCCGTTCCGCAGCACAGCGAGCTGCCGCTTGCCATGTACTGTCTGACCATGCTTCCGCTTGAGCCGCGGCTGTATCCCGTGCTGTGCACCACTCTGCTGCGCAGCCGAAAGTTCGCCATAGACCGTACCGACAGCCGTATATTTTTACGCTTCTGCCGTACGTTCAGAATCCATGACTGCCCCACCGTACGCAGGGCGTTCAATGACCGCCCCGCCTCGCTCCTTACCTATATCAGGATCAAGGCCGCCGGTTTCCGTGACATAAACCTGTACAGACGCGTACTTCAGAACAGCCGCACAAGCTATCTGTTTGACGAATTTGAAAAAAAGGATCTGGTATTTTTTGTGCGATGGAGCATAGAGCTACGCGGGGAAGTTTGTACAATGAACACGCTGATCAAGGACGGGCAGACGAACATACTTATGCGGAATGATGCCATGGAAATGTTCCGCCGGTATTTTCCGCACATACCGCAGACGCTCAAAAAAGAAATACTGCACGAAGGTTTCACTGAGCGCATACATGACGCGCTTGCATCGCTTTCCTACCGGATGAAACATAAAAATGTCCGCTTTGCCTACAGCGCAGCGCAGCTTGCATTGCAGGACAGCATAGACGGCTATGAATTCCGCCTGCCCGCCGACAGCAGCGAGCTGTGCGAAATCGGCATTGAGCTGCATAACTGTGTGGCAACCTATATAGAGCGCATAGCCCGGCATAAATGTACGGTCATATATGCGCAGACAGGCGGCAGACGCCGCCTGTGCATAGAAGTACGGGGAAATGAAATTTATCAGGAGCGCGCCGATCATAATACAAAACCTGACGGCACGGAAAACGCCGTGCTCGCCCGGTGGCAGGAACGCCACCGGCTGCATCTGCTCGGCGCATAGCCTGCGCTATTCCAGCGCCATGGCCGCCTGCTCCCATTGCGCGGTCAGCTCATCAATCTTTGCAACGGCCGCCTCGAGCGATTTCTGCACCGCGGCGCATGCTGCGCCGTCGCTGTACACGGCAGGATCGGCAAGCTTTGTTTCAAGCCCGGCCTTTTCCTGCTCGGCAGCGGCTATCTCTTTTTCAAGGCGCTCAACCTCGCGCTCTTTTTTGCGGCGCTCGGCGTTCAGGCGCTTTTCTTCTTCCCACGAAAGCTGGCCCGCCGTTTTTGCGGCGGCCTTCGGCGCGTTTTCCAAAGCAGCGGCTGCTGCAGGCGCAGTATTTCCTGCGGTGTCCGTACCAGCCGCGGCGGCAGCTTCCGCCGCAAGCCGCTCCTGATAATACACATAGCCGCCGGGAAAGTTTCTGCTTCTGCCCGGAGCAAGCTCAAGCACACGCGTAGCAAGCCCTTCTATAAAGCCACGGTCATGGCTTACGAATATTACCGTACCGCCGAAGTCTTTGAGCGCGTCGAGCAGCACGTCCTTGGAATGCATGTCCAGATGGTTCGTAGGCTCATCGAGCACCAGCAGGTTCACCGGGCGCAGCAGCAGGCGAAGCAGCGCTATACGGCTTTTTTCGCCGCCGCTGAGCACGTTGATGCTCTTGAACACATCGTCGCCGCGGAACAAAAACGCGCCGAGCATATCACGTAATTTAGGAATAAGCTCAAGCGGCGCCTCCTGCTCCATAAGCTCAAGGATGCTCATGCTGCCCGTGATAGTCTCCGCGCTGTCCTGGGAAAAATAACCTGCGCTCACGCCGGCGCCCAGCTCCACGGTTCCGGTATAGTCCGCATCAACGCCCGCAAGCATTCTGAGCAGCGTGGATTTACCGGCGCCGTTACGCCCCGCAACAACCAGCCGCTCACCGTTTTCCAGGATCAAATCCAGATTATCAATAACATTACGCTGGCCGTCATAGCTTTTGGTCAGCCCCGTGGCACGGATCACCAGATGTCCTGCATGGGGAGCGGGCGGAAAGGTAAAATGAATTTTTTTAAGGGATTCAGGAATCTCGATGCGGACCATCTTGTCCAGCATCTTCTGCCGTTCCTGCGCCTGCGCGGCCTTGGAAGCCTTGGCGCCGAACCGGCTGATAAAATCTTCCAGCTTGTGTATTTCTTCCTGCTGCTGCTCATACCGCGCGATGAGCGTTTCAAGCTCCACCGCCCGTACCTGCTCATAGTGGGTAAAGTTGCCGGGATACCGCTTCAGCTCGCCGCCGAACAGCTCGTACACTTCATTGATGGTAACGTCAAGAAAATAGCGGTCGTGGCTTACCAGCAGGAATCCGCCCTTATAATTCTGGAGGAACTGCTCAAGCCAGGTGCGCGCCTCAAGGTCAAGATAATTGGTGGGCTCGTCAAGCAGCAGGATATCAGGATTCTGCATCAGCGCCTTGGCAAGCGCAATGCGCATCTGCCAGCCGCCAGAAAACTCCTCAGTCCGGCGGTCAAGATCCTCACGTGAAAAACCAAGGCCCAGCAATACGGACTCTGCCTGCACCTGCCTGCGGTACCAGCCGCTTTCTTCAAGCGCCGCGAGCAGCTCAGTATGACGCTCAAGCAGATCGGCCATGTCGGGCGGGTTGTCTTTAAGCGCATCACCGATACGATCGATCTCTGCCTGCATGTCATAGCCGAATGCAAAGGCGGTGTCAGCCTCCTCACGCAAAGAACGTCCGCGGTGCGTCAGTCCTGACTGCGGCAGATAGGCTATGCGCGCATCGCGCTGCACGGTACGGGTACCGCTGTCAGGCATGGTCAGGCCCGCCATGACTTTTATGAGCGTTGACTTTCCCGCGCCGTTCGCGCCGGTAAGCGCCGCCTTGCTGCCCGCCTGCAGGTTCACCGACACGTCTTTAAGAATATCCCTGTCGCCGAATGCAAGCGAAACCTTTGAAAATTGAACGAACGCCATGGCTTCCTACCTTGCAAAGAACAGTACGAGCGGACTGATACCGCGGGACTGCACCATTCTGCCGGT
>CACZQF010000013.1 GCA_902783245.1 uncultured Spirochaetaceae bacterium | reverse complement strand
TTTTGACATGTATTTTTATCATGCCGCCGCCGTTCTTATGCGGTCAGATGTTTATGTTCCGAAGAAAACGCAGGCCGTGCTTTGCAGTGACTACAATAAGGTGAACAAGCGCCGAAGACTTGTGCGCGCTCATCTGGAAGGAAACAAAGTTTTCCTTCCGGTGCAAAATCATACCTCGTCGGTATTCAGTAATCTGGTTGACTGCAACTGCTATGTTGATGTGCCGGCACTGACACAGATACACAAAGACGAAACCGTCAATGTGTTTATGATGGGGCTCTGACGCTATGCAAAGAATCAGCTTCCCTAATCTATCCGTCGCGCTTCTTGCCGGCGGTAATAATTCCCGTATGAATAAAAACAAGGCGCTCCTTGCGTATGACGGTAAAGCCTTTATTGAGCGTCTGATTGCTGAATTTTCCGGTTATGATGAGCTGCTTTTAAGCGTAAAAAATGAAAGCCAGAGCGATGCATACCGTTCTTGCTTACAATTGAACGATGCTGCTGCAAATGTCAGAATCATTTTTGATGAACATGAGGACAAGGGGCCGTTGGAAGGAATACGGCGTGCGATTGCAGAAAGCAAAAATGATTTTGTTTTTATCTGCGCCGCGGACATGCCGTTTGCTTCATCAGCGATTCCAGAATATCTGTGCGAGTATTTCTGCTCCGATTATGACTGCTATGTGCCGACCATAGACGGAATGCCGGAGCCGCTCTGCGCAGTCTATAAAAAATCTGTGCTTGCTGCCATAGAAACACAGCTGCAGAATAATAAGCTGAAAATTTCACTGCTGTTTGATTGTGTTCCGGTAAAATACATCCCCGTTGAAAAATCAAGCCTTTCTAAAACGATGTTCCAGAATGTAAACACGCCTGAAGAATATGCAGGGCTGCAAAAGCCATTTGTATTCTGTGTGAGCGGAATCAAAAACAGCGGAAAAACCCGTATGATCCTGCTGCTGATTTCTGAATTGAAAAAACGCGGCCTTACCTGTGCAGTAATCAAGCATGACGGCCATGACTGCTTTTCTGACGCGCCGGAAACAGACACATTCCGCTTTTCGGCGCAGGGAGCTTGTGCTGCCGCGATTTTTTCTGCAGACCGTTTTATGTTCTCCGCACATGAGCCGCTTACGGCGGAGGATTTAATCGCTAAAATCAAAGCGCTTTCCGTTTCCGTTGATTTTATCATAATCGAAGGCTTAAAAGATTCCCCCTATCCAAAAGTTGAAGTGCTGCGGCATGGGGTGAGCGAAACTTCCGTCTGCAGAAAAGAAAGTCTTATCTGCCGGGCAGGTGACGTTTGTTTTTCAGATGATGACGGCGTTCCGCAGTACGGTGCCAACGATGCGGGCGGCATTTTAGACTGCATAGAAAACTATTTTAAGGTGTAGGTAATGAATATTTCCTCGCATACAATCCGCAGGGTGTATCCAAACGGTTCCGATGAGCAAAAAGAAATGCTGCTGCTTACCGAGCACCGGCTGCTCCTACAGGTAAACGGTAAAAAATGGGGATCGTTTGTGTGCACGGATACCAATCTTATGGAGCTTGTTGCCGGCCATCTGCTTTCTTCAGGACTTATAGAAAAAAAAGAAGATATCCGGGACATACGGTTCTGCGAAACCAGGCAGAAAGCCGATGTGCTGCTGCGTGACGAAGTTTTGTGGGCTGAATGGGCTGAAAAAGAAAAAAGTATCGGCACATGCTGCCCGAAAAACGAACATTATGCAGAAAGCCGAGATATAGCTCCGCTTGAAAGACTGCCGGCCGTGAAGTGCAGAAGCGAATGGATATTTTCACTTGCAGGCAGCTTTGCAAAAGAAAGCGCGCTTCACAAATATACGGCGGGAACTCACTGCTGTATACTCGCTGCGCGAGGCGAACCGATTTTTATAGCAGAGGATATAGGACGCCATACCGCATTGGACAAAGCGTTAGGTTATATGCTCCTGAACGGCATACCGCCCGAGAATGTCATGCTTTTTACATCAGGGCGGGTACCGGTGGACATGGTAGAAAAAGTTATCCGTGCCAAAGTCGGCGTGCTGATTTCAAAATCAGTTCCTACGTCTCAATCGGCTGTACTGGCAAAACAATACGGCTTGCAGCTGTATTTCCGCGCATGGCCGGACAGCTACGATGAACTGTAAAAAAAATCGGCTCCGTTGTCTATTTATTGCCTTCTGCTCCGGCATTTTGCGCGGCAGAAGCTTGCATCCTTGTACTTTTTTAAGTATGCTGATCGTGAATTCTGGAGGTGCATATGAAAGTGCTGCTTGTAAATGGAAGTCCGCTTCCCAAGAGCAATACACTGCTCGGACTGAAAGAGATGGAAAAAGTGTTTTCCGCGCAGGGAATTGAAACTGAGATTTTCAATATCGGAAACAAGGATATCCGCGGATGTATTGCGTGCGGCCGCTGCGGCGAGCTTGGGCACTGTGCGTTTGATGATGCGGTGAATGAATTCGCGCCTAAATTTGAGGCTGCAGACGGACTTGTCGTTGGTTCTCCGGTGTATTATGCTGCGCCCAATGCAACGGTTCAGGCATTTTTACAGCGGCTTTTTTACAGCACCCGCTTTGATAAGACGATGAAAGTCGGCGCCGGTTTTGTCTGTGCGCGGCGAGGCGGAACGACAGCATCGTTTGATGTACTGAACAAGTATTTTACAATCAGCGGAATGCCCGTTGTCTCAAGCCAGTACTGGAACAACATTCACGGCGGCGCTCCTGGACAGGCGGAACAGGATGCGGAAGGTATGCAGACGCTGCGTGCGCTTGCCCGTAACATGAGCTTTTTGATAAAATCGATCGCGCTCGGAAAAGAGCAGTTCGGCCTGCCTGAAAAAGAGCCGCGGGTCTGGACGAATTTTATTTAGGCCCGGAAACGGACGCAGCATGCATTCATGCGGTGCGGTTGCGGCAGACACCGTAACAATTCAGCCTTTTAATCTTCACAATCTTTCTCTGATAGCTGATGAAGTTTTCCCCTGCTGGAGCCCGCAGGCCGGTGATGATTCGTTTAAAAGATTCGTAGTGGAGTACATTGTACGGAACAATATTTTTGAAAACGAATACAGATTCGAGCTTGATGCTGCCGACGGAACGCTGCTTGCGGCTGCTTTCTTTGCCAGAAAGGGAGATGTCTGCACGTCCGGTACATGGTTCACCGAGGGGATCGGATGTGCCGGACGTTTTTCCGAAGATTTAAAAACTGTTGCCGATGGTATCCGGACGTATCTTGAGCTGATGGACAAAAAGACGTTTGCTTTAATGGATGAAACCGATATAAAGCTGAGTCTTTTTGTGGGCAGAAAGCGGGGCTGCGGTGCCGTACTGTTCGATTCATTGTGGAACCGGCTGAAAAGTGAAGGATGGAAGAATCTGTACCTGTGGACTGACTGCGAATGTAACTGGCAGTGGTACGGAAAACACGGATTCACGCTCGTAGCGGAAGACTTGTACAAGCCGTTTTGCCGCGCAGGTACTGACTATAAGACGTATATATTCAAAAAAAGTTTGAGGTAGTTTCAAAAGCCGCATGGCTTTATGAAACTACCTCGCTCACGTACAGTATTCTCAGCATTTATGTATGCGCGGTCTGCCGGAGCTTTCGTTGCACAGGTTTTCCGGGGTGTTGTCATGAATGTTACATTTTTCATATGATCCGCCCGCGTTGTCGCTCAGCAGAATGCCATGCTGCATATGGCCGTAAACCTCGCAGCCGCGTATGACAGGCTGTGCCATTTCATGAACCAGTATGCCGCAGACCCTTGTTTCGTTGATATTGTTATGATAGATTTTACAGTCTGTGCATTCCGGTACGGCATTTCCTCCGATATTGATTCCTCCGACATTTTTATAGATCTCGCATCCGCGCAGCACGGGCGTGGCGCTGTCCAGAATTGCGACTCCTGTAGATCTGTTATCGTGAATCCGGCAGTTTTCGTATGTACCGCCTGCGCTGTCCTGTATCCACAGGCAGTTGCTCTCTTCAGTTTGACCGTACATATCGCAGTTACGGAAGACAGGCTTTGCCTGTCCTGCGATCGCAACGCCGGGACCGCTCATGTCGGAACCGACAAGAAGATTCTTGAATATACTGCAGCCTTCCAGCACCGGCTCTGCATTGCCTACAATGAAGACTCCGTTTCCTATATTTTCGTTTATTGTGCAATTATGTATGGACGGTTTAGCTGTATCTGTGATAATAATGCCCGGCTTGTTCTTTCCCGGCGTACCGTTTTTGTATATTCTACAGTCCGTGACTGACGGGGAAGCGCTTTGTATAAAACCAATGCCGTTTTCAGCGTTCTGGTAGACAGAGCATCTGCTGATGCGGACTGTAGTACTGCCGGAAAGTGCAATGCCGGTGTCATTATTTTCGTGCAGCGTACAGTCTTCAACTTCTCCGTCCGAACTGCTTGAAAACGAGATACCGAATACTTTGTTCTTAAATATATTGCAGCCGTGTATACTGACGGTACCTGCGCCTTCTGTGTTTATGCCGGTCTGCGTACCGCTCACGGTGGTGCCGGTGATGACGGGTGCGGCGCTTTCTTCGATCAGGATACCGCAGCCGCCGCAGTCATGTATGATGCTGTCCGTAAGCCGTGCCGTACCTTTTGTGAACGTAATGCCGTGGCGGTGGCTCCTGATGACGGCCGTATTATGCAACTCTGCGTCAGCCTGTACCAGCAACATGCTTGCAAAATTATGACCGCCGTACTGTATGCTGTCGCCCAGATCAGGCAGTGTACATGTGCCGGCCTGCGCAAGCGCAGAAAGCGAAGTAAAGCTGAGGCCTGCGTCCGTCGTGAACACAACCCCTTCGATATGCAGCGGCGAGGTGATTTCGCAGGAAGCAGAATCGTCTATGACGATGATCGGAAGTTCCGCGGGTGTGGCTTCCGTGATGCTCTGCGTCCGCCCGATGAGCTTTGCGGCCTTTGTCGTCTTGAACAGAGTGTTCGGCTCCCGGTATATGCCGGGCTCAACCCGGATCTCTGAGCCTTGCTCCGCAAACTGCAGTGCGCTGTGCAGGTCAGAATAGTCACACAGCGCGCCTGAGCCTACCAGTATGATCTTGGCGCCGATGACGGACTGGCTCATGATGCCGTAGTACAGGCCGCGTGCCTGACAGTCTGCCTGCGTATAGTACGATGCTGGGGAGCTGCCAGCATTGTCTGTTCCGACTGGAGCGCCCTTAAGCACTATATCCTGCGCCTTAACAATAAAGCTCTGCGCTACCGGATCTGCCCCGGTGCTGCTGACGGCATTGAGCATGGCTTTTGCCTGATTCAGAAAGGAATCGTCATGTGTCTGCATGTACATTGCGTACAGAAAGAATATGTACTGGCACTGAAGCATGGCGCTGTCCGGCCAGATGCCCAGCGCATCCTGCAGCTTGCGCTCTGCTTTGTCGAGCTTGCCCTGCCGCAGGTAGATTTTTACTTCGGCGCTGTATGCACTGAGCTCATCGGCCTGCAGACTGCCGATAATCTGCAGTGTTTTGGTTTCATCGGTTTCCGCCAGAATCGGCAGATAGACTTCAAGCACCTGTTCGTTGTCGGCATGCGCCAAATACAGCGGCTCCACGAGCGCCAGCGCATCGGTAAAGCGTGCCTCCTGATAAAAAAGACTGCGCGCTTTGTCCAGATTTGCTTTTTCTATGCGGGTAAGCTCTGCGGTCGTACCGCTTGTAAGCGCCTGCTTTGCCGCTGCTTCCAGCGTCTTTGCAGTCTCTGCTGAAATGCCGAGCTTTGCCTGCAGCGCCAGAAGCTCCTTGCGCTCGGTAAAATCAATCCTGCCGTCTGCAAGTGCCTTTTCAAGCGCTGCTTTATACGTATCGGTGTCCTGTGACTGCTGTTTTGCCGCGCAGTCGGCGCAGATATTGTGCTCTTTGTCATAGCAGTCTGCACAGATGTACTGAC
This sequence comes from uncultured Spirochaetaceae bacterium, assembly GCA_902783245.1. Taxonomy (GTDB): domain Bacteria; phylum Spirochaetota; class Spirochaetia; order Treponematales; family Treponemataceae; genus Treponema_D. The sequence goes on along the minus strand of CACZQF010000013.1, from coordinate 3,334 downwards.
CGCAGTGGGGACATATAATGCTCTGGGTGATAAGCAGCATGCTGCCGCAGATATGGCATTGCTTTACCTGCTTTGACTGATCTTCATTTTTTATAATGGTTGCGTTGCCGGCAATGTTCAGCTCCTCTTTGTGGGCAATTACATCACCTGCGATTACGTTCTTGTCGCCCATGGAGATTCCTGAGACCGCCGCACCGTCCTGAGATGCGCCGCATTCGGGACAGAATTTAGTTTTCAACGGAAGCTCCGCGCCGCAGGACGGACATTTTTTTGTCTGAGGAACGGGCGTACCGCATTCACAACAGAATTTCATGGAAGGCGCAAGCTCCGCGCCGCAATTTGTACAAACTGCCATAGAAGTAAACCTCATGTTTTATATATAGACGGTTAGTGTTCCTGCCGCCATAGTTCGACGTACCGTGCATGCTGAATACAATGTACGCGTATTTGTTTTATTTTATAGCACAACGGCATGATAAATGCTATCAACACTGCCTCATACAGAAATCAATTTCCGAGCCTGCCTCAGATGTTCCGTATCTGCAGCAGGTTTCTTCTATATATTATAGTGTGTTTGCCGGTATTGTTTACTGCCGTGTCACCGGCGTTTTGGATCGGGCAGCGCGATAAGCTCCTTCTGCTCCCTGTAGGCCGCGTCCGGCGGAATATCATCCGGCATTACGCCGAGATAGGCTTCATTTTCGTAGCCTTTGACGATGCGCGGAAGGTCTGTTTCGGTTTTCACTGTATCGCCATCGAATTCGTATTGGAATTCCTTGTACCTGCTGATCCATGGATAGCAACCGCACGGATACTCACGCACATATGCGGTCTTTTTGTTTTTTAGCTCTGAAAGAAACTGCATGGCATACGCCCAGCCCCAGAAATCCCGTACGTATTTTTCTTCAAGCCAGGTCTCCGCCTCTGCATGAACCAATGCAAACTGCGGTTTTATTCCGATCCCGTGCAGGCGATTGTACGTTTGCGCTTTGCTTTCATCGGGATAACCGCTCAGATCAATGCCGGTTTTGCCCCAATCAGTAAGCAGCGCGTCTATTTCGTCTTCGGAAAGTAGTTCGGAATTTTTATCGAGAAGTTCTTGTATTTCCTGTATATCATGCGCTGAAACAGCGGAATCGGTGTAGTGCGCAATGTTGCACAGCAGTACCCGTATGCTGTCACATGCGATTTGTGTCTTTTCTTCAGAATAGGGATTTTCTTTGCCGAGCCTCTCAAGCTTTTGCGCAGAGGTTGCAAGGCGTGCGGTGTTCTTTATCAGTATTTCAAGAGTGGACGGACCCGAAAACAAATCATCCGCCTTTTTATAACATGTACGTTCCGGGAGCTCCGGAATCAGCTCCGTAAGCCGCCGGCCTGCGTGCACGATGCTTTCCTGCAGCAGGTCAAGTTCTTTCGGCAGCTCCTGCACCCGCAGCTTTTTGCCTTCGAAAATCATTTCTTCGCCTGGAGTCATTCTGCATGGAGGAACTTTTAGTATGCGCCGGTATGAGTCCAGCAGATCAATTTTGTCAATGAACAGACTTACGGATTCTGTAAGCCTGCAGAGAATCCTTGTAAATGACGGGGTATGCAATCGATTGTCCTCCTGTATGAGCGGCAATGATACCCGCCGTTGTTTTGTGGAATCGCGGTATATCTGCCTGTTTCGAAGCGTGTCTGTTTTTAGGGTACCTCGAAAAAGGACATCTTCGATGTTGACATCTACGATGTTGGAAGTTTTTCGAGGTTTCCTTTATATTCGTTCCAGTCCGCGCGAGGCGTACTCCCAGTCCATGGCGGAGGGCGGATTTGCAAGCTGATCATATGCCGCCCGCATCAAAAGTGCAAGTTTTAACGGCGGCACCCGGCCACAGCTGCCGCCGAACGCCGGGATTAGGATACTTTTGACGTCGTTCTCGCGGGCGCACAGGAGCGTGGTCCGCATGCACTGGTAGACCACAAGCGGCTCCCGGATGATAGACGGCACGCGCATGGTGGGCGTATGGATAAGCCGCTTGCTTGTGCCCGGTATGCTGATGATGAAACTTGTGCCGACCGGCTGCTCACAGGCATAATGTTCGCGTATATACGCCTGTACGGCCGGGATCAGCTCCGTGCCGAAATAGTCTGTGATCGCCGCATCGTAACCGCCGTCCATAAGTCCGTAGCTGTTTGCAGGTGAAACCACACAGTCAATGTCCGGGTGCGATTCCATAAAATCTGCAAAGTCTGCACACACGGTGCTCACCCCGCGTACATCGGCAAAATACAGCTTCCAGAACTTGACCTGCTCCGGCTTTCTGTCAAGCAGATAGATTTTCATGCGTTTGCCTCCTTTGGTTCATTGTGTGAGCCGTATATGTCAGTGCTTGCAATGACATATACGCGGTCTTTCAGATCTTCTTTTGCCATGCGCTCCCATTCTGTAAGCCAAACATGATTCTTTCGTATGTCTTCCGGCGGAAGCGTGGGGCGTACAAAGGGAAGCTCCTGCCCGATACAGATCGTAATGCTGTGCTGCTCCTCATCCGCGCCGTCCGTCCATGTTTCCATAGCCGGCTCCGTTTTTTCCGCCATGCGTTCAAAAAAAGAAATCAGCGATGTAGCGTCGTACTCGATAATGTTTGTGCCATGTTTAATGCCCAGTCGTTTTTCTGTGTACGTATGGTTGATTGCCTCATCGTTCAGGACAGGCTTTTCATCGCACCAATAGCTCATCGTGTAGGCATAGTAGCGCGTGCAGTCCTGTCCGATCATGTCGATATGCAGCGCGTAGCCGCCGGTACTGTTCAGAATTGCCATGCAAGTCTCCGTTATAAGTAAGATGTTTTGGAAGATGAACAGAACATGCCGCTGCTCATCGGGATCAGCAAGTTCTGCATATCGGAATGTGACAAGTTTGCATATAGGGATCGCAAGTTCTGCATATAGGGATCGCAAGTTTTGCATATCGGAATGTGACGAGTTTGCATATCGGGATCGCAAGTTCTGCATATCGGAATGTGACGAGTTTGCATATCGGGATCGCAAGTTTTGCATATCCCGATATGCAAAACTGTTTGTCTGAAGCTGTGCCGCTAGATTGGTCGCTATGAAAAAAGTCTTGAAATCGGCTCATACTAATTCTGGTGATATTGTTTTTCACGCTTTTCTTTGTAGGCGTTTGCATGTGCTTCCCATTCTATTTCACGCGCGTTCATAATCTGATGAAGCTGTGATTTTTCATCAGAAAACGAAGATCGCACAAATGCGCGCATTGCGTGTAATGCATCAGGAGTAAGCTTTGCGTCAGAAAAGTCATCTCCAAAAATTCCTTCCGCCTTTTCGTTAAAGA
>CACZQF010000012.1 GCA_902783245.1 uncultured Spirochaetaceae bacterium | reverse complement strand
CCTGAATCTGATGGGCAGGTTAGAACACGTGTTACGGTCTCCTTGGAAACGCCGCAGAAGCAGGTTTTTTGAGGTGTTCTGATTATTTTTTATTGTTGGTTTGCATAAAGCGTGGTATACTTAAAGGAACCTCGGAAAGCACTACAAGCGAACGGCTGTGCAGCTTTTTTCGAATGACTGGAAAAAACGGATATATAGAGGAAGTGCCGGAATACATGGAACTGCAGGATTTTGTTTCTCAATTTAAAACGATGACATGTGTTATGTCGGTGGAGCAGTTTCCAGACGGGTCCTACGGTAATATCCGTATCGAGGCGGGCAACAAGCCTTATATAGCTTCCATAGAGGGATCTCCTGATGCTCCCAAACTGCTGTCCAGCAAATTTGTACCGGGCAGTCCGTATGAACGGTATATCCCGAAAGATCTGAATTTTGAAGATTTCTGCTACCGCTGTGCCATCCTCAAGCAGCCGCTGCATACTTATGTGCATCCTGATCGCTTTGATTTCTGGTTCAATATCTTTATGCTCCCGCTTGAGTCGGACAAAGAGAATGTAGGCTACTGCATTTACAGCCAGGAGCTTATGCGGAAGGCGGATGTTGAGCTCATGACCGACCTGTCGCAGGAAACGGCGGCCAAAGTACTTCAGACTTGTATAAAGCTGCGCGGCACAGGTGACTTTAAGCGTACCATGATCGAAGTGGTGGAGGATATCCGTGAGCTCTGCAAGGCTAATTACTGCCGTATCCTGCTTCTGGACCATGTCTCCCGCACCTGTACCATACTGTGTGAGGCGATTGCGGAAGACGCGGTGTATTCGCCCATGGCAAAGTGGATGGACGAAGGTTTCTATGACGTTGTGCTGTCATGGGAAAGTACTATTGCGGGCAGTTCCAGCCTGATCATCAAGGATCAGAATGATATGAACGTGGTGCGCGAGCGGAATCCTGTGTGGTACGAGCATCTGCAGAAAGCAGGCGTAAAGAGCATCGTGCTGTTCCCGCTCAAATCCGGCGGCGAGATTTTCGGATATATCTGGGGCACCAACTTTGATACGGCCAATTCGGTGCACATTAAGGAAACGCTTGAGCTTACGACATTTTTCCTTGCCGCCGAAATTTCCAATTATCAGCTGTTCCAGCGGCTTAAGGTCATGAGCTCCACCGACATGCTGACCGGCGTGCTGAACCGCAACGAAATGAACAACATGGTTGACAAGCTGTGCGGTCTGCCCGACAACCGTGTGACTGATGTGGGTATTGTGTTTGCGGACTTGAACGGACTTAAACAGGTGAACGACAGCGAAGGACATGCCGCCGGAGATCTGCTGCTCAAGCAGGCTGCTGATCTGCTTAAAAAGGTGTTTATAAACGGCGATGTGTATCGCGCGGGCGGTGACGAGTTCATGGTCATGATGCCGAGAGCTTCGCTTGAGCAGCTTGCTGAAAAAACGGTGCAGCTCAAGCGTCTGGCGGAATCTTATCGTAACGTATGCTTTGCTGTCGGCTACAGCTATGAAAGCGACTGCCGGAACCTGCGCCGCGCCCTGAAGCTTGCTGACGAGCGCATGTATGAGGATAAAAAGCGCTATTATTCCGTGTTCCCCGAAAAAAAGCACCGGTAGGGCTTGCCGGTTGCCTCCCGAAATTTTCTATTGACAAAAGTTTAATTATGCTGCATCATTTGTATAAATATGAAATACAGAGCACTACTACTATCATTCGTTTTCTCTGAATGCCTAAGCTGATGGTGCTGTGTATCGTATGTATGCGTACATTACAAGACCTGTTGCTTTGGGCAGCGGGTCTTTTTTTTTGGCCGCAGGCTTAAAATGCGAATAATTATTAGGAGAGTATAAGATGAATACAGCTAAGTACAGACCGTTCGGACAGATTCCCGTTACCGGCAGAAAGTGGCCGGACAACGTGATTACCAAGGCGCCGGTATGGGTGTCCGTTGATTTGCGTGACGGCAATCAGGCATTGATCAATCCGATGGGCGTGGAGCAGAAACTTGCTTTTTTTGACCTGCTGGTGAAGATTGGTTTTAAAGAGATTGAGGTAGGATTTCCGAGTGCATCGGATACGGAATATACGTTCCTGCGCCGCCTTATCGAAGAAAACCGCGTTCCTGCCGACGTGACGCTGCAGGTGCTGTGCCAGGCCCGTGAGCATCTGGTTAAAAAGACCTTTGAATCTTTGAAGGGTGCGTCCAAGGCTATCTTCCATATCTATAATTCTACGTCTCCTGCCCAGCGCAAGTACACGTTCAATATGTCAAAGGAACAGATCAAGCAGCTTGCGGTTGACGGTGTAAAGTGCGTGCAGGACTGCCTGCCCATGGCGGCCGGTACGGATATCCGGCTTGAGTATTCTCCTGAAAGCTTTTCCACCACTGAGATCGACTATTCCGTTGAGGTGTGCGAGGCCGTAAAGCAGCAGTGGGCGCAGACGTCCAAGGACAAAATTATCCTGAATCTGCCCACCACGGTGGAATGTGCCACTCCGAATGTATTCGCAGATCAGATTGAATATTTTTGTACGCATATTTCAGGACGCGAGAACGTAATCGTGAGCCTGCATAATCATAACGACCGCGGCGAAGGCGTTGCCTCGTGCGAGCTGGGAATCCTTGCGGGCGCGGACCGGGTTGAGGGTACGCTGTTCGGAAACGGCGAGCGGACCGGTAACCTTGATATCGTGAACGTGGCGCTGAATATGTATTCACAGGGCGTTGATCCCGAGCTTGACCTGCATGACATTCCTGCGGTCGCCGATGAGTACCGCCGGCTTACCGACATGCCGATTCATCCGCGCACCCCGTATGTGGGCGAGCTTGTGTATACAGCGTTCAGCGGGTCGCATCAGGACGCTATCCGCAAGGGTATGGCCGCGCGCGCAAAGATGCCTGTGGATGCGGTGTGGGATGTACCGTATCTGCCCATTGATCCCCATGATATCGGCCGTCAGTATGAAGGTATTATCCGCATCAACAGCCAGAGCGGCAAAGGCGGAGCCGCGTTTATCCTTGAGCAGGATTACGGAATCATCATGCCCAAAGCAATGCATGCAGACCTCGGAGCTGTGGTCAAGGCCGCGGCGGACAAGGAGCAGCGCGAGCTTCAGCCTGAGGAGATCTACAGCCTGTTTGAGCGCACGTGGCTCAAGCCAACCTCTCCGCTTAAGATTATTGATATCGGCGAAACGCATCTTGAGGGCAGCAACAATGACGAGCAGGTTATGTGCCGTGCGACCGTAGAGTATAACCTTAAGAAGTATACGATCGGCGCCAAGGGCAACGGCCCGCTCGACGCGTTTGTAAACGCCATGCAGCAGACGCCCGCGCCCAGGTTCAATATTACGTCGTTCCATGAGCACAGCATCGGTACCGGCAGCGACACGAGCGCCATTGCCTATGTACAGATTACTGTGGAGGACGGTCGTCAGGTCTGGGGTGTCGGCAAGTCAAGCAACGTCGGCAGGGCCGGTATTGCCGCTGTGGTGAGTGCGGTTAATTTTAAACTCTAGGAGTTTGACTCCGGGAGTCTGACTCCCGGGAGCTTGAGTCCCGTGCATACGGTGCGCAATAAAAAGAGCTGTCTGTAAAACTTACAGGCAGCTCATAAAGGAGAGGAGGATGCAGCATAGCGATATACCGGTGTGTGCAGTCCGGTATATTCCGAATGCTGCGTTGATTGTGGTAACAAATGCGTACCTGTTGACAGTCTGCACCTGCTACTTATGCTCTTGCATCTATAATACTAATATATAATTCGTTTTTTTGTTACTCTATTCAAAGATAAAATATCTATATAACAAATTATTATTGATGATGCTATGGCGTTGACGGTACAATAGACAAAGTGGCTTTGTGCCCCGTGCTTTAGCAATATAGACCAGTTCGATAACTTCGTTATCGCACAGGTCGACAAGTTCGCAATTTGCTTCGCAAATGCAATCGCTGAAATAACGCGATTTTGAACTTGCATTTCAGGGTAACCTGTTCGGAAACTGAGGTTTCCGAACAGGTCTAATACATATGAAAAGAACGTTCCGTTTTACAGCTGTTTTTCCTCGTCTGTATCATGCCGTATGCGATGTATATGCTGTGCGTACTATACGTACTGCGCGCTTGCCGCGCATAACGCGAGCGGCTGCCGTACTGGCCGCTGCTGCAATAACGGGCGTGCTTGTGTCCTGTGCATCTTCGCGCGGCGACGGTGAGGAGACCTTCCATAACGGCTTTTATGAAACGGCGCTTTCAAACGGTATTCCGGTTATCCTGAAGCAGGATGCCGGTGCACCGCAGAATCCGGGCGGCACCGGTCAGGCGCCGCGCGCTGCCGTTACGATCATGCTGCGCCATGATGATCTGGGCAGTGCGGCTCCGTACGTCAGAACGCTGATGAATACGGTGTTTGCAGACCTTACGGCTCAGGAAATCTGCCGGGTGTCGGTGTTTCCTGATTATTCCGCTGTGTCTTTTTCATGCGCTGTTACCGATGTACAGGAGCTGTTGTATTCAGTGGCTTCTGCCTTTCTTTCCCCTGATTTATCTACGCCTGCGCCCGTGCTGCCGCCGCCGGCGTATGATGATGCATCACGCTTTGCGCGGCAGGTACGGCTTGCGCTGTATAAAGATCATCCGTATGCCGCATTTGTACCGGACTCGGATGCCGGCCATGACGAGCAAGAAGGTGCTGCACAGGCTGCCGGAGGTACCTCTGAAATAGAAGTATGCTGGCGCCGGATGTGCAATGCCCGGCGGGTATATGTAGTGGCCTGCGGGGCATGGACATGGGAGACGGCCGCATCCTTTACGGTGCGCTGCGAGTCTTTGCTGAAAAACATACCGTCCGAACCGATTGCCGAAGGTATTCCCGCGCCGCCTGCCGTACAGACCGGAGCGACCGTGCGCATTGCGCTGTCTGATGACGCCGGGCAGGGAATGCGGCGTTTTGCCGCCGGGTGCTTTCCGGTTCCCCGTTATACGGACGACGGTTATGCGGCGTTCGCTATGGCCTGCATGTACCTGACGGATACGCTGCAGCACATGCTCGTGGAACGCGATGAGCTTGCGGCGGCCGCGGGTGTGGGCATGTGGGAAGGTGCTGCTGCCTTGGGCGTACTTTCCGTGACGGGACTTACGCAGAATTTTGAGCAGGTGCGGGCTGCGGTCAATGAATGCCTGCTGGATATTCCCGAGACTGATGAAGTACAGCAGCTGCTTACGGGGTATAAGCGCGACTATATCCGCGCGCTGAGGGGCGCGGCTTTTTCGCCGGACAGAGAGTGCCGCAGAATCTGTGAGAGTATCATTTGCCTCGGTTCACCGCAGGCATATACCAGACGGGCGCAGCTGGTCAACTCCATAACGGCCGGGCAGATCATCGATGCGTACCGGCGTTATTTTTCTCCTGATGTCATACGCTGGTATGTGGCGGAATAACGGCTTGCAGCCTGCTGTGCACGGCACGGAGGCTCGAAAATCAATTGTCTAGTACGTAAAGCAAAAAATGATTTCCATGGCACGGCGTGTGCCGGTATTTGCATACGAGCCTGTTATTTGCTATAATATTTCACTATGGAAAACAAAGATGTCAGAGTGCGCTATGCGCCGTCTCCCACGGGCATGCAGCACATCGGCGGCGTACGTACCGCACTTTTTAATTATCTTTTTGCCCGCTCTCAGGGCGGTAAATTCATTTTGCGGCTGGAGGATACCGACCGCACACGGTATGACGAAAAATACGTAAAGAACCTGTACGATACAATGGCATGGCTCGGCATTGATTGGGATGAAGGCGGAGCCAAAGGCGGCGAATACGGTCCGTACGTGCAGAGCGAGCGGTTCGAACTGTACAAAAAATATGCTCAGGAGCTTGTCGATAAAGGCGAAGCCTACTACTGCTTCTGCGATGCCGAGCGGCTTGAGCGTATCCGTAAGATACAGACCGAGAACAAGATGCCCCCCGGGTATGACCGGCACTGCCGCTCGCTTACCCCTGAGGAAGTAAAGGAAAATCTGGCTGCCGGCAAGCCGTATGTTATCCGTCTTAAGGTACCGCTGCAGGGTGAGACGCAGTTCCATGATCACCTGCTGGGTACGATCACGTGGAAGAATGAGGACATCAGCCCTGATCCCGTTCTGCTTAAGAGCGACGGGTTCCCCACCTATCATCTGGCAAATATCGTTGACGATCATTTTATGAAGATAAGCCACGTTATGCGCGCGCAGGAATGGATTCCTTCCACTCCGCTGCATGTGCAGATGTACCGTGCGTTCGGCTGGGAACATCCCGAATTCTGCCACCTGCCCATGGTTAACGGCAAGGACGGTCAGAAGCTTTCAAAGCGGCATGGCGCTACTTCTGTGAATGAATTCCGTGCCCGCGGTTACCTGCCGCAGGCTATCATCAATTATGTGGCCATGCTCGGCTGTTCCTATGAGGACGGACGTGACATGTACACGCTTGAGGAGCTGTGCAAAGGCTTTAAGCTTGAGCATCTGAATAAATCACCTGCGGTGTTCGACTATAAGAAGCTGGAATGGTATAACGGCCAGTATATCCGTGCGCTGTCTGATCAGGAGTTGTACGACCGTGTGCTGCCGTTCATTACCGGTACCGGCGATGCGGCGTTGCCGGTGAATGTAACGCCGGAATTCCCTGCACCCCATGTAGGCCCTGAGTATTCAGGCATTGCGCTTGGTGATGACGGCGAGCCTGTCTGCGTGGATGCTTCCATGAATATGACGAGCGCTCAGGTAAAAGAGGCGCTGCTGTCGCTGATGCCGCTGATCAAAGAGCGCCTGCACTATCTGACCGATGCCGCCGAAATGGTTCGGTTCCTGTTTACGGAGCCTGCCGTACCGCCTGTTGATCAGATTGTGCCTAAACGGCTTGATGCAGCCAAGACAAAGGAAGTGCTTGAAAAGGCAAAAGAATTTGTTAAGGCGCTGCCCGGACTTGACCATGAGGCTTCTGAGGAATTCGCCCGCACCACTGCGGAGCAGATGGGCGTAAAACTTGGCGACTTTATGATGCCGATCCGCATGGCGGTTACAGGCAGCAAGGTGAGCCCGCCGCTTATCGGATCTATTCTGATTCTTGGCGTGGAGCGCTCGCTGAGCCGCATAGACCGCACGCTTGCCACATTCTAAAAAAGAAATATCAGACGGAGGTAAGCTGGTCCAGTATTTCACGTAGAAAGTGATTTCCTATTTTTGCGTGAAGCAGCAGCTCCTGAAGGGCTGCATACCGGACCGGCTGATCATACTGCTGTCCGAACGCAATGTAAGGTTTACCGTCCGGTTCCCTTCCATATGTTATGCAGTATTTATTGCCGTTGAATTTAAAATCAAGTTCTTGTTTTAGCTCAACGGCATTTTTCAATTCTTCTTTGGTCATATCACGTATTGTAGTACACTATCATAAAACTATGAAGAGAGCGGCAGTCTTTTTTTTCATGATTATTCTCAGAACCGCATGCTTTGCGGAATCAGGCAGCCGGAACGTTGAATGTATGGTTTCCGGCCTGATGCAGGAGCAGCCTGTTCCCGTTGCCTTTGCATGGGAGCTTTCGTGGTTCAGCCGCCCGTCAGACCAGTATAATCATGATCTTGCGCGATTTGCCTGCATGCTTGCAGATGTGTCATATACTGATGTGCGGACCGATCCGCAGAACAATGTACTGCGGACGAACTACCGGCTTCTGGGCATCAGGGACGATGATATGGAATTCCACTATGACGTGGACTATGATGATCCGGTGTACGGTAATGACCAGTGCGCGTTCAGCATTGCATCCGTTCCTGCCGCCGACGGTACGGCGGGCGTTGTGCTTGTGGTTATCAGGGGAACGCCGCTCAATGTGAACGAATGGCTGTCAAATCTGAATATTAATGATGCCGGAAGGATCGAGGCGGAATATCATCAGGGATTTTATATCGTGGCGCGTCAGGTCTATCATGCGCTGCATGCCTATGTTGAAAAACACGGAATAGCAGGCAGTACGCCTGTGCTTATTACAGGGCACAGCCGCGGCGCCGCCGTGGCGAACCTGCTCGGTGCCGAACTTGTTAAGGCCGGCGGCTTTACGCCAGAGCAGCTGTTTGTCTATACATTCGCCACGCCGAATGTAACCACTGATTCCGATGCAGGAAGCAGCACCTACGGATATATCTGGAATATCGTGAATGCGGAAGACATTGTTCCGTCCGTACCGCTTTATCGCGGCTCATGGCAGTACCGTAAGTACGGCAGAACTCGTACGCTTGTGAATGCCTGTAACACGGACACGGAGTTTTTTTCTGACCGCTGTCTGCCTGCCGTGAATGCCATGTACCGCTATCTTACAGGGCGGGAATACCATCCGTTTACTACTGGGCCGTTCGTGCCCATCATTCTGACCAGCATGTTGTATTCGTTCAACGAAAACGTGTCGCTGTTCTATTCTGGTACCGGACATTTGCACAAGCGCAGCTCACGGCTGCTGGCACAGGTGTTTTCTGATGTGCCTGACGAAGAATCTAAGACTGATAAAAAGCGGACGTTCGGCGAGCGTTTTGTGTCGTGGCTGAACAGGCGCAGCCATGGCCTGGTCGACTATATCCAGCACGCGTTGTTCGACATGCATTATGACAGTCTGTATCTGGCGTTTTTGTTGTCGCTTGACGAATCCCGGGCATTCTCTGACATTGGATACAGCATTCTTGTGGTGCGCGGCGCGGAGGAATGTGCCGTGGTGGATTCGCAGGACAACGTGCAGTGCCGGGTTATGGACGGCTTTATTAAGTTCGGAGAAATGGTTCCGCCTGTCATTGCGGTCCCTACGTTCAGCGGCCGTGTGGTTATCGGTTTCCCCGGAAATGCTCAGCTGCAGTACTATCTGACTGATGAGACGCTGTTTCCCACGAGTACGGACTGCCACATAGAGCATTTTGACAGCAACGGCGTGTATCTGGAATCATCGGAGCCGTTTACGCTGTATCCGCGCAGGGGTACTGTATATGCGGCGCCTGCAGGACAGGCTATGGTCGGTGCACAGGCGCTGGATGCCGTACTGCTTAAAGGCCGCGAAGCCTGGACGTTGATCAAACGGTATGACCTTGATTCCCGGGTGTCATTTATGTTTGAGCCTGAAGTGGCCATGGATTCCCGTTTCCTGTTCACCTACGGGTTCCGTGCCGGAATACCGCTGCTGTACGGAACACTGCTTGCTGGCAACGGCCTTGCTAAGTTCGGCAAGACATTTGATCTGCAGGCTGGAATCGGCAACCAGCAGAGCCTTGCAGGGCCTTTTAAGTGGGATACGGAGCTGCTGCTAAAATGTATTTTCGGCATGGCGGACAGCGATGAAAACGAGCGGTTCAACTTAGTGACGGTACTGCGGACTTCGCTTTCGTGCCGGGTGGTGGGTAAAGTGCATGTGTTTGCCGCTGGAGTGTTTGATTTTACGCTGCCAGAACGGGGTGATACGCTGTTTATGAATCCGCACCGCATTTCTGATTCTGTGAGCGTTTTTCCGCATATGCAGATCGGGATCCGGTTCTGAGACTTGTTGTTTTTTCCGTCTGCAGGCGCCTGCCGTTGGGTGCCGGCCGGAAGGTTCTGCCTGCTGCCGGCTGATGGTTCGCGCCGCGGATGCAGTATTCTTGCGTTTCCGGTTCATTTTTCTCTGTTTTGATTCGATAATGAGGATATGGGAATACTCCGATTTTTGCAGAAGTCATATCTGATTCTGTGTGTGGCGCTTCCGTGTGCCGCCGGTTTTTCACAGACTGCGGGTGCGGGTAAAGTCGCGCTTACGTATAAAGGCTCCCGAGGCTATTCGCTGGTGGAGCGTACTGATTTACGCAGATATATCAACGGAAAATATACCGGTCTTACGAGCCGGGAGCTGCGTTCGTATATCAGTCCGTCGTCAGCACCTCAGGATTCCCGGTTAGGAAGCGGCCAGTGGTATGACGGCAGCTTCTATATATTGGAAAAGACCCAGAGCAACGGGCGTTCCACCGCCTCCGGCATCCATGATACGGTACCGTCTGTTTTTCATATATCACCTTCCGGCAAGCTTACTATGTATGAGGACCACGGTTATCCGTCTTTCAGAAGCTTTCCAGCCTTTGCTTCCTCTCCGGTGACCGAAGGGGATTCATGGAAGGCTTCCGCTGAACGATCGGTGGATCCGTTGAACAAAGGCGTATTTACCCGGATTCCGATGGAAGTGCTGTATACATTTGCAGGCGCGGAAGTCTATAACGGCATGCCTGTATACCGCATCAAAGCCATGTGGCAGACATACTACGGCGCCACTCATCATGATTTTTCCGGCGATCAGGATCTTATCCGCGCGCTCGGCGGTCATAAGGCTGAGATTCTTGTGCTGCAGCAGACCGGTGTTCCGATTATGGTACGTGATACGGTGGATGAGACTTTTATCTATGCGGATGGCAATCAGGTTAATTTTAAAGGGACTATTTCGTTGTTTATGGAGTTCCCGCCGGCTGTAGACTACGGCAGGCTTATGCCCGCGCTGCAGCGCATTGCGGCCGTACAGCCCGGTACCGGCAGCTCTGGTACTGGTACGGTTGATGCTGGTAAGTATGGTACAGGCGGCGGTACCGGCGGAGCTGGTGCTGTAAAGGTGGCAGCCGTTCCGTCTGATGCAGGCGGAGCTGGTGCCACTGGTGTGGCAGGCGGTGCTGGTGCCACTAGAGTGGCAGGCGGTGCTGGTGCCACTAGAGTGGCAGGCGGTGCTGGTGCCACT
>CACZQF010000011.1 GCA_902783245.1 uncultured Spirochaetaceae bacterium | reverse complement strand
CTTACCGACATAAGCGAGGATGAGCGCAACTGGTGGATACAGAACTCCTACGACATAGCCCGCCGCGACCGCGAGGAAGAAATGCAGAATACCCTAGCCAGAGGACGAGCCGAAGGTGAAGCACAAGGGTTTGTACATGGATGCGCTGAAGGTGAGCAGAAGGCTAAGCTTGAAATGGCAAAGTTAATGCTTGCAAATAACATGCCGCTTGCAGACATTGTTACATACACCGGGCTTTTCGAAGAAGTTATCCGCAGTCAGTGCAACGGCTGAGCACTTATCGTACACGTTTTAAACACCGTAAGTTCAGTCTGTACACGCAGTGATTCTTTGATGGTAGTTTTGTAAGAAAAACTGTTGATTCATGCGGAGGTTTTCATACCCCGATACTTTGCATCGCAAAAAAGCGTATGAAAAACAACTGCAATACCTTTAGAGCACATGCACTGCGCAAGCAGTGAACCCCGCCACTTTGTGGTGAGGTTTGTATGTTAATAATTATATCATAACTATGAATTTTTAACTAATCTGCAACCACCAATCTCAATACTGATAGTATTTGATACTTTTTAGTAGATTATGAAGTTTTTTCTGCTTTTATTTCTCGTAAGCCTTTAACAAAGAACCTATCTATAAAAACTTTTACAAAGATAATGAAAATTTAAAATCTCTCTTATGCAGAAGTGGTCGAAACAAACTATTCAATTTTCATACAGTCAAGTAAGTACCATTTTGTCTTCAATTACTTCGATGCAATAACCTGCATTCAAGATATGAATTGCATCTGCCTTACACTCGCTCTCGCATTTAAAGCACTTGTGGGAATATAGCACAAACCACCGCTTTTTTGTATTATCTTCGCATGACAAATTTTGTGCTCAGAATTAAAGCAATCTTTAAAAAAGACCTGATGCTTTCCGTAGCGCTGCTGGCGGCGCTCGCCTCACTTTTTATTACGCCGCCGTCGCGTGAGCTTGTCTCCGACATCAACTGGCGCACGCTCGCTACACTTTTTATGCTGCTTTCTGTACTGGAAGGGTTCAAAAGCGAAAATATCTTTGAGCCGCTGCTTCAAAAAACAAAGCAGCTTTCTTCCATGAAAAACCTTACGCTCTTTTTTGTGTTCAGCGTATTCTTTTCTTCCATGTTCGTCACTAACGATGTGTCGCTCATTATCTTTGTGCCGCTCACAATCATCGTATTCCGCGCAGGCGGCAAAGAGTCATATATTCTGCCCGTGCTCACCTTTGAGAATATCGCGGCTATCCGCGGATCGCTGCTCACGCCGTTCGGCAGCCCGCAGAACCTTTTTCTGTATGCCCAAAGCGGCATATCTACGCCGGAGTTTCTAAGTATGATGCTGCCGCTCTGGATTTTCAGCGCGGTTCTGCTGTATATATTCATTTCGATTCTGTACCGGAAAGACAGCAAAGAACGTATCGGGAATCCTGTAGAAAATGCTGAAACGATATCTCAGACCGCCTGTACAGAACAGGACCAAAAACTCCATAGCCGCAGAAAAGTCATGTACCAGCTGCTGTTTGTGCTTGTCGTTGTTTCAATCGTAAGCCGCACACGGTTTTATCCGGTGGTGCTCGCCGTCGTCACACTCACGCTTTTAATCGGTGACCGCAAGATACTTTTTAAGACGGACTATGTATTACTGATTACATTCCTGTGCTTTTTTATTTTCTCTTCGTCAATCTGCCGTCATCCTGCCATTTCCCGGTTTCTGTCGGCTTCAGTGGCAGGACATGAATACATATGGAGCATTCTGCTCAGCCAGATCATCTCGAATGTTCCGGCGAGTATCGTGCTCTACCCGTTCTCGACAAATCTCCGCGCGCTGCTGTATGGTCTGGACAGCGCGGGGCTGTGCTCGCTTATCGGCAGCCTTGCAAGCGTCATAAACCTGCGGCTTTATGCAAGAGAATATCCGGGCAGGTCACTTTCGTTCATCAGAACGTTCACCTGGATAAGCCTGGTATTCTTTGCTATAGTCGTACTTCCGCAGCTGTATCTGATCCGCCTGACCGGCCGTTAGCAGCTCCGTCAGAAAGATACATCGCCGATCAGGAAGGTGCCTTTCACTTCATTAAGCTGAAGCGTCATCACCTGACGCTTCTGGTCCGGACGCCCGAAATTCGTGTACACCTCAGCCTGCACGGTTACGGGCTGCAGAAGCTTCTGCCGGGTACTGCCGAAATAGTTCGCCTCGATCCTGAGCTTTCCGCCGGGAGCCTTTCTGATACAGAACTCTTCAGGTCCGTATCCCTGCGTAAAGTCACGCGAAAGCCTGCCGCCATTACGCGTGATCCGGTTACCGTAGAAGCATTTTTCACCGTCATCATCGGTGACCCATAGATCCACATCACAGTCATCTGTATTCCACGTAAGAATGATCCGCACATCCACATCAAAATTCTTAAGCAGATTTTTGTCGAACGCAGATGTATCTACAGGCTGGCCGCGGAAGTCTCCCTGTCCGCCATGTGCACTGCATGCGGCAATAATTGCATTCATATCATTCAAGGCAATCTGCTGCACCTGCTCAAAGCGGCCGTCCCACTGCCTGCATACCACCGAATAGAGCGTATCCACCGCTTTCTGCACATCTCCGCTCATATAGTACGCCATACCTAAATCACGGTAGAACTGAGGCACTTCACTTTTAAGCGTGACAAGCTTTTCAAACACTGGTATCGCAAGCGCATGCATATTCCGCTCTACAAGCTTGTTTGCAAGTGCACGCAGCACATCGGTATTCTCCAGCTCAAGCTCTGCAAGATTTGAAAGGATGCGCAGGCTTTCATGTTCCAGTCCTTCATCCGCAAAATAATCGGACACTTCCATATAGAATGCCGGAGACGAACCGTTTTCTTTTTTCAGTAATAGATATACCGCATACATACGTTCAACCGACGTTTTTTTCAGCACAGAAAGATACTCTGCCTTCGGACTCCATGCCTGCAGCTGAATACGAGGTGCATGATCCAGCCCTGACGTGTTTCCCGAATCTGCGGATGTATCCGCAGATTCCGCCGCTGCATGCAGTGCCAATGGCGCTGACCGCCGGACTGCAGCCGCCATATCGGCCGCATCCGATACGCCGACTGACACGCTTTCCATCATATGGAGCGGCCGAATAATTCCATCATCCGCATCATCATCCGGCACCGGTTTCTTTTTGAATTCCTCAAGGCTCGTATTCCACCATGTCTTAAACTCTTCGAACGTACGGTATACGGATTCAGGAATCTTCCGCCCCTTACCGCCGTCCGTTTTAACCGTCGTATTTCCCTGCCGTGCCACAACGACGTTGTACTCTTCGCATAACGCTTTGTCGCTTTCAGGCGGCACAATGCCGTATCGCACATAATCAGCCGCGCTGTCAAGCACGATGAGCGACGTGTCTTTTGTAACAATGCCGAACCGCTTGGCAAGCGCGATGATCTCCGTTTTATTCGTATTGTAGTTCTGGTACAGCACACTGATTTTCCGGTCTGCCCACTGTCTTGCCACATGGCTGCTTTCTATACTGCTGACGGCACTAAGCAGCACCGTACAGCTTTCCTCCACGGAATTCCCATGACCAAAATACAGCCGTACCTCAGCCTGTTTCTTTTTAAGCAGTCCTGTAAGGGAAAAAGCATATTCTGCCGCAGATGCCGTCGTAACGGAAGCATCTGTATCCAGCACAGGATACAGGTCACTCACCGCCTTTTCATCATATTCTGCACGAATCAGGCGGAAAGGTTCTTCGCTCATACATGTCAGATGGTCCTGAAGATTTCCGTGCGTAAGATTGATATACTGTCCGCCGTTCTTCTGCGCGTAATCAGCAAGCCATGCATGGTCAGCGGATACAGCAGAATTGATTGTATACACGCAGACTGCAGCCGATGATCCGGAATCAGTCTGAACAGTCAGAGACGCCGTCGTTTTTTTTGCGTATGAATCATTCCAGTTTCCAAGGCCGTCCGTAAACACAAGAATTTCTTCCCTGCCGCCCGCGGCAGCTTTGTCCGCTCTCATCACTCCGGCAAAGTCATAGCTCAGATTCGTAGCTCCGTCATATTCCAACGTCTTTAAGAACTGACCTGCCTGCTCCGCCACATCGGCGGCCTTTCCCGTAAAGCGGTGTGCCTCGTGCATTTCATTGCAGAAGGGCACAATCGTAACCGTCGGATCAGCAAGCCTGCTGATATATGCCTGCAAAAATGAAATTTCCGCCGTAACATTCCGTCCGGTTCCGGAGCCGGATATGTCCCACCATACCGTCAGCGATTTAGGAAGTGGTTTTACGCGCGGCACAACGGACAAGCGGCGGCCATAGTAAAAATAGGTATCCTTTCCAATCGTCTCAGTAAACACACGTTCCATTACGGCTTGTGAGGAATCTTTTACCATACCCTGATACACAATCTGAATCTGCCGGATTCCTTTGGCAGGAATCGGATAAATCCTCGTTTTAAAATTATTACCTGCAGTCTGCTCAACCAGTCCTGGATCAATGCCCTGCCTGACCACCGCTTCGAACACCTGCCGGCCTTTGTCTTTTTCTACTACTACGCCCTGACGCAGCCTTCCGTTCACATCGATCGCATAGCCGACAATGCGCTCATCCTGTTCCAGCGGGAATTCAAGCTCGCCCTCAAGCACACGGCCGCTTTCATTCGCCACAATCAGATTCATTGTCGTGACCGCAACTGTACCCATAATCTTGGTATCCTGTGACGCAAGCGTAAGGTGCACAGGGTTCTTTTCGGAATCACCGCCGGTGATCCTGATAACAGCGGATTTAGCCGCACCGGTTGAACCGATTGCATTTGCCGCAGATACCGCAAACGCGGCAGAAAGCAGCATACAACAAAGCGTCCGCCGCACAACAGCAGAAATATCGTATATAGTCAGTGTGCTCATATTTCAAAAACCACGTTTCCGACATTTGGTTGCATGACTTGCGTGTCCTTTACAAGTCATATTTTCTATGCTAAAATAAGCTTAATGTGGTTGTAACAAAAAGTTGTATCTTTTGAGTCTGCCGCCCTGCGGGTGACATGATACGGAAGTACTTTTCTGTTTCTCCGCATACAATTCATGTATACCCTGATAACAGGGGGGAGTATTACAATGAAAAAATCATTTTTAGTCGCTGCTGCAGTAGCTATGGTTTCTTGTGCCGGACTGTTTGCCGACAATGTAGGACCTGGTCTTGGCCGCATCGCACTCGAAGGTAAATCAGGCAAAGGTTGGGAACTTCTGGGAACATTCCTGAACGGTCTTTGTTATAACGGTACATTCGCTATCACATTCGGAACATCAGGCTACCAGGATGGAGCACGCATCGGTATGGCTGACGCAGATCTGTTCATTGCTGAGAACATGGACAGCCTGGCAAAAGATATTGCTATCGGCGAAGGTGAATATCTTGATACTCTGACTGACATTCTTGCTGTAGAAGACAAAGTAGCATTTAAGACAACACTGCACGAG
The DNA here is from genome assembly GCA_902783245.1 of uncultured Spirochaetaceae bacterium. Lineage (GTDB taxonomy): Bacteria > Spirochaetota > Spirochaetia > Treponematales > Treponemataceae > Treponema_D. The sequence continues at coordinate 2,038 of CACZQF010000011.1, read as the reverse complement.
AACTTCTCAAACATCTATACTTCATCAAAAGTTTCTGCTGACGAAGTAAGCTCAAGAATTCAGGCATACCTGTAAGTTCTTTCCGTGCGTAATTTACTGCACAAAAAAAGCGGGCTGCATATACTCTGCAGTCTGCTTTTTTTATTTCTGCCTGCCGCTGCATCTGCGATCACTGAGGAACAGGCGGTTCAAAAAGCTCTGGAACTTTCTCTGCATAAAGACCCGTACTGGCGGCTGCTCGTACATTATAAGCGCGCGCTCTTCGGCTGGAAAAGCCTTATTGACGACCCAGAGTTCTTTCTTGCGCCGAACGGTAAGCGGAATCCAAAAGCAGAGCTTGAATATACGGTACGTGCGCTGTTCCGCCCCAAAGAAGGCGATGAACTGCACCCCGGCTTTAAGTTCATAGCCCGTGCCTCATGGCTGCGGGGTAAGCTCGGCATCTCAAGCAAAGATCTGCCCTATGATGCAGAAGAGGAATACCAGCGGCTTAAGGCGAATATCAACCCGACCGATTTTTATCTTGTTTTTCCTGCATGCTACCTGAACAACCCGGCGTCCCTGTTCGGTCATGTGTTCTTCCTTATAGAAAGCAAAGATGTACCGCATCTGGCCGGATTTTCACTGAACTACGGTGCGATGACAACAGATCCGCCCGGCCCGATATTTGCTGTAAAAGGCCTGTTCGGTTTATACCGCGGCCGTTACGAACTTGCCTATTATTTCAAAATGATCACGGAATACCGTGACCTTGATATGCGCGACATCTGGGAATACCGGCTGAATCTGACTGATGAGCAGAAAGACCTGATGCTCCGGCATATGATTGAGCTGAATTATTCCTATTCAAACTACTATTATCTTGACGAAAACTGCGCATACTGCCTGCTGTTCCCTATAGAGGCGGCGCGTCCTGATACAAAACTGACGTCCAGATTCTTCGGGCTGGTCGAACCAGTACGGACAATCAATACCATGCAAAAGCTCGGACTTCTCGACGAACCGATATATCGTCCATCCTTGTTCACCACGCTGCAGTACCGCAAGCAGATCATACCGCGCAGCCTGCACGGTATGATCAAAAAAGTCTGCTACGGTAAAGCATCGATAGATGCACTGACATCATCATCGGCATATACCGCGCTCACGGCAGAAGAAAAAACAAACCTATGGACTTTTGCCTCTGAATACCTGCAGTATCTGCTGAACAACAGCGAGATTTCCGCGGAAGACTACCGCGACCGTTTTTTAGCGGTATTAACACAACTAAACACAAAAAGCTCAGGCAAGTCCGCGGACACTGCCGCCATAGCGCAGGTGCCGGTGCCTGATGCGCAGCCGCAGCATGCACACAGCTCACGATATATTGCCGCAGGCGGCGGTTACGATTCAAAAGAAGGCCCCTATACAGACATCAGCTTCAGGCTGCTTGCCCACGGCCTTATGGATACGGACGACGGTTATTCAAGAAATTCACAGATGGAATTCTTTACGGGCAACATCCGCTATGACATAAATGACAACTCTTGTATCATCAAAAAACTTGATATAGCGGAATTCACGGCCATGCCGGTGTCGGACAGTTTCATCTTTAAAACCGGTATTATGTTCACCGGCGGATTTGAATCAAATACACTGGAAGATAAGCAGGACGATCTTGCCGGATACCTTAAGCTGTGTTTCGGCGCAAGTACCCTGATGTTCCGTAATACGCAGCTGTATCTGTATCTGGGCGGTAAAACCTATGTGTCTCCTGACTATGCGTACAATACAGATCCGCTGCTCGGCGGAGAGGCCGGCATTATCACCACAGCAGGAATTCTGAAGCAGCACCTCAAAGCTTCAGTATACCAGTCACCGCGAACTTTCCGGCATACACGCTTTGCGCTTTCGGCGGAAGAATGTCTGCGTCTGACAAAAGACTTTCATCTGACCGGCTCCTGCACATTCAACGGCGACTGGCGGCGCACCTGGCTCGATGCCGGCGGCAGTATCAGAATACTCTTCTAAAACAGCTGTATAGGTTACCTCGAGGTGT
>CACZQF010000010.1 GCA_902783245.1 uncultured Spirochaetaceae bacterium | reverse complement strand
TCGGATATACTGCGCCTCATACGTTGCCCTGATGCCGTCTTTTTTCGGGGGTATCTGCCAGATGATGGCGGCAAAGTAGTCTTCCGGGGCAAGGTAGCGCGGAACCGTACGGTCAATGACGATCGGAGTCTGCACACGGTTTATGCACCGTATTTTCTGTATGCCGGTTTGTCTGCTGAACTGCTCCAGAATGTTTTCAAACTTTTCGCCGGTATGGCGCTTGGCAAAATCCTGCAGGCTGGTACGGATTTTACAGTCCACAATGTCCTCGATGTTTTTTTCTTTGAGCTCAGCAAGCGCGGTACGGGCAACATAGTATTCTTTATAGACTTTTACCTGCGGGTACACGTCTTTGAGCGCCTTTCTGACCCGTTTTATATCCTGAGACTGCGCCAGCTCCTTTTCAAAGTCCGCGCGCACCCTGTCATTTTTTATAAGCGGAATGTCATCAGCTTCAAGACTGCCTACAGCAACGAGTGTTTCCTGCTTTATTTTACCGAGCAGGGTTTCTTTTGAAAGCTTGCCCTGCGCGCCGTGGTCCGGCTTAAAGCTGACCACAATGTGCCTGACCTTTTCCTGCAGCTCCAGCCGGGGCACCGCCATGGGCGGTACTTCTATCCGGTTTTTCTGCGAGCGGGCGTTGAGCGTGGAAATCCGCTGCACCAGTGAGCGGTCAATCAATGCTATGACCGAAGCGTCCAGCGCATGGTGGCGGTGGTCATAGCGGTTCTTTTTATATTCGCCGATCTGCGCGTCGGTCAGACCGAAGTATGCGATTTCCTTGTCATCTATCTTGCGTTTCAGGATTGAGTCTATGCGCCATTCGTCCCTGAGCAGTTTTGTCATGCCGCCGTTGACCGCCCAGATATCTTCGCAGACGCACTTCAGATATTTGAGCGCCATTTTTGAAAGATATGCGTTGTCGGTAAGCTGCCTGGCAATAAAGCCGCTTTCTTTTTCAAAGGCCTGCATGGCGTCCTCCGCAAAACGGGCGCGCTTGGCAGGGTTCTTGAGCTGGTTTGCCCGGTCAAGTATGTGCTGCCAGCTGTATCCGTTCGGGCTTGAGCCGAATGCCTCGTAGGGTGAGCGCTCCTTTTTGAACGCATTGCAGCTTGCATGCGCCACGGTCAGGTTTGATTCCGCGTCCAGCAGCGTACGGCTGTACGGCAGGATATGCTCAATCTCAATATTCTTGCTGAACAGCTCTGCGCCGGCGATGGTTTTTCCGCAGTACAGGCATTTGCGCGGCAGGCTGCCGGCACCGAGCTCTTCCCACAGGCGGTACCGCAGGCGGTCGCTGCGGTTCGGATACGGTATGTTGTATGCTTCCGTGATATTTTTGTTCAGCAGCTCGTTCCGTGCTTTGTTTTCGCGCTGCTTTTTCTGTATGGCAGCTTTTGCCTCCCTGCTTGCCTTCAGGTCGCGTGAAAGCTCAACTACAATCTGCGCGGGCTTGCCGTACTGGCGTATGAGCGCATTCACTACGGTGCGCGTCTGGTTCAGCGCGACGTGTACCGTAGGATTGCCGATTTTGCCGTATTTGAGCTCCGGCGTATCTTCGCCTGCGGCAGGATCCGCCCCCATTGTGGAGCCGATAAGCACTTTGCCGTAATACGGCAGCGTGTCGCTCTTTTCCACAGTCTGTTCGGCGTCTTTGTAACCGAGCGCCTGTACCGCTGTGGTAAAATCGCAGCCGGTTGTCTCCATCTTGTGGACAAGCTGCTCCGACGCTTCCCTGCAGAGCATGGTAGTGCCCGCAGGCAGCTGCACTTTTACAATTGCCTGCAGCTGCGTGTCGGTAAGCTCATAGTGCTCAAGGAGCGCACGGACTTCGTCATCATCATCTGCGGTTATCAGCTTTTCTACGATTGTATCCTGCGTTTCAAGGCTCAGCGTATCCCAGAGGCTGCCGAAGAAGTTTTCGCCGCGCAGCTTTACAGCGGTCTTGTTTCCGGGCAGGAATTCGCGGCTCCGCTCCAAGTTAAAGACGCAGGCTTCGTTCAGATGCAATGCCTTACGGAACGCGTCGAACGTAACCTTTTCTTTTGTGTCCAGCAGCTTCAGCAGCACCTGTGATTCGGATTCGGTAACAGGAACCGTCTGCCCGCACTCGTTCCGGTAGTTCAGGTTGCGGATATCCTGCAGCATACGGACTTTCTGCGCGCAGGGCATCGCTTTGAACGTGCGCTCCTTTTCGGGCATATACCGGCACCTGCCGCGCTCCTGCGGTTCCAGCCGACGCTGGAAGAAGATGGCATCATATACAGCCTGCCAGCTGATGGTTTTGTAAAAAGGTTCCTGCACCGCACGTATGGCGTTGAATTCATCAGTATACATGCTTCGCAGCGGATAGTAGTCCGTCCTGCCCGGCACAAAGCGAAGGCCGCGGTTTTTCTGCTGATGTTTCCACAGGAACTCTCCGAGCGTTCTGCATCCTGATTCCGCTATTGCCTTGGTAAGCTCGGCGCACTTTTCCCCCTGCGAAAGCTTTTCCTTAGCTGTTGTCTGACTGCTCCCGGTTTCCGTGCCTGCGGCGTCCTTGCGGTTGCTTTTGAATCCGCGCCGCACCGAAAGATTGAACAGCACGCGCGCAAGCTCGTACGGCTCAAGCTTTGTGTCCAGAGCCTTTACGCGCAGCTCATAGGGATTCAGTGATTTTAGTTTTTGTGTTTCTTCTTTTGTTTTAGGGAACAGGCCCTGCTCCTGCAGAAGCCGGAATGTTGCTTTTCTGCGTAGCTTGCGGCGGTAGATCAGTTTGCGCTGGCCGCGGGCGGTTCTGCGTGCTACGGCCAGCGGTTCCTTAGTCTGCGGATCCCGTCCGTCCGAAAAAATACGTACGCCCATATCAGTAAGCTCTATAGGTTCGTTGTCTGAATCAAGCGCATATACTGCCCAGCCGATTGAATTTGTACCTAAGTCAAGTCCAAGACGATATTTCATAGCTGCTCCTACTTACGATATAAAATAACTATAGCACACAAATATCGGTTTGACAAAAAAAGGATGTTGCTTTACTATAAAGATACTGATTAATTTTTCTGGTCAATCTGCTAACAAGGAGTCTTTTGACTCCGCAAAATGCTTTTATATTTCCTGGAACTGTATGTTCCTTGGGAATATGAACAGAACACATGAAAAAAGAGAGCTGCGGCTCTCTTTTTGTTTTTTACCATACCAAACCGCGATCAGGATCAGCGGACTTGGTACTTTCTGCTCAGCAAAACTTATGAAAAAAAGCAGCCGGCTGAAGATGATTCAGCAGGATACGGTGCCCTGTCATTACGCATGGCCGCGTACATCAGCGGAAGGAATAAAAAAAGCCCTGAGCTAAGATTAAACTTGCTCAGGGCTGTTCCGTACGGTTCCTACGGGAGTCGAACCCGTCTTTAAAGATTGAGAATCTTTTGTCCTAAACCGATAGACGAAGGAACCAAAGTGCAACGCCGAACGTTACTGCGGGCATCGCAAAAAAAAGCTGACTGAAGTCAGCTTTTGGTAGTTCCCCAAGGAGGATTCGAACCCCCACAATCAGAACCAGAATCTGAGGTGCTACCATTACACAATCGGGGAATGCAGTGTTCACATAATATAGAGAAACTATGTTTTTTTGTCAATAGCTTTAACATATTTTTTGTAATTTTTTTATAAAAAAAATAATTCAGCTGCCGCATGTGCTGCGCGTGCCGGCCTGCCCTTTTCCGGTGCCCATTTACAATTTTACGTAAGACCGATAGAATGGGGAACATATGCAGGGAACCGTTTTAGGCGGTACGAACAATGTATTTTCCGTAGAATGCAGCGACGCAGCGATCCGCCAATGTACAATCAAAGGCAAAGTACTTAAAGCCGACAAAGCGTATTACAATCCCATCGCCCCGGGCGATATTGTGGATATTGAATGCGATGCGCTTTCGGCAGACAAAGGACAGATCACCGCGCTGCATCCCCGGCGCAACGCTTTTTCGCGCTGGAACATCAAAGGCCGCGCGCCGCAGCTGCTGGCCGCAAATCTTGACCATCTGATTCTGGTGACCACACCGGATGAACCGCCGTTCAGGCCGCGCTTTATTGACCGCGAGCTGGCGCAGGCCGAAGCGCAGGAAATTTCCCCCGTCATTGTATGCAATAAATGTGATCTGCCCGCCGCGCAGGAACCTGCGTTCCAGGAACGGCTGGCAAACTGGGAGTCGCTGGGCTACACGGTGCTGCGCGTCTCCGCAAAGACGCAGCAGGGCATGGACGCTCTTGCGCGGATACTGGCTGAAAAGACCTGCGCGTTCGTGGGGCAGTCGGGCGTGGGTAAGTCCAGTCTGATCAATGCGCTGGACGAAGCATGTACGCTGCGCACGGGAACGCTGTCGCAGAAATACGGCAGGGGCGCGCATACTACCACCAAGGGAATCCTGCTGCACCTGCATCTGCCGCAGACGGCGGAAAAGCCGCAGGGCACGCAGGCGTCGGTCATCGACACGCCCGGCGTGCGCAGGTTCATTCTGCACGACATTCCTGCACAGGAGCTTGCGCTGTACTTCCGCGACCTGCAGCCCTACGTGGGCCAGTGCACGTTCGGCATGTCATGCACGCACACCACCGAGCGCGGATGCCGGATTCTTGAGGCGCTTAAAAACGGCGACGTCAACGCGGACCGGTACGACAGCTGGAAGCGCATCTGCCAGGAAATAAAAACCGGCAACTTTGAGGACTGAGCGGTCTGCGCTCAGAGCCGTACACAGACTAACACAGACTATGAATAAAAAAACACTGAAAGAACTTGACTATTATACTATACGTGACGAAATAGCCGGATTCTGCGTAAGCGAAGAAGGCGAACAGCTTATTAAGACATGGGAGCCGCTCACTGACAGCACGCGCATAGAAGATCTTAAGGCGCTCGGGCGCGAATGGAGCACGTACCTGCACACCACCAGGCCGCAGGCGCTTTCTTCATGGCCGGGCATCAGGCAGGTTATATCGCTGCTCAGAGTCACCGGAGCCACGCTGTCGCAGGAACAGGTGTTCGCGCTGTATCAGTTCTGCATGTCGGTCAAAAAAGCGTGCGACGCCGTAACGTCGGCGGAAAAAGACCTGAAGCTGACGGCGCTGCCGCAGCTGGTGCAGAAGCTGCCGTCGCTTGAGCAGCCAGCCGCTTGTATTTCCCGCATTATAGACGCCGACGGCATGCTCAAGGACCTTCCGGAGCTGCGCGCCATTCGCGCGGCCATAGCCGCATGCAGGCGCGAGATAGCCGCATGCATACGCCGGTACACGAGCGACCAGAGCCTGTCTTCGGTGCTTGAGTCAACCGTTCCCGTGCACCGCGCCGACCGTCAGCTGCTGGCGGTAAAGGCGGGCAGCCGCAACGCCATCAGCGGCATTATCCATGAAGTTTCAAACAGCGGCCAGACCGTCTACATAGAGCCGGACGACGTTATCCGCAAGAATAATGAGCTGGTGCAGGAGGAATTCCACCTGCAGCAGGAAATCCGCCGCATCTTAAAGGAGCTTACCGCCCAGCTGCAGCAGAGCGTGCCAGAACTGAACGCCGCGCTGCCCGTCATGCTGGAGCTTGACACCACCTGCGCCGCCGCCAAATGGGGACTGGGACGCAGCTGCGTGTACGCACTGCCCTGCGCGCACGGCTCTGAACCCGACGGCGAGCCGCCGCTCATACTGCAGGCGCGGCATCCGCTGCTCGGCGACAAGGCCGTGCCCGTAGACGTTCCGTTCATGCAGGGCAAGCGAGTGCTCATCATCACCGGGCCGAACACCGGCGGCAAGACCGTCACGCTCAAGACAATCGCGCTCTTTGCCATGCTCAACCAGACGGGATTTCCCGTGCCCGCCGCCGAAGGAACCAGGCTGCCGGTATTCACCAACTGCTTTGCAGACATCGGCGACGAGCAGTCGCTTGACCAGTCGCTTTCTACGTTCAGCGGCCACATGAAGAATATCGCCACCGCCGTGAACCGTGCGGACGGCATGAGCATGGTGCTGCTTGACGAGCTCGGCAGCGGCACCGACCCGCAGGAAGGCAGCGCCATAGCTATGGCGGTGCTCGACGCGCTTATACAAAAAGGCGCGTTCGTGCTCGTCACTACGCACCACGGCATCCTTAAGAACTACGGCTATACCAATCCCGCGTGCGTAAATGCGTCCGTGGACTTTAACAGCGACACGCTTGCGCCCACCTACCGGCTGGTCATGGGCGTGCCCGGCGAAAGCCATGCGCTTGATATTGCCGCCCGCAGCGGCCTGCCGCGCAAAATCACCGCCAGGGCACGGTCGTACATCACGAACGAACAGGCGGACGTTTCTTCGCTGATAAAGGGACTTACCGCCAAGCATACGGAGCTTGATAAAAAGCTTATTGAATACGACCGCATGCAGCGCGAGCTGGCTGCCCTGCAGCACAAGAACGAGCATAAGTCGCTCCAGCTGCGCAGGCAGGAGCTGGAGCTGCAGAAGCACGGGCAGCGGAATGCGGAGCGGTTTCTGAAGGAAAGCCGCAAAGAGCTTGAGAATCTGGTGCGCACGCTCAAAGAAGGAGAGGTGACGCATGAAAAGGCTGTGTCGGTCAAGCAGTACATCGCCGCGCTCACCGATACCGTGGCGCAGCATGAGACGCACATCGAGCAGGAAGAGGCCGGTATAGCGCAGGCCCAGCAGGAGCAGGAGCGGCGGGACGCACAGAAGCCCGCGCAGCATAAATCAAAGAAAAAGACGGCCAAACGGCGGCTTTCCAACGCGGAGGCGCTTGCCGCCGCCGTAGCGCCCGTACAGGAATACGAAGCGGAGCATGCGGAGCCGCTTACCTTTAAGCCCGGCGCGGAAGTGCTGGCGGGCAGCGCCCGAAGCCGCGGCGTGCTGATAGCACCCGCGGGGCGCGGCACCTGGTCGGTGCAGTTCGGCAGCATAAAGATGAATATAAAGGAACGGGACATGACGCTCATTCCGTCCGCACGTTTTGCCGCGCCACCGTCCTACAGCGTGGACTACGCCCCCGATGACGGCGGCAGCAACAGCCTTGCAGAAAACATGTTCCCCGGCAACAAGCCGCTGTTCGAGCTGCGTCTGCTGGGCATGCGGCAGGACGAGGCTATAAAGACGCTGCAGGCACAGCTTGATCTGTGCACCATACACAACTTTAAGGAGTTCAGCATCATCCACGGTAAAGGCACGGGCGTGCTGCAGCAGGCGGTGCAGGACTACCTTTCGCACTACCCGGGCGTGGCGGAGTTCCGCTTTGCGCCGCCCGAAGACGGCGGCAGCGGCAAAACCTACGTAAAGATGCTGTAGCGCAGCAGGCCGCGCTCCGTGCGCGCCCTGCTGCCGCCGGAAAGCTGAACCAGAACTTGAATCAGGCACTTGACGAGTATACATATTTTATGCAAAATAAATACATAATTATTCATACATAGGAGTTACCGTGAAAGAAAGACTCACGCGGCTCAAGAGCATACGCAAGCTTATCAAAAACTACCGCATTGAAAGCCAGGAGGCCCTGCTCGGATACCTGCAGAAAGAAGGCTATGAAGTGACTCAGGCTACGCTGTCGCGCGACCTGAAGCTGCTTAAAGTCGGCAAAGTATCCGACGGACACAACGGGTATGTGTATACCCTGCCCGGTGAAGACGAGCGGCAGGATTCAGAACAGATTTTTATTCAGGATTTTTTGCGCGGCTATGTCAGCATCGAATACAACGGAAACATCGTTGTCATCAAGACATTCCCCGGCCACGCGGATACCGTTTCTAACGCACTCGACAGTCTGAACATGGAAGAACTGCTGGGCACCGTGGCAGGAGACAACTGTCTGTTCGCCTGTCTGCGGGAAGGCGTAACCGGACAGCAGTTCATCAGCGCACTCAAAGTTAAAATACCGGAGCTGGACGAATAGTACACGTATATAAATATACATGTACAAGCCGCATTCCTGCGCTACCGCAGGAACAGGCTCCGGCTGTTTGTATCAACCGTACTGCATAAATATTCAAGCGGCACCTGCCTGATCTCAGATACAAAACGGTAGGTGTGCTCTATCAAAAGCGGCGAATTCGGTCTGCCGCGGCACGGTACCGGCGCCAGATACGGCGCATCGGTCTCAAGCAGGATGCGGTCATCAGGCACATAGCGCAGCAGCTCCGTCATCTGCTCCATCTTACTTTTCTTTGTATACGTCACTGATCCGCTGAAGCTGATATACCAGCCGCGGTCAAGGAATTTACGCGCTTCATCCACGCCGTAGGAATAGCAGTGGATAACGCCGCGGTCGTACCCCGCCTCTTTTATACACTCATAGGTATCTTCAAACGCGTCACGGGAATGAACGATCACCGGCAGGCCGAGCGACCGCGCCAGCTCCAGCTGCATGATGAACAGCTCGCGTTCCCCCTGGTACAGGGCGCCGTCAAACTCCGTCTCATCACGGCCGTCAACGCCTGACGGATTCCAATGATGGTCTATGCCGCATTCACCGAGCGCGCACAGGCGTCCGGCAAAGGTTCCGGAAGCATCAAGCGCCTTCTTAATGTGCCCGGCAAGCACGGCCACCTGATTCACACGGTCGCGGATTGCGTCAGGATCAGGCCAGATACCTGCGGATATATAGAGCGCGCCTGCAATGCGGCTACGCAGCTCGTCGTTGTCCATGGCATCAAGCGCGGCCTGCAGGCCCGCCGTCCGCTCCGGCAGATCATCGCAGCGCGTGCCGATATCCTGCGCGAACTGTACGCCGTGCTCCGCCATGCCCGTAAGCACCTGCGCGGCGTCATACGAGGCGGCGACTTTTAGAAAATGGAAGTGAGTGTCAGAATACATGGGGCTATTTTATACAACCTGCGCGTTCAAGGCAACAGCTGCCGCCGAATCCGCCACGCCGCTGCGGCGCATGGTGCAAATCCGGCAGCCCTTGTACAAAACGGCAGTTTGGTATATCATACTTTCTACTGCCGGGATGGTGGAATTGGTAGACACAAGGGACTTAAAATCCCTCGACAGCTAATACCGTCGTGCCGGTTCGATTCCGGTTCCCGGCAGATACCGCGGACAAGTCGTCCGAATAAAAAAAGCTTTCCCCAGATGAGGAAAGCTTTTTTGTTTTACGGGCACGGCCCGCAGCCCCGACCTTGGCCGGAACAAAATGGTGGCTGACACAGCATCACTTCAGACTACGACCGCCCGACACCTCCTAGATCTGCTTGACCTGACTGTACAATCCTGCCATTTCCGTGCGCCAGTCAAAGCTTTTGTTGCGCTCCTCCCACTCGATGATACGCTCAATCTTAAAGTGGCGCATGTCGCGCGGGTTTTCAAACGAAAGAACGGCAAACCGTCCCTGTCCGATATAGGTCAGGCGTTCATTCGCCTTCACTTTTTCATTCTTGCTGATTTCGCCGAGCACACAATCAAAGTGCGCCGGAGTACCGGTCGCTTTGTCCGCGATCGCGGAGGACACGTCCGTTATGGGCTGTCCGCACATGGGGCAGATCACCTCACGCGCCTTAAAATCTTTTATGGCCTTTTCCTTGGCGGCAATTTCCTGCCGTGTTTCAACAGGCACAATGGAGCGCCGGAACTTAGGCTTCTGCTCCTGACCGCCTCTCATTTCGTTCCAGCTGCGGCCCCTGTTCCTGCTATGGCGTCTATTTCTGTCCATATAACTCAACCCCGTACATGTATTTGCTCATCATCTTCCACAAGCCTGCTGCTGAGCACCTGCGCAATCCGCTGGATCGCGCCGTCAAGATACTGAGAATCGTGTATCTTGCTGCGCAGCTCCATAAGACGCGGCGACAGTGCAGCGGCCGTATAGCCATTATACTGGATCGTTACAGAAGCATCAGAAATCATACAGACTCCGAAAAGGCGTTTTCTACGTGATAGACCGGTTCCAATCCGGGCATATCAACAATCAGCACATCAAATCTGATAATGCTGTTACTATATTGTCGATTGTTTAGAAGGAACCATTTAGCCGTTTCGGTAATTCTTTTTTGTTTTTTTCTTCCAAGCTCCTGCATCAGCGTCTGTACGCTGCCGCTCGGCAGCGTTTTCACTTCCGCAAACACCAGTATATCGTTCTTAGTTGCTATTATATCAATTTCACCGCGCTTTGTCCGCCAGTTGCGGCACAAAATCGTAAATCCCTGCTGCACCAGATACGCGGCCGCCCGGTCTTCGCCGGAGCTTCCGACCTGTCTGCTATTCAACAGGCTCCGCTTCCTCAACGTCATCAGCCGACTGTACTGCCGCCGGCTGCACCACAGGCTGCGGCACCGCGGACTGAGACACCTCGTGCTGTGTCACTGCCAGCGGATCCAGCACGTGGCCGTAGGTTAAAAAGCTCGGGATTTTCCACCGGTTGATCGCCACCAGATGGTAACGTTTGACCGATTTGCCTTCCGCCAGAAACATATGCTTGCCGTCATCAAAAAATACAGGCGCAGAAAAACGCATTCCGAGCTTAATTGTAGCGCTGTCAATGACATTAAACTGTTTCATTTCAATACTTTTTGTTCCTCAGTTTTTATAATAAACGCAAAAATCTTAGCAACAACTTCCCACGTGCTTTCAGGAATGCTCGTACCCACCTCCTGCACCGACAGTACATCGGCAAGCAGCTGGTTCTGAACCACGGGAACATCATGCTCCTGCGCAAGCTCGACCATTCTGCGGGCAAGCGCACCCTTGCCGGATGCGGCAATAAACGGAGCATCGGCCTCAGGCGGATACCGCAGGGCCACGGCAGTGTTCACCATACTTCTCAGACTTCTCCCTGAACAACTGAAACCGGCAGGTTTTCCGTAAAAAACGGCGTACACTCTTCCCGCTGCAGCCAGTACACCGGGCAGCCGTCCGCACCGGGCAGCAGCGCGGCTTTTGCAGCCTGTAAAAACGCGTCCCGGCCGGCAGGCTCTGGATCAACGCGGACATACACGCGGTCAACCGTCTGACGCGCGCCGTTATTATTCAAATATATCACATAATAGGATTTTTGTCCGTTTAATTCCATACTAAGCACGATTTTTTCGCACGTTTTTCTTTCGGTATCCGTACAGAACCGCAGCATGCCGTGCCCGGCGGCTGAAGCCTCAGCACCGATGTCTGCAGCGTCTGCTTTATCCGCTCCGGACATGGAACCGGATCGTCCGTGCAGCATCAGCTCAAAGGGCAGCAGCACCCAGTGCTTTTTACCGCCCAGATGATTCAAAAGCGTGAGCAGGCCGGCCCCCCGCCCGGAAGGCACTGCAGGCACGGAACATTCATCTGCATCTGCCGCAGGGGCTGCCGCCGTCTCCGCACCATCGGCACCTGCAGCGGGCACAACGCAGCCATCAGGTCTGCCGTCCGTCTGACTGTCCGCAGCTGAAAAAATACCCGCGGCATATGCGCGCACGGCATGCTGCACCGCCTGCTCCAGCCGATCATCGTCAGGTATGCCGTCATGCCCGGACTCACCTTCACCGCCGGTATCGCCCTGTATCTGTCCGTCCAGCAGCGCCAGCATCGCGGCCACCGCCTCGGCAGTGCACTCAACGCCCTCTGACTCAAGCACAAGCGCCGCTTCGGCCGCGCGATGCTCCTGCCCGGGAAATTTTCGTACCAGTTTTCGGATTTTATTCAGCAGCGCGGCGTCAAAACGCGCGTCAGCCTGCCGCAGCTGCTGGATCATGCGGAGTGAAAGCGAATCAGGATACAGATGAAGGGATTCAAGATAGGCGGCAAGTGCCGGATCAGAGACGGGAACGAATGCCGGGGATCCGGCCGGCGTTCCCTGATCGAACTGCAGGTTCTGCACGAGCGGTCCGGTCTGCTCCGGCTGCTGCTGCGGCGTCAGCACAAGTTTTTCGCCCCGGAATGACACCGACGCCTTAAACACCTGGCCGGGCTGCAGCTTCAGGTCGGAATGCAGCTGTATTACGACGCCGCCTACGGCCGCCTTGAACTGATCCGGCCCGCTCTGCGCGACAATACGCACAGAAACGACACTGCCCTCACGCAGCGTCCGTACAGAACGGAAACCGGTGAGGGCAGTTACAGAATGTACATACATGGAATCAATTCCCATACTACGTACGAAATATGTTATTTGCTGTTGGCAGCCTTTTCTGCAGCCTTGATCTCCTGCTCAACGGCAGCAGCATTAGCTTCTGCACGGGCATTGCGGGCTGCGATTTCCTGAGCGATCTTACCGCCGATGCGCTCCTTAACTTTGGTAGCCTTACCGATCTTGTCGCGCAGGTAGTACAGCTTGGCGCGGCGGACTTTACCGGCGTGCACAACGTCAACCTTTACGATGTGCGGTGAGTGGTACGGGAATACACGCTCAACGCCTACGCCGTATGAGTTCTTGCGTACGGTGAATGTAAGGCCGATGCCGCTGTTCTTAAAGCACAGTACAATGCCTTCATACACCTGAATACGCTCGGTCTTACCTTCAACAATCTTAAAGTGAACTTTTACCGTATCACCGACTCTGAAGCCCTGGGCACCCTGCCGCTTATTCTGCTCTTCAATTGTCTTTATCAGATCCATAATGTTCTCCAGTAGAATCACCTGACGGCGCTGCCGTCTTACGGTGCTTTTTACGATTACGCTTCAGGAAAACCTGCTCCGTAATCTCCTCAATCATGTGTTCGGCTTCTGCAGTGAGCTGACCGGACATCCGCGCGGCGCTGATCATATCAGGCCTGTTCGCAAGTGTTTTTTCCAGCCGCTTTTTCAGACGCCACTTCCGAATATGCTCATGGTTGCCGTTCGTAAGCACTTCCGGCACTGCCATGCCCCTGTATACTGCGGGACGGGTATACTGGGGATACTCTAAAAGTCCGCCGCTATAACTTTCTTCTTCCAAAGATTCACTCGAAATAACGCCGTCAATCAGCCGATACACTGTATCGATCACGACCGTTGCCGCTACCTCACCGCTGGACATAACGTAATCTCCGATGGAAATCTCGTCGTCAACGTATGAATCTATTATCCGCTGATCAATACCTTCGTACCGTCCGCAGATAAAAACAAGCTCGTCTTTACGGCTCAGTTCCTGCGCTTTAGCCTGCGTAAAAGGCCTGCCTCCGGGCGTTACATAAATAACGTGCTTTTTGAAGGCCTGTACGCTGTCAAGCGCGCGTCCCAGGGGCTCCGCCATCATAAGCTGGCCGGCGCCCCCTCCGTATGGACTGTCATCACAAGTGCGGTGCTTATCATAGGCATAATCCCTGATATTCACCAAATCGTAGGCAATAATCCCCCGTTCAACCGCTTTCGCCATGATTGAGCTTTCAAAATAAACGCGCGGAATCTCGGGAAATAAGGTCAGCACTGTAAACTTCATGGAATTACTCCAGAATCCAGAGGTGCATCAGCTCGATCGTTCTGTTCTGAATGTCCACCGTACCAATAAACTCAGCGTTAAAAGGTACCAGAGGTTTGGACTTCTTTGCAGATCCGTTCTCACCCTCGGGGAGCGAAACCTCAAGGAGGTAACCAGCCCCGCCTTCCAATACGTCTGTGACTGTTCCTACCGTTCTGGCAGGTGCAGCTCCTGCTGCCAATCCATCCTTTGTTTCCTTATAAATAAGGGAACATTGCTTTAGATCTTCAATATACCACTCATCTTTTTCAAGCGGGGCGGCATATTTTCGCGGTACCACCAGTTCCCATCCGTTGTACTTGCGTACTTCTTCGGGAGTGTTGATCTCCGCCAGCTTCATATACAAGGTACCGGTGCCTTCTTCCGCAGATTCTACTCTGCAGCGTTTGCACACTCCGTCGTGCCTCAAAGTAACTTCCTCAAGAGATGCGATATGATCATATCTGCCGGAAGCACTCTCTACTTTAAATTCACCCGTCACGCCGTGGGCGCCCCGGACAAAACCAACAATCAGCTCTTCAATCACCGGCAACCACCATCAGTCAAGGATCTCAAGACTGTAACGCTTACCCGCCTTTGTAGCCGACGCGCTTAAAACCGTGCGCAGTGCTTTCGCAATTCTGCCATACTTGCCAATGACTTTACCAATGTCACCTTCGGCAACCTTCAGCTCAAGAACCATGCCTCTGTCGCCTTCGGTTTCATTTACAGAAACTGCACTAGGATCATCGACCAGTGATTTTGCAATGTATTCAATCAGGTCTTTTTCCATCACAATAGCTCCTGTAAATTATTTTGCTTTTTTGTTCAGCAGTTTCTTGACAATCTCGGTAGGCTGAGCACCAACGCCAAGCCAGTACTTAACGCGGTCTTCTTTGAAAGAAACCTGACTGCCTTCAGCAGCGATCGGAGCATAGGTACCGAGTTCTTCGATACATTTTCCGTCACGCGGCTGCTTAGCTTCCATGACTACGATGCGGTATGTAGGCCGTTTGGCAGAACCGAATCTCTTAAGTCTGATCTTTACCACTTGATTTTACCTCCGCAGAACTCAACGGAACGGCGCCAAGTTCTGAAATAACATAGCACTGTCAATACAGACAGTAGTTTGATACTATATAATAAATAAGGTGCTTAGTCAATTAAAACGTGTTTTTAAAACGTGTTTTAAACGCCCCGTTCCGCGCGGCGGCTTACGGAAAAAGCGGCATGCAGCGGTCTGCCCCGCGGGGGTATCCGTACTTTGTGCACGTTTCCCCGGCAAAGTGCAGCGGTCTCACCCAGTTAGGTACAGCGGTCTCTTCCAGCAAGGAACACCCCCAGCCTGCCGGGTACGCGGCGCATGCACAGTCCCCGCGCATATTCTGATAAATAAACATACATTTTTTTACGAACTTGAAAAACATGCTATAGTATTTACTATAGGAAACTTTGAAAATGCGATGTTTTAATTCCTGTTATTTTCAGGAATTAAAACTCGCAGGCTTCCTCGAAAAAGCCATAAAAGCGTTTTTTTCGAGGCGCCCTATATAAAAATCAAAATATTCACATACTTTTTCAGGAGGCATGCATGAGCATCGCAGACAGATTTAACATCATCTTCGGCTGGTACGACGAGGACCCTAAAGCATTCTCCGGGCTTGAGGCTCAAGCCCGCAACGGCGACCGGGACGCCGAGGCAGATCTGTACGCCATCCGTGCGGAAACATCGGAGGATGCCGCGGTTGTGACGGAGCAGACAGCCGCACTTGAAAAGCTGGCAGCATCAGGATGCGAGCGCGCACAGCTGATGCTCGGCATACTGTACCACGAAGGTCTGGACGAGCTTCTGCCCTGTGACATGAGGAAGTCAGATGCATGGCTCAACAAAGCGGCAGCCGCCGCATTCGCCGCTGCGCACAGCGGCAGTTCCTGCACTGACAGTGATGAACTCACCAAGGACAGCGTGTACGCGCTTTATACGCTCTGCATGCACAGCTGGTTCCGCTGCAGCGTGTTCGTCGATAAACCGAATGATGCAGCTTCTGCGGAGGAATCAGCCGCCGATAACGAGCAGGCGGTCAAGGACACGCTTGAATGCGGCTTCGAACCGGCAACGGCACAGGATTTTCTGAACGCCGAGCGCCAGCAGCTTGCTCTGTTCAAGCTGCGCACAAACAAACAGCTTCCCGAACAAGTCCGCAGCTTTATCGTAGAAATAGCGCAGACTACGGCCGGATGGCTTCCCTCCATCTACGAATCCCCCTCACCGGTCTCTCCTGTGTACAGCCCGGAAAAAGCGCAGAAGCAGCACGAGCTTGAGGAGGCCGTTGCACGCGAAGAACGCCGCGAAGCCGGTATAGACGAAGCAGAGCACTAGGAAACTATCCAGAAAAAGACAGAAGAGCTCAGAAAGCTCCTGCAACAGAGAAAAGGCCGGCCTGAAGAATCGTAAGCCGGCGACGGTTCCTGCGCGCGTTCGTACGGGAACCGTGCTTTTATATCCGCACTATAGTATATGGAGTATCAGATGGAACAGGCGCTGCACGAGCAGTACAAAGAAGCAGAAACGCATCTCGCACATTACTTTTCAGACAGCATGAACCAAAGCGATGAAGGCCGGCTTGCCGAAGCCGCCTTCCTGCGCATCGTAAAAGAAGCGCCGGGAACCGATCTGGCAGAGCTTGCAATGCACTCGCTGTCCCAGCTCTACGGCTTCTTTGACACAATGGCGGACTGCGCATACGACGATTATGATCCCGAGCTTCACGACTTCCAGAAATCAAAGGAGTGGAAGCGGCGCGAGCTTACAAGCCGTATCGGCCGGCTCGCAGTGGATGCGCTCGTACGGGCAGAAACATACAGCACGGCGCTGCGCGATGCAGTCCAGGCGGAAGCCGATCGTGCAGGCAATGATGCTCTGGCGGACAACATACACAAGGAGCTTTCATACTGGGGCACCGAGCCGGACTACTTCAAGCTGCCCGATCAGCTCATAAGCACCATGAACAAAGCGGCAGAGAATTTTTTCAGCCGCTACGCCGGTGGCTGCAGCACGGCCCTGAAGAAGCTGTTCGATGCGAAGACGCTGAAACGGCTCATCGATACGGCAGAAAAAGAAAGCGGTATTACGTCGCCCGACACCATGCAGCAGCCGCAGGAATAGCACGCCGCAGGCTGCAGCATGTTAGAGCAAGCTAAAAAAACTTTTGACGTTCCTGCGGACCCGATGTTACAATACAGTAAAGTTTAAAAATACCACGGAAAAAGAGGAATATAATGGGAGTTGATATTCAAGAGAGTTATTATTTTATGGGAAGCGAACAGGGTGTAAAGACATTTTACGATTTTCTTTACCCGTACAGCATAAACGCGCAGCCAGAGCAGGAAAAAGACAAAAACTCAGAATACGAAGATATGCTTTTTGAGCTGTCAAAAAATCTCGACAAGCTTATCAACGAAAAATATCCGATCGACAAAACTAAGATTAAAGAAACGTATCTGGGCTGGTTTATAGGATTGGGAGAAGTAAAGCAGTCGGGCGGCCGGGCGTGTTTTCACTGCAGTCTTGATAACCGTAATTCTATTTCGGCATTTATTTTCAAAGAGCTTTTGGACAAGTATTTCCCCGGCGTGTATATGTATTACCAATACTCAGGCGACAGCGCCATGTTCAACACCTACTTCTCAAATGACAAGGATATGCGCTTTTTTGACTATGCACCGGAAGGCACATACCGGCTTGCAGGAGGCTGGAACGAGATTAACGTTTTATACGACGGCAACTACACCAAGGACGAAATCATCAACAGCTACAAACTCTTTCTCGGGAATCCCGACATCGATCCGACATACATACCCGTATTCTGCGGCGAGCAGGCATTGCACGAAGACCAGTATCCTATAGAAGATCTACAGGTAGAAAACGCAGGGATTGCAGAGCCGGACGTAGAAATATGCCAGAGTTTCCGCGACAAACCCAAAACTTCGGCAGAACAGCACGGACTCAAACCTGAATGGCAGAATGCGGCACAGCGCTCAATCGATTACGAAAAGTATCCGGAACTCAAAGGTACTCCGCACATCATCGGCACAAAAGAGGACGGAACGCCGTATCTGTACCGGGCAGTTGTGTATGACAAGACGGTGAAAATTCCTGCGTGCATCACCACATTTGATGAGCAGGCATTTGATTTACTGTATGAGACAAGCTGTGATTTTAGCAAAGAATACAGTTACAAGGATTATGAACTTGTTCTGACCGAAGAGCAGAAAAATGCGTTTGATATTCACAAAGTAACTTGGTTCTTTCAAACAATTAAAAGCGAATCGGGCAAAGTGTTTTTTGAGCACAAAAACAATGCAGGGGATCCCCCGGCAGGCGATGACAATCCTTTTCCCGACGACCTTCCGTTTTAGAATGCACGTACATTCCGCGCCATACCTATGGTGCTGCAAACAGCCTCGTCGCGCGGCCGCCACCGAAGCGCCGAGGCTGTAAAGGATGAGCATAAAGCATTTTATCCAGAACATTTTTCTTTACCAATGGTTCCGCCTATACTATAGTAGAAGAAGACTTAAAGAAGGCTGCCGTCGAGGCGCCGATGCTGTAAAGGAGGAGTATGAATCTGTTCAATCATCTGCCCGACCCGAAAGATTCGGACAAAAAACATCTTTTTGAAATCGCGGCATTCACGCTGCAGCTTGCGGAAAAGGCGCGGAAAGAAGGTATTCTTGCGCTGGACGATATTACTGACAGGGAAAAACTTGAAATAGCATTTTTTTACAGCGATATCACGCCGGTTAAGTTCACCCCAAATGAGCACTATGTCTTTTCCGTACTTCTTTCGCTCGTTGTTGATGCAGCGGACGCTGATTTAGTGCATGATATCGCAAGAAATTATGTTGAAAGCGCGGACGCTCCAGAAAAGCTTGCGATTATGATCGGAGCGGAAGGCATTGCAGGAATTCAGGAAGGCGTGAATCTGCAGGTTCTCTGTTCAAAGTTAGCTTCGATGATGGGATTTGATTTCGGACGTGAGTTTTTTGCCGAACAGAACAAGGCAAATCTTGAAAAAGCAAAAAGAATTGCTGCGTTCAGAGCCGGAAATCCGGAGCTTCGGAAAATCGAAGATGATGACGAATCTTCTTATGAAAAACAGAACTCGCTTTTAATGCGCATTGCAAACGGCGAAAAAATTAAGTTCGAGGAGCTTTCTCTTTTGAACATCCGCGATTTGCAGAAAGTCCTTTCAACGATAAAAGGAAGCGACTTGGTGCTTGCCCTAAAATCGACGGAAGCTGAAATGCAGGCACGCGTGTTTTCCTGCTTTACAGAGCCTTACGCTGAAATCATTAAGAATGAAATGGATTTTTCAGGCCCTGTCAAACTAAAGGATGTGGGAAAGGCACAGGCGCTGATTGTTGAAAACGCGCTGCATCTTGTCTCGCAGGACGAAATCCGAATACATGCATAAAGCACAAGAACCGGCACAGTTTGCGGATGCTCAAAGCGGCTTTGCCGACAAGCTTGAACAATACACGTTTGCCCGTGCCAGCGAGCTCAACAAGACATTTTCGTGGAATGAAGACAACATTTCCCGCTTTTACGAACTGAAC
Source organism: uncultured Spirochaetaceae bacterium (assembly GCA_902783245.1). GTDB lineage: Bacteria > Spirochaetota > Spirochaetia > Treponematales > Treponemataceae > Treponema_D. Next base: position 279 of record CACZQF010000010.1, on the reverse strand, counting down.
CAGTTCCTTTGCGAAAAACAGCGGCTTTTGTACCGCAAAGTGGAGTCTGCACTTGCAGCTTCTCACACTGCGCTAAAAACTGATCCTGAGTTCCTTGCGGAGAGGTTGAAATACAAGGCCGGCTTATGCTTGCCTCCCCTATGATGAAAAATACCTGCTGCCGGGGCTTTCTGAGTCGGTATTCTCCGCAATGGTGGAGCGGGCAAACCGCCGGACCTATGATGTAACGTGCTCTACATACCATGCGCTTGAACCGTATGACAGTACCGCTGCCTGATA
>CACZQF010000009.1 GCA_902783245.1 uncultured Spirochaetaceae bacterium | reverse complement strand
CTTTTTCCAGTTCCCGCAGGTCCGTCTATTGCAACAATCATCGCTTACACCCCTTATCTATAAAAGCATAGGCAAAAAGCCCTAAAAAACATTCATAAATCAGACCGATCACTCAATTTCCTGATACAAACAGCCTATAATTCATCGCCACGATTTTTCCGACAAAGCTTCAGCAGGCCGGCTACCTCAGCGGGCTCCAGATCCCTGAATTCCCCCTCATTCAATCCGTCCATAAGCACATTGCCGATACGCACGCGTTTCAGATGCTTAATACCGATATCACGGGACTCAAACACTCTGCGGATCTCCCGGTTCTTACCTTCAATAAGAACAATCCGCATACGGTGAGAATTAAGCTCCTCCGCATCCAGACATCGGTAAAACACATCATTTATTCTTATACCTTTCTTAAAGTCAGCGGCAAGGTCACGAGGTACCGGAAGACTTGTGTCAACCACGTACTCCTTTTCCAGTTCCGCAGACGGATGAGAAAGTATTTTAGCAAACTCCCCGTCATTTGTAAAAATAATAAGACCAGTACTGAACATATCAAGACGTCCGACAGAATACAAACGTTCCTCATAACTGTCTTTTAAAAGGTCCCCGGCCACAGGCCGATTTTTTTCATCAGACGACGTACACACATATCCGGCAGGTTTATTCAGCAGTACATACCGCTTAAACTGCTCTTGTACAACCAGCTTTCCGTCCACTGTAACCACGTCGGACGGCTCCACTTTCGTTCCAAGCGTAACCACTGTCTGTCCATTTACACTGACACGGCCATCTGTAATAAGCTTTTCACTAGCGCGGCGGCTCGCCACACCACAATGCGCCAGATACACCTGCAGACGCAAGGCACCCGGATCATTTCGACTATCTTGCAAGTTCAAACCTCTCGCTTTCTTCTTCATCAAGTTTCGGCAGATCGGCAATACTGTTCAGCCTGAAAAACTTCAGAAATTCTTTTGTCGTACCATACTGAACTGGTTTACCAGGAACATCCTTCCGGCCGACTTCTTTTATCAGATTGCGCTCCACCAGCAATCGTATCATATTATCAGCGGCAACACCTCTGATGGCCTCAATTTCAGCACGAGTTATAGGCTGTGAATACGCAATAATCGACAACGTTTCTATAGCAGATCTGGACAGTTTACCACCGTTCTTATTTCCATACCGCTCCTTCAGCGTATTCCACAAATCTTTTTTAGGAGTCAGTACCCAGCCGCCGCCTATCTGCGCAAGCTCAACACCGCTGTTTTCCTGACCGTACTTCTCTTTTAAAAGCACCAGACACTTCTGAACAACTTCAACCGCAAGCTGTGTAACCGATGCCAAAGCTTTTTCATTAAGCGGCTCACTTTCCAAAAAAAGCACAGCCTCAACCAATGCACATTCTTTTTCCAAACGAAAACTCCATAATCACCGGCACACCACTTATTCAGCCTTATACCGGCATATTTTTATATCACCGAACAACCTGTTTTGATAAATACAGGCAATCTTAAATTTCACAGCCTCAAGGATCGCCATAAAAGCACAGACAACATCCATCTCATTACCCTTACGTACAATCAGGTCCGTAAACATACACTCACCTTTCTCTTCCAGAAGCTCATTCATAAGGGTAATTTTTTCATTGACAGAGATTTCCTCATACATATTGAGGATTTTTTCATTGGAATAAGCCGACACCATATCGTGAAAAATTTTCTGCATCTGCTGCAGAAGACTCCACACATCAACTTTTTCCCACTGACTCTCATCATTGTCAAAAGGCAGTACACGCTGAATTTTACGCCGCTCAAAGCTCCACTCGGACTCATCCTCCCTGCTTTCCATCAGCGTAGACAATTTCTTAAAACGCTGATACTCAATGAGCTCATCAACCAGCTCCTGCCGCGGATCCTCGATATCATCGTCGTCATCATATGCCACCTCCACAGGAAGCAGCATACGACTCTTAATATAAATAAGCTTTGCCGCCCAGTTATAAAACTCGGACAAATCACCCAGATCAGTTTCAGCTGCATAATCAAGATAATCAAGATATTCTTCTGTTATCTGAGCAATAGGAATATCATAAATATTAACTTTACTTTCGCGGATCAGAGCCCACAACAAATCAAGAGGACCTTCAAACTCGCCGGCCTTAAACGACCTGCGAACCTTTTCCGCTTTCTTTTCTTCAACTTCCTCAACCTGAACAGTTGCCCGAGTCTCGTTCTGTACCATTAACCGCCTCCTGAAGATACCGTTTCCGGAAATCACAGGCAGACAGCAAAAAGCGTACACCCTGATCCGGAAGCCGTCTTGCATACTCTGCAAACACTTCCCTGTATTCACAATCGGCAGATTTCGGCAAAATCTCAAGAGCCGGTATCAAAACAAACGCACGTTCGCTGATTCTTGGGTGCGGCACCGTCAGCTCAGCACTGCTGCACTTTATCGCACCAAACAGCTCAATATCAATATCAATGGAACGCGGACCATTCCTGATCTCTTTTGTTCTGTCGCGACCAAGCGCAGCTTCTACCATATGAATATACCGCAGCAGCTCATCAGGCGTACAACTGTCAGAAACAGAACCGTACGCCGCCATATTATAAAAATCATCCTGCTCCGTTACATACATAGCCCGTGTCAAATACACTGATGACACAACAATATCCGGCATCATCAGGCACATGCGCCGGCAGGCTTCTCCGAGCAGCTGCAGCGGGGCCGCGCCTTTAAAACCGGCGTTAGACCCCAGTCCCAATAAAACAGGAACCATACTGCTTTTCCTAGAACAATTCCTCAGGGGGCAGCTTAGAACCGGCAGCAGGCTTGACAGAAGCTGCTGCAGAAGTTTTTGCTGCGGCCGCAGCCTTACCCGCCACCTCAGCACCTTTTGCAGTCACAGAAACTTCAATATCATCTGCCTGCTGAACCGGCCGGACAGTCTGAGCCGAAACAGGAACGCCTTCCTTTGTCTTCAGCACCTGTCCAGGGAACAGCTTTTCACGCAGAGAGCGTTCAACCTGCGCCGCATAATCAGGATTTTTTTGCAGGAATGCAAGCGCGTTTTCTTTTCCCTGTCCTACTTTTTCTTCGCCTCTGGTATACCAAGAACCTTTTTTCTCAATGATATTATATTTTACCGCGCAATCCAACAGACTGGCGGCTGCAGAAATGCCCTTACCAAAATAAATATCCAGCTCACATTTACGGAACGGCGGCGCAACCTTATTCTTAACAACCTTTACACGTACACGATTACCGACCGCATCATCTGCATCCTTAGAATCAATAGATTCAATGCGACGGATATCAAGTCTGACCGAAGAATAAAACTTAAGGGCATTTCCGCCCGTAGTAGTCTCGGGATTACCGAACATAACGCCGATTTTCATGCGGATCTGGTTAATAAAAACCAGAATACACCGCGACTTAGCCACGGTACCAGTGAGCTTACGCAGCGCCTGGCTCATAAGACGCGCCTGAAGGCCCATCATCGCATCGCCCATATCGCCTTCAATCTCTTTTTGAGGGGTCAGTGCCGCTACAGAATCTACAACCACAATATCCACTGCACCGCTGCGTACCAAACTTTCAGTAATCTCCAGCGCCTGCTCACCAGTATCCGGCTGAGACACCCACAGCTCATCAATATTCACGCCAAGGTTTTTAGCATACACCGGATCAAGCGCATGCTCCGCATCAACGAACGCTGCGATACCACCAAGTTTCTGAGCCTCGGCAATCGCATGCAGAGCCAGCGTCGTCTTACCGGAAGACTCAGGACCATACATCTCTATAATGCGTCCGCGGGGATAACCGCCTATACCGAGCGCTTCATCAAGCATAATGGAGCCGGAAGGTATTACATCTATTCCGGCCGCATCAGCCTGTGTTCCCAGTTTCATCAAAGATCCCTGACCAAACTGTTTTTCAATCTGCAGTCTGGCAGCCTCCAGCGCCTTCAGTTTTTCACTCTGATCCGCTGCAAGTTTTTCATCTGACACCATCTTATTTGCCACCTTTCAATCTCTCCCTCTCAAATAACATAGACAGTATTCAATAAATATATGAAGTCGTTTTCATAGCAGAACTGATTTTTTCGCAATTCGAAAAACAACACAGAATCTGCAGATGTATAAAAACCTTATTTAGGCACGTTCATCAGTCCGCTGATACTCTGGTACACGGACTTTCCATGAAGTTTTATCCGGCCGTTTTCTACTATTATCTGGGCAAGCACCTGCACAGGTTTATCTCCATCAATAGCCGGAGACGGCGTAGTGTCAAAACTCAGCGGAACCACGCCTTCTATACGCTGCAAAGCCGCATCGCCCACAATCAGATCACATTTAAACTCGCCGGCAGCTTTTACACCGGCATCCTGCGCCGGCATATTCGTAATACGGCCCGTCCACGCCACCCAGCAGTTCTGATACAGCAGCGGATCTGCATTCACTTCCGTACAGGAATAATTATCCTTAAGCGTATCAAACGTAGGCTCCAGCAGCAGTGCCACCACAGCCTGCGCCTTTGCACGCACTCCTTCCGCAGCATTCGCATTAAGAATACGGTTCAGCTCCACGCGCGCAGCGTTATCACGATGCTCATTAAAAAATTTCAGAGCATTTTTATACGAATCGTTTATCTGCTTATTTGACAGAATATACCGGTATACACCGCCCGACAAATCCGCTTCCTGCGCATGCTGAGATTCATCATTCGTCAGCACAACGGCGGACAGATCGGCACGCTCAGAACCAGACTGCAAACCATATCTGAACGGAAATTGAATCCGCGGAGGGTTCATATACAGCAGAACACCGCCGGCACACACAAGAAGGCCGAGCAGCACTCTGCGCACAACAACCGGATTCACTCCCAGCGCCGGATAAAACTGCGTTATTCTGCCGCTCTCAACCCAGCGGCAGATAGTATCATAGTCCCCGTGAACCCTGATAAATTCCATAGCCTTTGCCGCGATCTTATTATTCGGGTCATAATCCTGAATATCAAAATAATACTGTACGGCACGGTCCGTATCACCACGTCTAAGATAAATAGCCGCCTGTCCCAAAAGCAGACGGGTATCACTCAGTTTTATTTTTCTAGCCCGGGAAAAATATGAAGCCGCAGACCCTACATCCTCCAGATACAGACAGGCCGTACCAAGCATCAGATAGTATTCAAAATTATCTTCATATAATTCAGAATTACCTTCAAGCAGTTTGATAACAGCGGCAAAACGGCGACGTTTAAGCAGCTTCTGAGCCTCAGACAATACAGAACGTCTCATGAGGGGTTAAATTCCTCCCCTTGATTTTGCTTTAGCCGCCTGTCCTGCGGGTGCTTTCTGTTCTTTCAGCTCATCCACCTGTTTCTGCAGCGCATCGTTCTTTTTCTCTTTTGCATCAAGCTCCAGCAGCAGCGCAGCATTCTTTTCCTCAGTTTCCTTCAGCTGCCGCTGCAGCGTCACCAGTCCTTTTGCCTTATATTCCTGCAGCTGCTTTTCATACAGTTCACGAGCAGACAAAAATTCCTCGCTGGTCTTTCTTAAAAGATAAATCAGTTTTTCTTCTCGTCCGCGCTGCCGTATAGTCTCAATACGGTACTGGGCCGCCGGCACTTTATCATCTTCAGCAAAATCTGAAACTACGCGCTGATATAACGGCAGCGCAGCATCATAGTTATATCCTGCAAAAAAGGCCTCTGCCATCCAATACAAGGCAGCACCATACATTTCATGTCCGTCGTTCTGATGACAAAAATCACTCAGCAGCAGCACGGCACCGTTATAATCCGCCAGATAATACGCACACCGTCCCTGCTGATACTGCACGTACGAAGCATACGGTGTATCAGAATACTGAGCCAGATAAGTCTTACAGTCATTAGCCGCATTTTTATAGTCACCGCTGTACATCTCTGACATAATCAGAAGATATAAAGCCTCCGGAGTCTCACTTTCTTTCAAAGAAACAGCTTTTCGCAGCATAAACACGGCGGAAGTCCAGTCACCGGAACGATATGCATGAAGCCCGCGTTCAAAAGAGGACTCAACGGCAGGTTCAGCCCCGGCACAAAAAAACGCACCGGTACACAACATAAACAGAACCGCCGCGCAGAACGTTATGCGCCGGGCCATACCAATGCTCCTGAGAAAAACGCCGAGCCTGAAACTACAATATCAGCACCGGCATCAAGCACAGACTGCAATGTATCGGCATTTACACCGCCGTCTACAGAAATATCATAAGAATACCCGTTTTTCTCACGAATTTCCCGCAGTTCCGTAATTTTACGAACACAGGACGGGATAATTTTCTGCCCGCCGAATCCAGGATTCACCGTCATTACCAAAACCACATCCACATAAGGAAGTATCTCGGACAAAGCTGAGACAGGGGTAGACGGCACAAACGCAATACCCGCCTTTTTACCGGCATCATGAATACGCTGGATTATACGATGGATATGCACAGTGTTTTCAAAATGGAACGTAATCCAGTCCGCTCCGCATGCTACAAAAGAATCAATCTGATCCTCCGGATGCTCCACCATCAGATGCACATCAAACGGAAGTTTAGAAAGCGGACGTATACTGCGGATTACCGGCTGTCCGTACGTAATTTCAGGCACGAATCTGCCGTCCATAACATCGATATGAACAACAGAACCACCACGCATCTCAATTATTTTAAGCATTTCCTGCAGCTGACCAAAATCAGCTGAAAGCAGGGACGGAGCCAACAGTGTTTTTTTCATGTATATACTATAATACCAGATGCTACCGCCGTTGTAAATATTCGCGCACATATTCGTCTATAGAAAACCGGCTGCCGCCAGATTCCATCCATAAAAAACAAAGCAGCGGGCCGCCCCGTCTTTCAGGGACGATATATTTTTTAACATAGACTATTAAAAATAGTCTTGACACGCATATATAAAGTATAGTATAAACTATGCTCATTTTTACCCGAATTACAGGTATTTTTAATTGACTAAAAATTGCAATCCTGTATAATAAAAAGTATCGCGCTATGGGAATTCAGTTACAGGATGAAATTAAAAAGGCAGATGGATTCCTCGAAGCAGGACAACCGGAAATTGCCCGGCAGATTATATCGGCCGCATATGACACTGAGCTGGAAAGCAAGGATCTTATTTTCAGTCTCTGGTGCTGCAACTTTTGGATTGAAAACGGGGTGCGGATAAATTCATTTACTGATCCGTTCGAACGGGGTGAAGAGCTTATCCGTACATGGAAAACCTTTATAAAGCAAATGCAGGACCATCCTATTCCCCGTAACTCCAACACCCCCTATGCGGTACAGCGTGGAGTTTTTTCTGCGGCACTGCAGAATTACGTTAAGCTTACGGATGAACGCGATCCGGATATTAAGGCGGAGGTCTGTCGGAAGATAGGCCTGTGCTATAAGAAATTCGGTGAATATGAAACAGCCAGAAACTGCCTGATCGAAGCCAATGCCACCAAGCCGGGTGTTGCAGAAGTGCTTGCAGAAATGGCGGACTGCTATGCATTGTGCGGAGAAGACCGCAAGGCAAAAGTACTGTTCAGGGAAGCATTTTTTATTGATCCCCAAAGAATAGACTTGGCCTTTTTAGATTCAGAGCTTATATGCTGCCTTATCCGGCAGGTTGTAAGCAAAGGGTATACTGGGGCCGTTCTGCAGGAATGGATTCCTGTATACGGTGTGTTATTCGGAGTTTTTAACGTCAAGAGGGAACTGCGTTCAACAGAAGTAGGCAGATTAAAACAGGAAATCTATGCAAAAGAGAATGAATCAAAGGATCCTTCAAGCGATTCTTCTACGTTGACGCCGAGGCTTATCAACTTGTATTTCTGGCTGATAGACCACTATGTCATGACGCATGAAGACTCGGCGAGCATCAATCAGATTTTATTGAAAATCAAGATTCTTGATCCGGTAATCTACACAAAGTTCAAGCAATAACCGGAAAGAATTCAAACATAGACATTGTCATTTTACGTTAGGAGTTTTTTATGTCTGGAGAACTGGTAAAAACTGTTCAGGATATGCTAAAGGAAGAGACCTGGACCCGCGCAACAATCAGCAGCTACAACAAAAACAATTTGATTGAGCTTGCAAGCATTGTGGAAAAAAGCCGCAGCGAAGGCAGCGCAGACGAAATAAAAGCAATCTGCGATGAGCATCTGACCCACTCAAAGGACAGCATCATTGCATTGTATCTTTCCGGCATGCTCGGACTTCAGAAAGGTACGCTTGACAACTCTTCGCTTGTCATGCTTGTGGATATCTTCCAGAAAAACCACAAAGAACAGGTCGTTGACTACCTGTGCGAATCAATTCTTGCGGACGATCCGAACAACAAATTCGCATTGCGTACGCTGGCAGAACGCTACAAGGCGGAAGGCAACGATAAAGTTTGGGAGCTGTACGAGCGTATCGTCAAGCTTGACTTTGAAGAAGCCGACATCACCAAACTGCTGGCAGAGCGCTACGAGTCAAAAGGTGATCTTGAAAACGCGATCGACTACTATAAAAAAGCGCTGCTCCGCTATGTAGGCACAAAGAACTTCACCGCCGTAAAGGAGCAGTGGAGCAAGCTCATCACGCTCATTCCTGAGGAAATTGATTTCTTCCTGCTGGTACAGCGCAAAGTCGCAAAAAATATCAGCGACATCAAGAGCGCAGACCTTATGCAGGATCTGTACGAATACTATAAGGCAAATGCAAAATGGGATACCGCCATCGATATCCTCAAGCTCATCCTTACCATCGATGCTCATGATGTGCGCGCACGCAAGGAAATTATTGAATGCTTCCAGAGCAAATATGCAAAGCACAGCCACGTAGATGAGTACATCAGATCATCAAACCTGAGCCAGAATTTCCGCAACGTATTCGAAGCCATCAGTGACTTTGAAAAGCACATAGCGTTTGACGTACACAACTTTGTGTTCCACCGCGCATGGGGCGTCGGTCTTATCCGTAAGGTTGCGGGCGACATGCTCACCATCAATTTCGGAAAAAAAGCCGGCATTCACCAGATGTCGCTTAAAATGGCAGTCAATGCACTGCTGCCGCTGGCAAAAGACCATATCTGGGTACTCAAGGCCACAAAATCAAAGGATGAACTCAAAGAATTCGTAAAGACCGACAAAGTGAATGCGCTCAAAACAATCATCAAAAGCTTTAACAACAGCTGTGATTTCAAGCGCATCAAAGCAGAGCTTGTTCCCACCATTCTTACAGCCAGTGAATGGACATCATGGAACTCAGCAGCAAAAAAGATTCTGGAGACAGATGCCACATTCGGTGTAAATCCCAACGACATTTCACAGTATGTAGTACGCGAGCATGAAATAAGTCTGGAAGAAAAGATCTCCAACGAATTCAAGGCACAGAAACAGTTCTTCTCACGAATCGATATCTTCATGAAGTATGTAAACAACGATGCAACCGACAAGTCAAGCGAACTGTTCGCCGACATGTTCTCATACTTCACCGGATATCTTAAGACCGTGACCAAAGTCAATGAGCAGATTCTGGCCTCCTATCTGGTCGTCCAGAAAATCAACATGCTGTTCCCGTCGCTCAACACACCGATCAAATACACCTTCAAGCAGATCTACGATGATATCGATGATCCCTGCGAGATGTATACGCTGCTCAAAGACACAAAGAACACATCGCTGCATCAGGATTTCCTGTCAGCCATCAGACTGCTGCCTGACTGGTCAGACCAGTACATCCGCCTGTTCCCCACAGTGCTGAGCAGAGACATGATCACGCTGCTCATCAACGCGGGCTGCGCTGAAAAAGTGCAGAAAATGACCGTGGATGCATTCGAAAACTTCAAGGACTACCGCAACACGGTCACATTCCTGTTCAAAGAGTGTCAGAATGAAGACTGGTACAAAGCCGCGGCAGTTCCCTATGAAAAGCAGCTTATCGCATTGGTCAACATCATCGAGCAGACATTCATTGAGATTAACAACCATGTGAATACGACGGAAAACAAAAAGACGAACAAAGCTGCCACACAGCTGCTGTTCAAAGATGACACGCTGCTCAAATACATGATCAGCAATGACCGCGAAACCGTTACCCGCGTATATACGCTCGTAGATGATCTGGCGGATCTTGATCCTGCCATCAAAGCGAACCTGCGCAACCGCATTCTGGAGCAGTATCCTGACTTCAAATTCCGCACAACGGAAGAAAAAGCAGCTGCACCGCGCGGCATGATGGTAACCGCTAAAAAGCTTGAAGAAAAGAAAGCTCAGATACAGAAGATCCAGAGCGAGGATATTCCTGCCAACGCAAAAGAAATTGCAGAAGCACGCGCTCAGGGCGACTTAAAGGAGAATGCGGAATACAAGGCCGCAAAAGAGCACCAGCATTACCTGAACGTAACGCTGAGCAAACTGCAGGAAGAGCTGAACCGCGCCGTCGTATTCGATCCGACGACCATCACCACCGCAGTCATCTCCTTCTCCACTACGGCAACGCTGCTCAACAAAGATACCGGCAAGGATGAAACATACACGATTCTGGGACCGTGGGAGTCAGATCCTGACAAAGGCATCATCTCCTACATGTCTCCGTTCGGCAATGCGCTGATGGATCACAAAGCCGGCGACGAGCTTTCGTTCACCATCAACGATCATAACTACAACTACACGGTAAAGAACATCTCTGTAGCAAAATAGGCCTAAAAGCTCACGAACAAAAAAAGACTTGCGGTTATAACCGCAAGTCTTTTTTTGTTATTAAAAATACCGCAGATTCAGCCGGTTATAAGCCGTATGGGGCAGTGGTCACTCCCCTGCACATCGCTCAGAATCTCCGACCGTACCACATGGTCTATAAACCCGCTGTCAACGCACTGATAATCAATACGCCATCCAATATTCTTTTCGCGTGCATGAAACCGGTAGCTCCACCACGTATACTGCCCGGGCTCCGCACAGAAATGACGGAATGTATCCACATAGCCGGCAGCAGTGAACGTATCCATCCACGCACGTTCCTCCGGCAGATATCCCGCATTTCCTTCATTCTGCTTAGGATTTGCCAGATCAATAGGCGTGTGGGCAATATTATAATCTCCGCACAAAATCACATGACGGCCTGCGGCAACAATATCGCAGCAGAACTTCAGCATACAATCACAGAACCCCAGCTTATACGGAAGCCGCGCGCCCGCATTCTGACTGTTCGGGAAATATGCGCTGACCACCACCGTATCTCCATACCGCACGGCACACACGCGCCCCTCGTCGTCATAGGCGCTCTCGCCCATCGTAAACACTTCATCCGGCTCGCGGCGGCAGTACACCGCCGTGCCCGAATAGCCGGGACGTTTTGCCGAAGCCCAGAACGACAGATAGCCGCCGGCGCCGCCCGGCTGCCGCAGCTCCTCGGACAGCTGTCCGGGATTCGCTTTTGTTTCCTGTATGCACACCACATCTGCCCCGCACTGCAAAAGCCACGGCACAAAGCCCTTCTTTTCCACGGCACGGATACCATTTACATTCCATGAAATTATTTCCATATGTATGCACGCTCCTGCCGGCGCATCACGTCACCGGCGCTAATCGGTATTGAACAGATCCACATCAGTCACCGACTCCTCAGCCCGTTCCAGAATACGCTGCTGATGGCGGTGCATAAGCTTTATCACAAAATGAGAAATAGAAGAGGCTACGGCAATTCCGAGCGCAATCGTACCCGCGGCAATGGCTGTGGCATAGCCGGCTTCGCCCGCCGCATCAAAATGCGCCTGCACGGCCTCATGCATCATCGTATAAATGCCGCCGCCGGGTACAAGCGGAATCACGCCCGGTACAAGGAACACCGTGGCCGGACGGTTCAGGATCGCAGCACACAGCTCCGAGCCGGAGGCCACCGCGAACGCGCCGACCGTATACCCCCATCCCTGAGAGCCGGTCTTATCCGCTACAACCGTGTACAGCATCCACCCGGCGGCACCGAACACCGCGCCCCAGATCACATCCTTTTTCTCAGCGTTAAAAATAAATGCATAGCAGGCGGACGCACAAAAGCTCCACAGCCCTGCAAGCAGAACCGGCAGTACCCGCGTAACATCAACGAACGGCATCAGAACAACCTCATCAGAAGCATGCCCGTAACGGCACCGGTCGAAAGGCCCGCAGCTATCATCAGCGCCTCCAAAAGCCGTGCGGCACCAGCCATCAGATCACCGGCAATCAGGTCACGGATGGCGTTCACAAGCGCAAGCCCCGGCACCACCTGCATAAGTGTACCGATCATAGCAACATCCTTATGCACGGTAAACGGCAGCGCAATCAGAGAAAATTCCGCAAGCACGGAAACAAACGCACCGGACACGAGCGTAACGATAAACCCGTTCATCGACACACGCTCCAGAAACATAACCAGCAGACGCAGCAGCACGCCGTACACAAGGGCATACAGGCCGTCAACATACGATCCGCCGAACATTTTAGTGAACATACAGGAACTGAGTCCTGCCATAGCAACTACAAACCATGACGGATATGATGAAGATTCCCGTATCTGACGCAGCTCATCCCGCAGATGCTGCGGCTCCTCAGTACGCCCGCTCCATTCCAGCTCACGGGCAAGCGTGTTCACCATGGCTATTTTCTTTAGATTCGTACCGCGGCGCAGAATACGTTTCATATTCACAAAATGCCGGTTACAGTCGTTGTACCATGAAAAAATCACCACGGTGGGCGTCACAAAAGAATACGCATCCTTGGCACCGAGCGCCTTAGCCACGCGCACCACCGTCTTTTCAGAGCGGTACGTTTCCCCGCCGTTCTCCAGCACCAGCGCGCCGGCCTCCACTGCAATTTCCTGTAAGTCTTCCGCTAAAATCCGGCTCATATAACGCAATCATACGGTTTACGAACGGAAAAATCAACATACCCCGCCGAAGACCACAGCAATCATTTTTGACACAGGCCGCAGCTCCCGCCGGGAGCAGCTTCCGACGGGGTCGCGGCTGCCGGAGAGGACGTGGTACCTACTGGCACACCCCGGCGAAAATGCGCTCCAGATCCTTATTGAACTGCTGCGTAGTCTTTTCCAGACTGTGCAGAAAATCGTTGTCATCAATAGTACCAAGCACGGCCTCCATTTCCTCCTGATTACGGTAGGTAATCGTGCGGAAATAGTCCGTATAATCTTTGGCGCGTGAACTTACGGCAGAGGCGTACATATCGTTCGAAACAATCAGCACATCATGCAGAATATCCTCAAAAATAGCCCTCGTGAACGCTTTGAGCGGCCGCGAATACAGCTGCTCCAGCAGATACAGCGCATACCGCGCCTTGTAGTCCTCGTACCGTTCATTGCATTCATCATAGAACTGATGCACCTGACGCCAGTTCTGCACTTCACCGCTTTTTACACGGTCAAGCAGCTCGTGAACCAGCAGCTCAGGAATCACCTGTCCGCCGCAGTTCATCCATTCCGTGTACAGCGGGATTTCACGAAGCCCTGCGATCGTCTGCACGCTCAGCGTGTCAACAGCATGAGCGTTGCAGTATTCCGTCAGCGTACGCGCCGCAAAGTACTTCACGATCTTGCGGTATTCCTTATACCCCTGTACGGGCTTGTACACCACCGCACCGTATTTTTTCTGGCCGCGCGGCTCAAACAGCGTAAAGTCCGCGTCAGGATTCTGATGCAGAAAATCCTTTGACGCCTGGTGCAGCGCATCGGGTGATTCCGCACTCATTGCGCGGCGGTCAAGCTGACTCATCAGATAATTGCCGGTCAGATGAATAATACGCTCAAGCGAAGCCATAATCTCCTGCATGGTGTCGGGAGCCAGCGGATCAGTTTCAATATGCTGCACCTTCACCACGCGCTTGTCGCGCTTTTTGAATTTATAATTGTTGCGTACAATGGCGAACATATTGAACAGGAACCAGTAGGCCGGAACAATATGCACGGGTGCGTCCGTACCGCCCGACGCCACCAGACTGAACGGATACCGGATATCCAGCTCGTACTGATAGGACCCCTTTGACACAAGCGCGAACGAGGCAAAGCGGCTGTTATGCTTAAAGTCAGAGCACAGTCCCGGCCAGAAGCCGCGCTCCGCGTATATTTCTCCGTCAGGGCTGCGCGAATTATGGTTCGATCCGATGGTTGCGCCCGACGCGATATTTGACTGCCCCATAACCGTAGTGGCGATGAGGAACGACGAATTATGATGCTGCTCGTGGAACGGAAAGATCAGATTGTTCAGCAGCTCGCAGCAGGAAACCGTAGAATTGTCGCCGAGCACAGAATTTAAAAGGCGCGCGCCATATTTCAGCTGGCAGTTCCGGCCGATCACAAAGCGTACCGCCACCGCCTGATAGAACACACGGCTTCCGTAGCCCATAATGCCGTTCACCAGCTCCACGCCCTCCCCTATCTGGGAAACTTCCTGCTCGGAAGAAAGTACCGTAATATTCTTAAGCTTAAACGCGCCCTTTATATATGCAAAGCTGCCGATCTTGGCATCCTTAATCAGCACCGTATTTTTTATCACCGCATCATCGGCCACAATACCGTAAGTATCACGCAGGCCGGTATTGCCGTATTCAGTGAGCTCCTTAAACCGCTGCATGAGCAGGGTGTCGTCGCGGTAGCGCGACCACAGGTAGGCATCGGCGGGAATAAGATCTTCAAAGGGAAGCACCGACCGGTTGTCGTTTTCGTTGGCAACGCCGATCCACACGCGGTCAGACTCAGCTTCCCCCTGCTTTAATATACCGTTGCCGAATTTGGAATGGCAGGTACAGCTCATTTCCTGAATATTGAACAGAATGACGCGGCTGCCGATACGGTAGTTATTAAGGTAGGCAACGTTGCGCACCACCACGTCATCGCCGAGCACTACGTTTTCAAGCCGGGAATTATAAATACCCGTACGCAGCTCAAGATCATGAAATTTGAGCGTGGCGGGCTGCAGCGCGCCTATAATCACATAGCCGTAGAATTCGCTGTTATGAATAACCTCAGGGTCAAATTCCCCGGGCACTTCGCTGACATACAGATTCTGCCAGGCCTGATCATCGGACACATTGCGGTTGCGCTCCAGCACGGCGATTTCATCAGCCGTAACATGGCGGCGGCCTAAAAGACAGGATTCGGGAACAGGCTCCGGAGTACGCTCAGAGATACGGGTACATACAGGCATAATTGCTCCTCCTTTTTCACTTTTTACAGATGATTGTATTGTAGCGGAGACCGGCAGGGTGTGCAACCGTGCCGAAGGGGACAGAAAGGGAAATCCATGCCGGAGGCTGTCCGGCATGAAGGAATCATCACACCTCGACGCAGAGTCGCAGCGCAGTTTCCAGCGGCGGCGGGGTATGCCATCCCCTCCGCACGGATCAGCTTAAATTGCCTGAACCGTCAAGCTGCCTGCTGAACATGCAGTGCACGTCAGATGCGGTGTATGATTCCGTAAGAAGGTTTACCGTAATTACACGGTTGGAGTTGACAACATAAT
>CACZQF010000008.1 GCA_902783245.1 uncultured Spirochaetaceae bacterium | reverse complement strand
TCTTTAGTCCCTTTTATAAAAAGGCATCTCACGGCAGCCATAATCTATACGCTTGCCCATTCCCCCCGCACAAGTATATACTTGATGTATCCTAGCAGGCGGCACAGGCGTGCACATGCCATACAGTTTTTTACAGGGGGATACCATGGAATATTCAAACCTTGATAAAGCAAAGGCTTTTATCGAGCTTTCAAAGCAAAAACCCTTTGACGTCCGCACCGGACTGACCAAAGACAGAATCGGACGGACTATGATTCCGCAGGGCGGCGGACTCACCTACTCATATGCGGCCATGCCGGTTGATGATGCCATCATAACAACTTTGCAGAAACTTGCCGATGAGCAGGAAGTGATTGAAAAATATAAGAGCCTGCTTAAGGGTACTGTCATCAATCTGACCGAAAACCGCAGCGTTCTGCACCAGCTTACACGCGGACAGGTGCTTGCCGACAAAGTCGTCATAGACGGTACCGACAAGGGTGCTTTCTATACAGAAGAGCTTGCTAAAATACAAGATTTTTCCGAAAAAGTACGCTCAGGAACGATCACCGGCTCCACCGGCAAAGCGTTCACTACCGTCTGCCAGATCGGTATCGGCGGATCAGATCTGGGACCGCGCGCGCTCTATATCGCACTGGACGGCTGGTGCAAGGGCAAAGGCGTAAAGACGCTTAATGCCGCGTTCATCAGCAATGTAGACCCCGATGACGGTGCCGCAGTGCTCGCAGGCCTGGACGTAGAGACCACGCTGTTCATACTGGTGTCAAAGAGCGGAACCACGCTTGAAACCCTTACAAACCAGAATTTTGTCATTGAAACGATAACCCAGACAGCCCGTGCTAAAGGCATCTCCGGCTTTGATCCCCGCAAGCACATGGTGGCAGTAACAAGCAATACCAGTCCGCTTGCATCTTCTCCCGATATTGTAAAAGCATTCTTTATGGATGATTTTATCGGCGGCCGGTATTCCTCTACGAGCGGCGTAGGCGGCGTGCTGCTTTCCTGTGCATTCGGTTTCGACGTATTCCGTCAGGTACTTGACGGCGCACACGAAGCGGATACAGCTGCGCTGGAAACAGACATCACCAAAAATGCAAGTCTCATGGACGCGCTCATCAGCATATATCTGCGCAACGTGCTGAACTATCCCGTAACGGCGATCCTGCCCTATTCACAGGCTTTGCTGCGCTTCCCTGCACATCTGCAGCAGCTTGCCATGGAAAGTAACGGCAAGCATGTGAACCGTTTCGGCAAGCCCATAAGCTATGCCACGGAGCCGGTTATCTTCGGCGAGCCCGGTACCAACGGACAGCACAGTTTCTATCAGCTGCTCCATCAAGGCACCGACATTGTACCCATCAAATTCATCGGATTTAAGCAGAACCAGCTGGGGAAAGACATAACCATAAAAGGCTCTACCAGCCAGCAGAAGCTGTGCGCCAATCTGTGCGCACAGATCGTAGCCTTTGCCCGCGGCAAGGACGATGAGGATCCCAACAAGCAGTTCGAAGGCGGACGCTGCTCCTCACTGCTGTTTGCGCAGGCACTCACACCGAAAACACTCGGTGCGCTGCTTGCACACTTTGAGAATGAAGTCATGTTCGAAGGATTCCTGTGGAACATCAATTCCTTTGATCAGGAAGGCGTACAGCTCGGCAAAAAACTTGCCACAAAAGTGCTGAACGGCTGCGAAGGCGACGAAGTGCTCAAAGCCTACGCCGATCTGTTCTAATCACCGCTCCAGGCGCAGGCCTGCATCGACCATGTCCGGCTGATCTCAACGTGAGAACCAGTTGGACGGGCCTTTGGCGCCCGGCTTGACCCAAGACAGGGACTGCCGTGCGCTGAGCTTGGTCTTCAGAGCCGCCACAGCGTCCAGATAACCGCAGAGCCATGAGGCAAGCCCCACGTCGCTGCGGGCACTGTCGTTGGACATGTCGGCATGCACGAGTATAGTATTAATGGCGCTGCTGCTTCCGAACAGCGCCGCAATGCTTTCGGCGAATGCAGAAAAACTTGCTCCTGCAGCACGTACCGCAGGATTCATGCGCACAAAAGAACTGTTCTTTACATCTGACTTTCTGATAAATACCAATGCACGGGGCTTTACCATACCCGAAATATCCTTGCGTCTGAGCTCAAACCGCTTAAGAAGCTCTATGGTCAGATACTGATAGCCCGCCACCATCTCATTGAGCACCGTAGAGCATGTCTGCTCATTGAACTCCGGATAGGTCTGGGCAAAAGCCTGCTCATCAAAATACAGCACGGCCTCATCTATTCCCGTGCAGTCATTCTCACACTGCAGCACAAGCGAATGCGCGGCCACCGGAGACAGTTTGTTCCACTCATAGGAAAAAACGGAATCTGAAATTGTTTTTTTACCCGCATGCCCTTCGTGGGGCGCAGTAACCAGCACCGTACGGGAAGCGCGGCAGGCCGCATCAGCAAAATCCCGGGGAAACGGCGTTTCTTTTCCTGCAAGCAACATTGTCTTTGGCATATGCCAAGTATAATCTGTTTGAATACTCCATTCAACTATGTTATACTTAGCTCCATGAAAATTTGGTTTAAATATCTTCTGGGAATTCTTCTGGGAATTGCATCTTCCTTTATCCTGCCGGTCAGCTCGCCCGGCTTCATTTCCGGCATTACAAACTGTACAGAGTTCGCCGTCCGGCTCGGCTGTTATATACTGGTTCCGCTCGTCTTCAGCTCCACTGTCATCGCTTCGTTCAAGCTGGGTGATACCCGGCAGTATAACGCCGTACTGCTGAACACGCTGGCCGTAATCATCGTTACCAGCATGGCCGCCACTCTACTCGGCCTGCTGCTCATCATGGCCATCAAGCTGCCGCGTATTCCGATCACCAATGCTGCGGTCTCATCGGTGGCCACGCTCAACATCACCGACATGCTGCGCAGTATATTCCCCTTTGTTTCGCTGAGCACGCTGCTCAACGAAAATTTCATGTTTCCGTGCTTCATGTTCGCCTCATTCATTGGCTGCGGCAGCATCCTTGACCGTGCGGCATCCAAGCAGGTGATCCAGTTCTTTGATTCATTCTCCATCGTCTGCTACCAGATATCCGTATTCTTTACCGAACTTATCTCGATCACCATCATAGCACTCACCGTGCACTGGATGATGGAATATCGCATTCTGCGCGTAAACACCGTGTTCCTGCCGCTCATCATCCTGCTGCTGTGTATCTTCATTGTGGTCACCGTAGTCATCTATCCGGCGGTACTCTATTTCGTATTCCACGACCATCATCCCTACCGGGTACTGTATGCAGGGATCGCACCGCTGCTCACCGCATTTTTCAGCGGCAACACCAACCTTACGCTGCCGGTCATTATCCGCGTATGCAAGGACAATCTGGGAATCCGCCGCCGCACGAACGGCATCACCGCTCCGCTGTTCTCAATATTGGGACGCAGCGGTTCCGCGCTTATCACAAGCATCTGCTTTGTGCTTATCTGGCGATCCTACTCCAACCTGAGCATGGCGTTCTCTGACATTCTGTGGATCACCGTCACCGCATTCGGCCTTTCATTCACGCTCGGTAATCTGCCCACCGGCGGTACGTTCTTTGCGCTTACCGTGCTGTGCACCATGTACGGCAGAGGACTTGAAACGGGTTACCTGCTGCTGCAGCCTGCGGCATTCATCATCAGCTCGTTCGCAGCCGCACTGGACACCGTAACCACATTATACGGCTCATACTTTGTGGCCGCACGCATGAAGCAGATACGTCACAAAGAGATCAAGCATTTTATCTGATCGTTTTCTTTGTATTATGTCCGGCCGCCGTGGCTGCATACGCTGCGGCCAAGGCGGCGCAAGGCCGTTCATAACGCAGCTGCTGCGCCCGGACGTTTCGGACAGCAGCCCGCCGGGCTCACATATTCCCGCTCATAAAGACAGCAGACAGTATGCCCCTTTGCCCACTTTTTCTAGTATGCCTGCTTCCGCCAATTCATTCAAAAGCCTTTGAAGCTGGCGCGGACTACAATGAAGCTGAAAAGCTGACTTTTCTACCCCCTTCAAGGTTTTGTCCGTACCATTACTTTCAGCGTCTACTGCATGGCTTTTTCAGGAATTATCGTACTTGCCGCCGGACTTGTATTTCTTAACCAGATCGCCGCGGCTGCCGGCGCAGATGCAGAAAACCTGGCGTTTACCTGCGATTATCTTTTCTGGATTTTTATGGGCGCACCTTTTATCATTCTTTCAAACGGACTTATACATATTTTCCGTTCATCAGGACTGATAAATCAGGCTACTATAGGAATTGTTATCGGAAATGGTATAAACATTATACTCGACTGGGTATGTATTGTGCTTTTACACATGGGAACGGCAGGAGCCGCGCTTGCAACTTCCATAGGTTTTTTCTGCTCAACAGCATATTTTCTGATCTGCATGATCTGCGAAATTCATCGCAAGAATGAACTTTTCTCTTTCCGGCCCGGCTACTTTACGGTCAGCAAAGAAACTGGAACCGGTGTTATCAAAATTGGTATTCCGGGCGCTCTGATTACCGTAATGCTCAGCGTTTCAAACATCGTGCTCAATAATTGTATCGGAGGCTACGGCTCAAACGCAGTTGCTGCATACGGCATTGCGTATAAAATCGACATGTTCCCTATTATGCTCGGCGTAGGCCTGAGCCAGGGAGTCGGTCCTCTTATCGGCTACTGTTACGGAGCTTCTCAGCATGACAGGCTTAAAAAAGTAATGCGGCTGTCATCCCTGGACGGAATTATTCTTGGCGCAGTCTTTACCGCTGCATTTCTGCTTTTCAGCCGCCCGCTTGTTTCTATCTTCCTGCAGGACAGCGATCTGATTAATCTTTCAGCGGGATTTTTACGGGTACTCGTACTTTCCGCTTCTTTCCTGGGAATCGTAAACATGGTGACCGCATACTTTCAGGCACTCGGCAAGGCAAAAAACTCCCTTACCATCACTATGCTCAGAAATGTAATTCTGTTCATTCCCGGCGTACTTTTATTGAACGCAGTATTTCATCTTAACGGCGCAATCGCAGCTCAGCCGGTCGTTGAAACATTCCTGACCATCATCTGTCTTGTAATGTATACATGCAGCCAGAAAAAAGAATCAGACCCGCAGCGTCAAAGAAAGGCGGCATAATACTGCAGGGCAAATCCTTCTGCGTCAGGCCTGCACGGTTTCCAGCGCGGCAGGATCCGCATCAGGCAGCGGCTGTACGGTGCTGCCGGCGGTAAGCATGTTGGACAGGTTGGCGTCCACAAACGCGCGGGCGTCCATCGGCTTTCCGAACAGGTATCCCTGATACCGGTCCGGCTTCATGCCCATAAGCTTCTGGATATCCTCCACGTTCTCAATACCTTCCATACATACATCCATACCCAGCTCATGCGCCATGCGGCTGATATATTCCACGATCACCATATTGTTACGCTCATAGGTGACCGCCTTATGGATGATAGAATAATCCAGTTTAAGGGTATTGATATGCATATGCTGCAGATAGCGCATATTCGAATAGCCCGTACCGAAATCATCGATATCGATCTTGATATGCAGCTTGTCCAGCGCGTCCAGAAGGTTCCGCATCTCATCGGTGTCGATATAGCCGCTTTCCGTTATCTCAAGCACTATGTTCTGCGGATTCACCCGGCTTTTTTCAAGCGCCATCTGCACGTCCAGCAGCAGGTCGCTCTTTTCTATCTGGATATATGAAAGATTCACGCTCATGCGGAAATCAGGCTTGTACTCGTTCCACATCCTGCACTGGGTAAATGCCGTCAGCAGAATCCAGCGCCCGAGCGGAACGATCAGGCCGTATTCTTCAAGAATGGGTATAATGTCGCCTGCGCCCAGCAAGCCGAACGTAGGATGCCGCCAGCGCAGCAGCGCCTCAGCGCCCACCACATCAGGATGTCTGGTATCATCTTTTGTACCGTGCAGCGCGGCCGCGTTCACCACCGGCTGGTAATGCAGCTCAAAGCCCTCGAACTCATTGCGTACAGAAAGCCGCAGCTGCTCCTGTATTTCCAGCTTGCGCAGATGCTTGCCGTACTCAGAGGCGCTGAACATGGTGAGCGTATTCCTGCCGCCCGATTTTGACGAGTGCATGGAATAATTCAGCTTCTGTATCACCGTTTCATAGGAAACGTCTTCGTCCAAAAAGCCGATGATACCGCCGGAAATCGAAAAAATCACCTTATAGGCAATCTTCTGCTCTTCCTCGCTGATATAGTGCTTTATATCACTGTAGATTTTCCGTCCTTCAATGCCGTTGCCGCCGACAAGGTTCAGAAAAATAAACTCATCATCATCACGGTATACCGCCATCTGCTCAGGGCACGCGCGCGTACCGCAGGCGGCCACGATCTTTATTACGGAGTCGCCTATGTCCAGGCCAAGCCGCTCATTCAGGGCGCTCAGATTGTCAATGTCGATCTTAAGGATAAAGCCCGACACCTTGCGGTCAGCCTTCCGCTTGGTCTCAAAGTCCTTGCGGCACTGCTCAAAGGTGGGCAGTCCCGTAAGCTTGTCGATCATGCGGCCCGAATCAGGCTCCTGCACGGAAATGGCGCCCATAAGCAGCACATTTTTACCGTTTTCATCCGGCATAAGGCGGGCTTTGTCGCTCACCAGCACGCGCCTGCCGTTTTTGTTCGTCCAACGGCATTCAAACGTAGTTTCCGTTTTTTTGCCGTTGCGGATCATATTGAGTACCTTCAGATACCGTCCGCGGTCATCCGGATGCATAAGCCGCATGAATTCAACCGCCGCATTCCCGAACTCAGTTCCGGGCAGCTCAAACTGCTCAAGGATTTTTTCTGAAATCGTACAAGTATCGTCCTCAAGATTCAGAATATAGATATATTCATTGATATAGTCTTTGAGGAGCGAATATGCGTATAATATCTGCCGGCGGGTTATTGCACCACCGCTAGAAGAACTCTGCTGATCCGTATGCTGTATCATAAATTCTCAGTACATCCTGCAATGCGTCCGAAGCGTACACCTGCTTGTCATCCATAATAAAAACGGCCGACAGCGGGACATCAAGCCCGGGCACATTCTGCAGGTCAGACACCTGCGCAGCCCCGGCAGAGCCTCCGGACACAATCTCATTAAGTAACAGTATACCATCATCCTTACCAAGCGTAAACAAGCTGGTGGAAAACGCATCGGCCGCCGTGCTTGACTCGCAGATGATGGAGACGGACGTAAGGCCGTTTGACACCGGATACCCTGTCTTAGGATTCAGGATATGGTGGTAGCGTACTCCGTCCTGTATGAAGAACCGCTCGTACACGCCGCTGGTAACTACCGAAGCGTTGCGCAGCTGCAGCAGCAGGGCAGGTTTTCCTTCAGGATTATCAGGATTCTTTATACCAACGTTCCACGGCGAATGATCCTTCTTTTCGCCGAACACATAGATGTTGCCGCCCAGATCAATGATGGCGCGCTTTACCTTGCGCAGCGCAAGTATATCGGCAAGCCGGTCGGCGGCATAGCCTTTTACAATGGCGCCCAGATCAAGCGCCATGCCCTTTTTTGTCAGGAACACGGTATCGCCGGAAACCGTCACGTTGCGCCAGTTCACGAGCGGCAGAGCAGCCTGCAGCTCCTGCGGATCCGGCACCCGCGCATGGTCGGTATTGATTCCCCACATTCTGACCAGCGGGCCCACCGTAGGATCAAACGCACCGCCGGTAAGCTCCGCATAGGCAAGCGATGTCTGTATAAGGGAACGCACTTCCTCAGACACCTGCACCGCATGGTCGCCTGCGGCTGCATTGATACGGGAAATCTCAGAATCAGGATTGTTCGCGCTGAACAGAGAATCAAGCTTTGTCAGGCAGTCAAAAAGTTCGTCGTACAGCCGGACGGTGCCCGCCTTATAGGCGTTCACCGTACAGACCGTACCGAACACCAGCTGCGTGCGCGGACCTTCGGCCTTGCGGCAGCCCGTAAGCAGCGCCGTCAGCACCAGTGCCAGCGCACTGAAGCCGGCGGCAGTACGCCTGAAACAGGAATGAACGCTCATCTACTCTTCACGTTCCGTACACTGAATATGGAGCTCTTTAAGCTGGGCATCGGACACCACGCTCGGACATTCGTCCATGGGGCTGGCAGCCAGATTGTTCTTGGGGAACGCGATTACCTCATGGATAGATTCCTCATGCTCCATGAGCATAACCAGGCGGTCAAGACCCGGAGCTATACCGCCGTGGGGCGGCGCACCGAATTTAAATGCCTGCACCAGGAAGCCGAACGCCTTATCGGCGCGCTCCTGGCTGTAGCCCACGATCTTGAACACGCGCTGCTGCAGGTCCGGATCATTGATACGCATAGAACCGGATGCCAGCTCATAGCCGTTCAGAACCAGATCATACAGGTCGCCCTTTACCGCACCCGGGTCGCTTTCAAGCGTATCCCAGTATTTTTTCTGCGGCAGCGTGAACATGTGATGCTCGGTCTCCCATTTATTTTCATCTTCGTTCCACGCAAAATACGGGAAGTCAACGATCCACACAAAATGGAATTCATCGGCAGGATTGTACAGGTTCAGATCTTTGCCCAGCTGCTTGCGCACCGCACCGAGCGCCACGCAGGCCGTCTGCCATTTTTCATCAGAAACGAACAGCAGCAGGTCATTGCTCTGTGCACCCAGCTTGGAGCAGATTTCGCTTTCTTTGCCTGCAAAGAACTTGCTGATGCCGCCTTCAAATTTGCCGGAGGCATCAACCTTCATCCAGGCCAGACCTTTGGCCTTGTAGGTTTTTGCCACAGCCTCAAGCTCCTCGATCTTTTTGCGGCTGTATTTGTCGGCCACATTCTTTACGACCAGCGCCTTCAGGCCTGACCGCTTGTGCCGCTCCACTGAAGGATCAGCATTGGCGGCGCCCGCCTTGAACGCGTTGAAGTCAGACAGGTCAGCCATAAACGCGGCGTCCTGCATCTTCATGTCGAACCGCAGGTCAGGCTTGTCGGAACCGTACAGATCGAACGCATCGTCCCAGCTCAGCCGGTCAAAGTGCACGGGCAGCTCGTAGTTCATGGTTTTCTTGAACACATAGCCCATCATGCCTTCAGTAACAGAAAGCACTTCCTCACGGTCGGTAAAGCTCAGCTCCATATCAATCTGGGTGAACTCCGGCTGGCGGTCGCCGCGGGCGTCCTCATCACGGTAGCACCGTGCGATCTGAAAGTATTTGTCGAACCCCGATACCATGAGAAGCTGTTTGTACAGCTGCGGGCTCTGGGGCAGAGAATAGAATTTACCGGGATGCACGCGGGAAGGCACCAGATAGTCGCGGGCGCCTTCGGGCGTAGATTTAATGAACGTGGGCGTCTCTATCTCAAGGAAGCCCAGCTTGGTCAGGTATTCGCGCACGGCGAACGTAACCTGTGAGCGCAGGATGATGTGATGCTGCATGGGCGCGCGGCGCAGATCAAGATAGCGGTATTTCAATCGCAGATCCTCATTCGGCAGAACGATGGAGCCGTCCTTCTGGCGTACCTCATCAATCTGGAACGGCAGCGGCTGCGAAGTAGTGAATACCTGAATATCCTTGGCAATCACTTCGATTTCGCCGGTAGCCATATCCCTGTTGATATCTTTATCTGACCGTCCGGCAACCTTGCCCTGGACTGCAATACAATATTCGCTTTTAAGCTCTGACGCCGTTTTCTTTACCGATTCCGGAGCATCTGTGTCAACAAGAATCTGCGTAATGCCATAGCGGTCGCGCAGGCTGATAAAAAAGATGCCGCCTAAATCTCTGGTGCGGTGGACCCAGCCATTCAATATAACTGTTTTACCGATGTCGCCTTTGCGGAGATCGCCGCAGGTGACCGTACGTTTAGATGATTCCATAATCTGTTATTTTAGCGAAAACGCAACCGAGGGGCAACTGCAGACATATTCAGGCGTCAGTCTTTTACGACCATGACCTTGCGGGTTTCATCTATGCCGGAGCCGACCACACGCACAAAGTACAGGCCGCGGGCCACGGGATTACCCGCGTTGTTGCGGCCGTTCCACTGGTAGTAGTGGGTGCCCGCGGAAGCGGTACCGTGCTGCAGATAGGTCACAATGTTGCCGTCCAGCGTCATGACCATAACATTGAGCGTACCGGATAAAGGCATGTTCACCTGCACCACCGTTTTTTCGCCCGCGGAGGCGTTTATCACGTTGTTCAGGATAGTCACGCCGCCGCGCTGCTGCGAAATGCTCTTCAGCTTGAACGACCACAGATCAAGACTCGCAGGATCCGATTTGTCGGACAGGCGCAGGCAGTAGAGGGAACTCGGATCACCGGGAGTAAACGTAGTACCGTCCCACTGTGGATTGTGGTACACAGTGCATCCGTCAAGGCTGAACAGGAACGTCACCTGGTCACCGCTCTTCCAGCCGCGGTACCCGCTCTTAGTCACGTCGAGCAGGAAGGAGCGCATTCCGCCTTTTCCGGCAGTACACACGCCGGTTTCAGTTACACAGCTGTTGCCGGCCCCCGCAATCGCAGAGAACGCATCCGGCAGCCATATACGCCAGCTTGCACCCGTGGCGGCATTATATTTAGCAGAAACGGCGCTCCCGGCCGGGGAATTATCCAGATATATGGTTATGCCGGTACCCACGCCGTCAGCTGCCGACGCGTTCATAAAGATACGCTCCGTATCCTGCCACACCAGCGTACCGTACCCCTGCTGGTTTCTGTCCCAGTCATGCACCGTATAGCTGGAATCACTGTCAGCGCCGCCGTACATGCTGCCCAAAGCACCGCCCGCGGCAGCGCCGCTTTCGCTGTTGTACCCGTAGGCATAGCGCGGGTTTATTACGTCCACCGCAAAGTCACTGAGCGGGTGGACGGCATACTGCCGGGCAGAAAAACCGTTTTCGTCCTTAAGAGCAGAATTCTGATCTTTGACTGCAAGATACAGCGAAGTGATATCGTCCAGCGTAACTTTTCGGCTCAAGGTGAACACCGCGCCCGTTCTTTTTGCATAATTCACCGGAACGGCGGAAGTTATACTAAGCGCAGCATCTGCGCCGCCATTTGTGATAATGGAAATTGCGCCCGCATAATTTTCTGACGTCTTTATCACTTTATCAAACAGCACGTACAGCTTGTCGCTGCCCACGGCAACCGCAGAAAGAGAAAATCCTGGTCCGGAAACATCGAACCAGTTTATGGTGGAGTTCGATACCCCTTCCTGACTGTCAGAAACAAAGCGCGCAATAGAGACTACCGCTTTTGCGTACGACACCGTGGCATAACGCACGGACACCGTTGCACCGGTTGTATCCAGCAGCCATGTACCATTGTCCGCAGCAGAGGCCGGAGTCTGGGTAGAAATAAGCGTTACATGGCTTGCATCACTGCCGCGTATCGTAAAGCTTCCTGTTACCGTCTGCGTCTTGTCGCCTTCAAAAGTCAGCGTCACACCCGGTGCCGTACAGGCGAATGAAGCGAATGTATTCGCGTCCATTATAGTTGTATCAGCCTTGAAATCAGCGGTACCCGCATACGTATTGGTACCGTTTACCACAGCGCCGCTGCCGCAGAATTCGGCGTTATAGAACGTGGTACCCGAACCGGCGCCCGTAATATTTGCGCCGGCCCCGGTAAAGCGCACTGTACCGGAGCTGTGGGTAAACCCGAACTGAGAAAAATCAACCGCAGCGGCGGCAAATTCAGTAATACCGGCGCAGGCCGTCAAAGAATTTATCCGTGCAGTTCCGCCCAAAGGCCCC
The DNA here is from genome assembly GCA_902783245.1 of uncultured Spirochaetaceae bacterium. Taxonomy (GTDB): domain Bacteria; phylum Spirochaetota; class Spirochaetia; order Treponematales; family Treponemataceae; genus Treponema_D. The sequence continues at coordinate 11 of CACZQF010000008.1, read as the reverse complement.
GCAAAGGTAAC
>CACZQF010000007.1 GCA_902783245.1 uncultured Spirochaetaceae bacterium | reverse complement strand
GTTCCTGCGCTGGCTGACGACGGATCTGTGGACGCGCTGACAATCTATTCAAGCGATCAGGGTATTTATCAGACTAAAAAAGAATGTACCAAGATAGCGGGACTTCCCCCGGAAAAAGTCACGGTCGTGGCAAAGTTCGTAGGCGGCGGTTTCGGCGGTAAAGAGGACATGAGCGTGCAGCATCATGCAAGCGTTCTGGCCATGCTGACCAAGCGGCCTGTAAAGGTCTCTTTGAGCCGTGCTGAAAGCATTATGGTACATCCGAAACGTCATGCCATGGAAATCGACATGACTACGGCGTGCGACAAGGACGGCAAGCTGCTTGCCATGAAGGCAAAGATTATCGCCGACACGGGCGCTTATGCGTCTTTGGGCGGTCCGGTACTGCAGCGTGCCTGTACCCATGCCGCGGGTCCCTATAACTATCAGACTATCGATATAACCGGAGAAGCGTGGTACACCAACAATCCGCCTGCGGGCGCGTTCCGCGGATTCGGCGTTACCCAGAGCTGCTTTGCCATTGAGCAGAACCTGAACCTGCTGGCAAAGGAATGCGGTATGACGCCGTGGGAATTCCGGTATAAGAATGCCATCCGGCCCGGCCAGGTGCTGCCGAACGGACAGATTGCCGATGACACTACCGCTCTGGTAGAAACGCTTGAGGCGGTCAAACCGTATTACGACAAGAATCCGTCCGCCGGTATTGCGTGCGCCATGAAGAACGCGGGTCTTGGCGTGGGTATTCCTGACACCGGCCGCTGCCGCCTTATCGTAAAGGACGGGCTCGTGCATATCCATACGAGCGCCGCTTGTATCGGTCAGGGCATGGGAACGGTAACGATCCAGATGGTCTGCGAAACGCTGAAGGTAAGCCCCGCGCTTGTTGTGTACGAGGATCCTGATACGTCGGTGGCACCTGATTCAGGCAATACCACGGCATCCCGCCAGACATTGTTCACCGGAGAGGCTACGCGGCGCGCCGCCGAAAGCCTGCTTGCCGATATGCAGGCCGCGGGCTATGACCGCGGCGGCCAGAACCGGCAGGAATCCGCACGTACGATCCTGCGGAAGCTGGAAGGCAAAGATTATCTGGGAGAATACCTTGGCGTGACCGATAAGCTTGGCTCTGACAAGCCGAATCCGGTAAGCCATATTGCATACGGATATGCCACTCATCTTGTAGAACTGAACGAGGACGGAAAACTGCGCAGGGTTATTGCGGCCCATGATTCTGGCTGCATCGTAAATCCGGTGAGCATTGAAGGCCAGATACAGGGCGGCGTGACCATGAGTTTGGGCTATGCGCTTACTGAAGATTATCCGCTGCAGGACTGTGTGCCTAAAGCCCGTTTCGGAACGCTCGGTCTGTTCCGTGCGCAGCAGGTACCTGAGATCGTGCCGATTTTGTGCGGCAAAGGTCCGGGCGGTACGGCAATCCGTGCCTCTGATCCTGAGCAGCTTGCCTACGGCGCGAAAGGCGTCGGCGAGATTGCATCGATTCCTACGGCTCCGGCGGTGGCGCTTGCGTATTATAACCGCGACGGAGAATTCCGCACCCGGCTTCCGCTGCCGCAGACACCGTACAGCAGGAGATAGCCATGCGTTTTGCGATTAAAGGTGATATTGTATATACCCCGACACCGCAGGCCTTTGTGCAGGAACCGGATGCATATGTGCTGTGCAATGACGGGCTGTGCTGCGGTGTGGTAAAGGAACTTCCTGCTGACTGGAAACAGGCAGAAGTGTTTGACTACACCGGCAAGCTCATCATGCCTGGACTGGTTGACCTGCATGCCCATGCGCCGCAGTATGCGTTCCGCGGTATGGGCATGGATCTGCAGCTGCTTGACTGGCTCAACACCTATACATTCCCTGAGGAAGCTAAATATGCGCGGACGGAGTATGCCGCGCGCATGTATGAAGCGTTTGCGCAGGAGCTCAGACGCGGTCCCACCACGAACGCGGTGATTTTCGGTACGCTGCATACAGATTCCGATCTGCTGCTGGCTGACCTGCTCGAAAAGACCGGCGTGCGTGTGCTGCTCGGCAAAGTGAACATGAACCGCAATTCTCCGGAATACCTTACGGAGACTGCCGCGGAATCATTGTCTGAAACCGAGCGGTTTATACACGGACTTTCCGGTTTTACCGGCGTACGCCCGATTATTACGCCGCGCTTTGTGCCGTCCTGTGACGCTGAGCTGATGACAGGACTTGCGGAGCTTGCTGAAAAATATCATGCGCCCATTCAGTCCCATCTGGATGAGAACACGTCGGAAGTGCAGTGGGTGCATGAGCTGCATCCTGACTGTGATTCCTATGCAGATGTATACCGCCGGTTCGGACTTCTGGACAACAAAACGGTGATGGCGCATTGCGTGCATGTAACCGATGCCGAGCAGAACATGCTCAAGAGCGCGGGAACATTCATTGCCCACTGTCCGCAGTCAAACGTGAATTTGTGCAGCGGTATTGCGCCCGCGGTACACTATCTGACAAGCGGCCAGCGCATCGGTCTTGGAACTGATATTGCCGCCGGAGCTTCGCTCAATATGTTCCGCGCCGCATCAGATGCAATCCGTGTATCTAAAATGCGGTATTTCTATACAAAGCAGGATCGGCCGCTCACGGTAAGCGAAGCGTTCTATCTGGCCACGAAAGGCGGCGGAGCCTACTTTGACAGCTGCGGCTTTGCAAAGACCGGCAGCTTTGAGAACGGCTACAGTTTTGATGCAATCGTACTGGATGATACGGAATTCATTCATATTGATGATCTTAGTCTGGCACAGCGTACGGAACGGATTCTGTATCTTTCGGATTATCATACGATAAAAGAAAAATTTGTAAACGGCAGGCGCATTTATGAAGAATCTTAACAGACTGGCGGCAGTTGCTTCGGGACGTGAACCGGCCGATGTTGTGTATCACGGCGCGACAGTTCTTAATGTATTTACCCGCGAATGGGAGCATAAGGACATCTATGTAAGCGGTGCATATATCGCCGCCATGGCTGAACCTGATACCTACAAAGCCCTGAAACAGGTGGACGTGACCGGCAAGTGGATCGTTCCCGGCTTTATAGACGGCCATGTACATATTGAGTCTTCCATGGTGCTGCCGGGCGAATTTACGCGTGCCGTAGTACGCCATGGCACCACCGCGGTGATCGCAGATTCCCATGAGATTGCGAATGTGCTCGGTCCTGACGCGGTGCGCTTTATGATACACCAGTCTGAGAATGCCGCGGCCGACGTGTACTTTATGGTACCGTCCTGCGTGCCTGCCACGAACTTTGAGCATACGGGCGGCGTGATTTCCGTGGCCGATATTGCCGCCATTCTGAAAATGCCCCGCGTTATCGGTCTGGGCGAGATGATGAACTATCCGGGAATCATCGGCGGTGATACCGGAACCATCGACAAGCTCAGCACTACGTTCAGCCTGAAAGGCGAGGACGCGGTGATTGACGGCCACGCGCCGCTGGTAACGGGAAGCAGCCTGCAGGCATACCGCGCGGTCGGTATCCGTACGGACCATGAATGCCATACGTTCAGCGAAGCCGCTGAAAAAGTACGCAACGGTATGTATATCCTTATCCGGCAGGGCTCCAGCGCCCGGGATCTGGAGCTGATCGTACCCGAGCTGGCAAAGAGCAGCCTGCCGCTGCGTAAATTCTGCTTCTGTACTGATGACAAGAACATTGCGGACATTATGCGCGAAGGCTCCATCGATTCTAACATCCGCAACGCCATAAAGCTTGGCATGCGTCCTGAGGATGCGTATACCATTGCATCGCTGAATACCGCTGAGTGCTATCACCTTGCGGACACCGGCGCGCTGTGCGCGGGCTTTAAGGCGGACTTTGTGGTGCTCGGTGACTGTACATCGGTTGCCATTGAGTCTGTGATCAAATCCGGCCGCAGCCCTGCCGTGGATAAGGCATGTACGGTTGACATTCCGCAGACCCGCGGCGGCACCGAAGCTGAGGATCTTTTGTACCGTGCCTGCCATTCTATTCATGTGGATGAGCAGTCAGTTACGGAAGCGCTGTTCAAAGACGATGTTTCGCCGGCGTTCGATAAATACGCCATACAGATTCATCAGGGATCACTGAATACGCAGAAATATACGCTCAAGCCGGGTGAGGCTGCCGCAGGACTGAAAGACGGCACGCTCTGCCGTCTGGCGGTCATTGAGCGGCATACGGGAACCGGCTGCCATGCCATGGCCGTGCTGCGCGGCTACGGCCTGACGCACGGTGCCATTGCTATGAGCATAGGACATGATTCCCACAATATCATCTGCGCGGGCATAACCCCGGCGGATATGACGTTCGCGGTGCGGCGTCTGTGCGCCATAGGCGGCGGCATTGTCATAGCGGACGGCGGCAAAGTGCTTGCCGAGCTTGCGCTGCCGGTTGCGGGGCTTATGAGCAACGGCCGTGCGGAAGATGTTAAGGCTGCGCATGACGCATTGCTGCCGTCTGCGCGTACGCTCGGCATCTTCGAGTATATAGAGCCGTTCGTTACGCTGTCATTCCTTGCGCTGCCGGTAATACCGGAGCTGAGGCTGACGGATACAGGTCTGTTCGATGTATCAGGCTGGTCATTTTTGAAGTAAAAAGGTTTGAAGATAAAGAAAAGGAGGATATGTAATGGTTGTCGGAAAAGGTGAGAAACGTGTCGATGCATACGATAAAGTCACGGGACGTGCCAAATACACCGGAGACATATTCCATGGTAATATGCTTGTTGCCAAAGTGCTGCACAGCACTATTGCCGATGGTATCGTAAAGTCGATCGATACGTCCGAGGCTGAAAAAGTGCCCGGCGTGGTGAAGATTGTTACCTGTTTTGATGTTCCTGACATTTGTTTTGCTACGGCCGGTCATCCGTGGTCAACGGAGGCTGCCCATCAGGATGTGGAGAACCGCAAGCTGCTGAACAAGCGCGTCCGCTATTACGGCGATGATATTGCCGCCGTTGTGGCTGAAAATGAAGTCGCCGCTTCGCGTGCGCTGGCTAAGATTACTGTAGCATATGAAGAATTCCCGGTGGTTACTACCGTGGATCAGGCTATGGCTCCCGGAGCACCCGTCATTCATGATGAAGCGCCGGGTAATATTATGAAGCATCACGGCTTTGAGGCGGGTCCTGAGAAATTTGATGAAGCGCTCAAGGAAACAGAAGCTGAGCCCGGCATTCAGAAGTTCGAAGGAACCTATGAGCTGCAGTCCGTGCAGCACACGCATATTGAGCCTGCCGTAAGCTTTGCCTATATGGACGCGGGCAGAATCGTAGTAGTATCTTCCACGCAGATTCCTTTTATTGTGCGCCGTGTTGTAGCGCAGGCGCTCGGTCTGGAGTGGGGCAAAGTCCGTGTTGTAAAGCCGTATCTGGGCGGTGGTTTCGGAAATAAGCAGGATGTTCTGTACGAACCGCTCAACGCGTTTTTGTGCCAGTGCGTAGGCGGCCGCTGCGTAAAGCTTGAGCTTTCACGCGAGGAAGTGTTCTTCAGCACCAGATGCCGCCATGCAGAAAAGTTCCATTTTACCACCTGGGTACGCAAGGACGGCAGGTTCGTGCTGCGCAAGATGGAGCAGTATGCCAATCAGGGCGCGTATGCATCCCATGGCCATGCGATTGCGGCCAACGGCGGCAACGAGTTCAAGCAGCTGTACCACAGCGAAAAATGCGATAAGGCTGATGTGTCCACCGTCTATACGAACATTGCGCCCGGCGGCGCCATGCGCGGCTACGGTATTCCGCAGGCTGTATTTGCGCTGGAAGCCCATATCGAAGATGTGTGCCATGCGCTCAAGCTTGATCCGATTGAAATTCGCAAGAAGAACTGCATGCGCAAAGGGTATGTGGATCCCGGTACCGGCATTACCGCCTATTCTGACGGTCTGTATGACTGCCTGGATGCCGGTGTGAAGGCCTTTGACTGGCAGAAAAAATATGCCGAGTACAGCAAGCCCCAGACCGGCGATATCCGCCGCGGCGTGGGCGTGGCCATATTCAACTATAAGACCGGCGTTTATCCTATTTCGCTGGAAACGGCGTCATGCCGCATGATGCTGACCGAAGACGGCGGCGTTATTGTGCAGATGGGCGCCACTGAGATCGGTCAGGGCGCTGATACAGTATTCTCACAGATGACCGCCGATGCAGTGTCCGTACCGTTCGAGAAAGTCCATATCGTAACCCAGCAGGACACCGATGTGTCTCCGTTCGACACCGGCGCTTATGCATCGCGCCAGACGTATGTAAGCGGCAAGGCACTGGTAAAGACGGCCGAAACATTCCGCAAAAAGATCATCGACTATGCCGCCGACATGCTCGTGAACGGCCATGCCGGAGAAACCGGCAAGCACCGTGACCTGACGGCGAACAAGCTTGATCTGGTGAACGGCAATATCGTTGAAAAATACACGGGCAAGACGGTGCTTACGCTGGCTCAGGTCGGCATGGAAAGCACTTACAGCCTGCGCAACTCCGAGCATATCACTGCCGAGGAAACTATCCACTGCACCGACAATTCCTTTGCGTTCGGCGCATGCTTTGCCGAGGTTGAGGTGGATATTCCGCTGTGCAAGGTAAAGATCCTGCGCATAATGAACGTGCACGACAGCGGTAAGCTCATCAATCCCAAGCTGGCGCAGGCACAGGTACACGGCGGTATGAGCATGGGAATCGGCTACGGCGTGTCGGAGGAAATGCTCTATGACGAAAAGACCGGCCGTCTGCTCAACGACAACCTGCTTGACTACAAGCTGCCCACTACGCTTGATACGCCTGAGCTTGAGACGCTCTTTGTAGAAAACGAAGATCCCTCCGGTCCTTTCGGCAACAAGGCTCTGGGCGAACCGCCTGCTATTCCGTGCGCTCCGGCTATCCGCAATGCGGTGCTGCAGGCAACGGGCGTGCACTTCAATAAGCTGCCGCTGTCTCCGCAGCATCTGTATGATGAGTTCGTCAAAGCCGGACTCATAGCTCCCGAATCAGGGAAGGTAGGTTGATATGTACGATATTGAGAAAATAACGATAGTAAAAACAGTAGCGCAGGCCGTGGAGGCGCTGCAGAAAGATCCGACCGCGGTGATTATAGCGGGCGGCAGCGATGTGCTCATCAAAATCCGCTCCGGCAAGCTTGCCGGCTGCAATCTGGTGAGCATCCGGGAAATCCCCGAGCTTCATGGCGTTACGCTTGAATCAGACGGTACGATCCGCATAGGACCGCTCACTACGTTTACGGAGATCACCGAGGATCCCATCGTCCGTGAGCATATTCCCGTGCTTGCCTATGCCGTGGATCAGGTGGGCAGCCCCCAGATCCGCAATATCGGTACCATCGGCGGCAATATTTCAAACGGCGTCACAAGCGCCGACAGTTCGTCCACGCTGCATGCGCTCAATGCGGAGATTGAAATAACCGGTCCCGGCGCTGACGGCGGCCTGAGCGTGCGCAAGGTACCTATCCGTGAGTACTACGTAAAGGCCGGCAAAGTATGCCTCGGTCCCGGCGAACTGTGTACGGCGATCCGTATCCATAAGGCTGACTATGACGGATACTGCGGCTACTACTTTAAATACGGCAAGCGCAATGCCATGGAAATTGCCACGCTGGGCTGCGCCGTGGTGGCAAAGATAAAGGATAATGTGATTGAAGATATCCGTCTTGCATACGGCGTTGCGGGCCCTGTGCCCATGCGCTGCACCCGTACCGAGGATGCGCTGCGCGGCTCAAAGATCGATGACGCGCTGTATGCCCGCATCGGTCAGGAAGTAGAAAAAGAAATCAATCCGCGCGATTCATGGCGTGCTTCCCGCGGATTCCGCCTGCAGATTGCAAAAGTGATGCCGGTACGCTCATTGCAGGCATTGCTGAAGAATATGGCGGAAGGCAAGAAAGGCGGCTCAAACGCTGTTGTGGGGGTATTATAATGCTGCAGATTATACATTGTACGGTGAACGGAAAAGAACAGGAAATTGCGGTTGATCCCCGTGAGTCACTGACGGACATGCTGCATAACAAGCTGGAGCTGACCAGCGTAAAGCGCGGCTGTGAAGTAGGTGAGTGCGGCGCCTGTACGGTGCTTGTGGACGGTAAGGCCATAGACAGCTGCATTTATCTGGCTGTATGGGCTGACGGAAAGCATATACTGACCGTTGAAGGTCTGCAGGGGCCGAACGGCGAGCTGAATCCGATTCAGCAGGCGTTTATAGACGAAGCTGCGGTTCAGTGCGGTTTCTGTATTCCGGGCATCATTATGAGCGCAGTGGAAATTGCGGGAACCGGTAAGTCGTATACACGGGAAGAGATACGCAAGCTTATTTCCGGACATCTGTGCCGCTGCACCGGCTATCAGAACATCACGAATGCTGTAGAAAAGGCGGTGAACCTGCTTGCCAAAAAATAGGCCGGCAGGGCAGCGCAGGCTTCCTCGAAAAAGCTGCAGAAGCGGTTTTTTCGAGGTGTCCTAAAACTGGTATTATTTATTGCGACAATGTTGCTGCCGTAATAAAATGATATATGTGCGTGCACAGTTTGTGTACGCAGGTATTAGTCTCAATGGAGGAACATATGGAAAAATTGTTCAAACTGCGTGAGCACGGAACGACAGTTCAGCGTGAGATCGTAGGTGGTATTACGACATTCCTTGCAATGACGTATATACTGGCTGTAAACCCGGGAATGCTTTCCCAGGCCGGAATGCCCGCAGGCGGCGTATTTACTGCCACGGCATTGTCCGCAGGTATCGCCTGTATCATCATGGCGCTTGCCGCTAACCTTCCGGTTGCCCTTGCTCCGGGCATGGGTCTGAATGCATTCTTTACATTCAGTGTTGTAATGGGAATGGGCTGCTCATGGCAGCTGGCGCTTACCGCCGTATTCCTTGAAGGCCTTCTGTTCATCATTCTGTCTGTGACCAACGTGCGTGAGGCCATTATCAATGCCATTCCGATAAACCTGAAAAAGGCTATTGCCGTAGGTATCGGTCTGTTCATTACCCTGATCGGTCTTGCCGATGCAGGCATCGTTTCTTCTGAGACTGGAACCATCATCGGATTTATCACAATCAAGAGCGGCGGCGCTCTGCTCGGCGTAATCGGTCTGGTAATCACCGCCATTCTGTATGTATGCAATGTGCCCGCATCTCTGCTGCTCGGTATCATCATCAGCACGATCATCGGTATTCCCATGGGCGTGACCACGGTTCCCCAGGGATTTACGGCCATTTCACTTCCTGCAGCTCCGATCTTCTGCCAGTTTGATTTCAGCCAGGTGCTGACCTTCAAGTTCTTTATGATCTTCTTTACGTTCCTGTTCGTAGACTTCTTTGATACGATCGGTACGCTCGTCGGCGTTGCCACTCAGGCAGGTCTGGCTGACAAGAACGGCAAAATCCCGCGCGTTAAGTGGGCACTTACTGCTGATGCAGTAGGTACATCTGTCGGCGCTATGCTCGGTACGTCTACGGTAACCAGCTTTGTAGAAAGCACCGCCGGCGTTGCCGCAGGCGGACGCACCGGTCTGTGTGCCATGACTACCGGTGTACTCTTCCTGATTTCTCTGTTCCTGAGCCCGCTGTTCCTGCTCGTTCCGAGCGCTGCAACCGCTCCGGCACTGATTATGGTCGGCTTCTTTATGATCAAGAATGTTGTTGACATTGACTTTAAAGATCCTACTGAAGGTATTCCTGCATTCGTCGCCATTATTGTTATGCCGTTTGCCTATTCAATCGCTGACGGTATTGCATGGGGCATTATCGCTTATGCAGTGCTCAAGCTTGTTTCCCGCAAAACAAAGGAAGTTCCGGTTGTTACCTGGCTTCTGGCGGTTATCTTCCTGCTGCGCTACATATTCAAATAGCATGCAGATGAGCGTCTAGGCGCTGAAAGGGCGGTGTCCGTTGCGGATACCGCCCTTTTTTTGCATAGTAGGTTTAGCATAGAAGACAAGATTGCCGCTGACAGCCGCTCCTGCCGGGGGTTGCAGATGTTTTGCGTTGCAAGCCCCCGGCGCCGCGGCTGTCAGCGGCAAATATTGATTCCCATGGTAATAAGCCGGGTAGTAAGCTTTACGGACGGAATCCCGCATAGTATAATTAAACCTGTCTTAAAGCTTGCTATAGGAGGTGTCCTGATGAAACGGAATATCTATTCGCTGCATGGTATTCTGCTGCTTGCCGCCACGGTTTTTGCCGCGCTGCTTGCCGCCGGACTGTGCTCATGCCGGGGGCTCTGTTCATCAGGAAATGATGCCGGCAGCGCATCGGTGGCACTGTATATAAGCGATGCCGCGGCGCAAAAGCTTCTGGCCCCTGCGCGGGCGGCGGAAACCGGCAGTCTGGAACAGCTTTCCGGCATGTACATAACGGTTGCGCTCGGCGGTGACTATCATGCGCGCAAAACGGCGCGGATAACCGGCGGCATGTCCGTATCCTTTGACGGGGTTCCTGCCGGCATAGGTGTGTATGCTGAGGCCGTAATATATGTACAGCTGGCCGGCGGTATTCAGGCAGTGATTTATGAAGGCAGGTCACAGACAATCTCCGTTAAAGAAGGCAGCAACGTGCTTTCCCTGCCGATGGGGGCTGGTGCTGAATCCCTTCACTTTATTTTTGTTTCCGGTTCCGGCAGCAGTACGGGTGACGGTTCGTACGCCGCACCGTATGCAAGCCTTTCTGAAGCAGCGGCCAGAATCATAGAGACTGCGGATGATGACGCGGATTACACAATCTGTATCAGCGGTACGCTGACAGGCACACAGGAGCTTTCTGCTGCGCTTAACGGCATGGCACAGAGCATTATTCTTGTGGGCATGCACGGCAAGGGTACAGACGGTTCCTGGCAGGATGTGCTGAAGGGAGCAGAGAATCCCGATTATTCAACGGCAGTGACGGCGCTTACCGTGAGCACGTCGGTTCCGGTCGTTATGAGCAACATGCAGGTGACGGGCGGATACTATGGCATAGGATTCTATGGTACACCCCAATGCGCGGGAATCCTGATCGGTGAAGATGCCGTGTTTACCATGATGAGCGGTGAAGTCAGCGGCAATACGGTAATCACAGCAGCTGATGATACTAACTGCGGCGGTGGTATCTGCAATAAAGGCACCTTTACGATGGCAGGCGGTACGGTCAGCGGCAACAGTGCGCAGGCTAACAGCGGCACAGCTTATGGCGGCGGCGTGTGCAATACCGGAACATTTACAATGACTGGCGGTACCATCAGCGGCAATACGGCGCAGGGCAGCGAAGGAGCCGGCGGAGAGGCCTCCGG
>CACZQF010000006.1 GCA_902783245.1 uncultured Spirochaetaceae bacterium | reverse complement strand
TCCTTTTTTTCCTCAAGAAAGCTCACGACATCCTCACCGTCCATGTCCTCGATTTCCAGGCCGCAGCAGTAGATGCTGTCAACGTTGTCCCAGTCAATAGATGAAAACCACCCTGCATTAAAGCGGTACTCAGCGCCATGCTTAGCAAGGAATGTCTGGTGCCCTGCTGCATCTACGATACAATAGCATGCACCGTTGTCCATATCATGCACCTGAGCGAACGGACGTGAACCTTTATCAAGCAGCATCTGCTCCACAAGCGAACTGTAAAAGCCTTCGCCGATAGGAGAGCACAGCGTATGGGGTATCTGGAATTTAGTCAGAATATCTGAAACATTATATGCACAGCCGCCGAGTGAACGGTGTGTTGATTCAAGATTAATATCATCACCGGAAGCAGGAAACTGCGGAACCTTCAGCATAACATCAAGACAGGTAGAGCCTAAAACTAACGTCTGTTTCATGAACATAATTATAGCATGGATAGTGATAATGATAAAGTGCGAATATGTTCCATAATGAATACGTCCCTCATTCCGGCAGCAGATGCGGCAGGTGAAGGTTTTTCCAGCCCAGAGAGATCAGTCTGCCGGTTACATCAAGCAGCAGGTCCCGGGATTCCGACGGCAGCGCGGTAAAAGCCTTCAGTATGGCGGCAGAGCTGCCAAGCCAGTCCTTGGCAAGATCGCTGTTGGTACGGGCATCCGCGGCCGTAAGCAAGGAAAAAAGCACGTCCACAAACTGACGTACCTGTTCCTGAGGCAAAGAATTCATCCAGCCGTTCACGGTACGGTCAATATACCAGCTTCCGCGGTCCAATTCCGGTAATGTCTCAAAAGATGTCCGCCGTACCTGCCACGACAGCGGATCATGCTGCATCAGACCGGACTCTGTACTCTGTACCGCCGTAAAGGATTCTGCATGCTCAAACAGCATCCCTACCACTGAAAACCGGGGGAAAAATGAGCGGAACACAGGAGCAACGGCCTTGTACTCCGGCAGCGCAGTCTGCCGTACCGTAAGACCGGGCCCGTCAAAATTATACACATCAGACAACCGCTTTCTGGCAGATGCCGGAGCGCACATCGCAGCATACAACGCCAGGTTGCCGCCTTTTGAATGGCCGCCGAAGCACAGTGCGCTGCGTGAAAATACAGATGCGGCCTGCTGTGCATATTCTGCAGCATCTTTCTGAGCCGGGACAGGACTCATGAACGCCAGATTAAAATCTTCTTTCCATCCGACTATCGTATCATCGGTACCCCGGAATGATACAAACACACGGGGCTTTACGCCGCCCGGCAACCGTCTGCGCCTGCTTCCGTCCTCAAGTATATAGGTGACGGCACAAAACTGCTCTTCGGCCTCATGATCGATAACCGCACGGAATGCGCACATTCTGACGCTGCCGAACCTAACAGATGCGCCTGCCGCTCGCAGCAGGCTTACCGTCTGAGGATTTATAAGCAGTCCGAGCTCAGCACGGCGGGTATAATCATCCGCAGTGAAAAATGAATCTGCGGCAGCGGACAACGGTACCCGCGCAGAAAAAGAGTCACCAACCAAACCCGAATAATCCAGATATGCAAGCTGGCACAGCAGCAGCGCATCCACTTCATTGAACGGGACCGCATTAAACGGTACATCACCGCGCCAGTCAAGATACTCAAACAGTGTCGCCATATGACTACTATACCCGTATTACAACCTGAGGTCTACGGCATTTACGAGCTTGCAGCTTTTTGGTATAGTAACAACATATCATCATGTCAGCTTTACAAACCGGAACGTTTGAAACTGGCTTTCTTGGAAAAGCCGCGAAGGTGTTTTTTCAAGGTGCATATATCAAAAACAGGAAACTTATATGACCGTACACTCGCAAACTCTGTTGCAGCCCCGGCTGAATTTTCACCGGATCATACATACCACATGGACAAATCGAATATATCAGGCAGCGCGGCGCCGGGCCTTTTATTTAACTGCAGCACTGCTGCTTCCTGCAGCTGCGGGAGCGGAAGCGTTCTCCACTTGGCAGCCGAAAACAGGCAGTGCGCTCAGCACAGCGTCTTTCGGTACGTTCACAGACAGCTACGACCATACAACGGACGGCCTGCACTGGCTTGACTACAACCGCCCGGCGGCAGCCGCATACACAGGTATACAGAATAACTATTTGAACATGAACGGCACGGTCATGCTTTCAGACATATATCTTGCCGCACGCTTTTATCAGCGGATAGCGAATTATCAGGACTGGCCGGAAAATATGACTGACCTGTATGTAGATGTTTTTGCAGGTTTCAACAACGGTTTAAGCGTCAAAGCGAGTTACTACGATTTTTGCTTTTCTGCAAAAGATGACGGTACAAAAGTCACTGTCGGCAAAGGAAAAATAAAGCCCGGACTGGAACTGGCATATGTTTTCGGAGAATCAGAAAGCGGCAGCAGGCTGAGAGTTTCGGCGCGTGCAGACTACCAGCAGCTGTACTGGAAATCAAACCTTGTAGACCTGCGGCAGGCTTCTGGCAGTTTCCGCGCGGCATACGGCAAAGATGCGGACAACAGTACGGGTGCCGCTTATACATTCATAAAAACATTCAACGGTACCAATAACTGTACGGATACAGACGGAATTCCTGTATATCATAAGTTCGAGCTCTATATGGGAAGAACATGGCAGCTGAACGACACGCTGCGTACAGGCATACGCCCGAATGTTTTTGTAGTACGTAATGCCATAAAGCCGACGGGTGGTCCCGTGATCCTGAATCCTTTGAAAACCGGCAGCACTTCGGAGCAGACCACGTATAACGAAGTGCCCGATAACGACACAGAGGCATCGTTACGGCTGCCTCTTTCTGTTGCATTCTGCCCGCTCAACGATAAGATTGAGTTCACAGCCACCATCATGTTCGGCCTGTATTATGCCACATTTGACCATCTGGACAGTACCTGCATGGGCGGCTGCAACAAGGCAGGATGGGTTCCTGAAACCGGCATCGGGTTCGGACTGAACTTTACCGTCACACCGAAATGCACAGTGCAGGCGGGCATCCAGTATGTACGTGTACCTGAATACGACGGCTCAAGTTACGGTTACAAAGAAAGCGGCAGCGGCGGTATCACCGCCGCAAGCTTAGGCAGCGCACCGCTGTCACTTTCTGTTGCGCTGCAGCTGTAGCAGAAACTACTGCGCACCCCACTGCGCATAGTAGGCGTCAAGCGATTTTTTGAGCTCCTCCGTAATAACCGTCCGGTCACCTTCGGTGTACAGCGCGGTTATTACATCCTGCATAGAAACGATGGCGCGCGCAGGAAATCCGTAAAGCTCCGTAATTTCATCAAGTGCACTTTTTGTGCCTTTGCCGCGCTCCATACGATTCAAACTCACCATAAGACCTTTTATTGTAATACGGTCAGGAGCAGACCCCTGGGCTTTTATAATCGGAAAAGTTTCTTCAATAGATTTACCGGAAGTAGTGACATCTTCAATGATCACCACACGGTCACCATCATGCAGAGGGCTGCCGAGCAGGATTCCGGCATCACCGTGATCCTTCGCCTCCTTGCGGTTCGAACAGTAACGGATCTCCTTGCCGTACAGCTCATGATAGGCAATGACCGTTGCTACACTGAGCGGGATTCCTTTGTAAGCCGGACCAAAAAGTACGTCAAAATCATCACCGAACGACTCATGGATCGCCCGTGCATAATACTGCCCCAACCGTCCCAGCTGGCTGCCGGTGACATAGGCACCCGCATTCATAAAAAATGGAGAACGACGTCCACTCTTTAAAGTAAAGTCGCCGAAACGTAGCACGCCGCTTTCAATCATAAAGTCAATGAATTCTTTTTTATATGATGTCACCGCTTACCCCCGTACTAACGCCATACCGTAAAAAGGCCGCCGATAATAAGAGCGTTCTTTGCCAGCAGCAGCAACCAGTGCATAATCTGAGCAGACCGCAGCTCACCAGAGCTGTTCACCAGCGTTACAACCGTTACAGCGATCCACAAAACAAGAATGACCAGCTGTACAAGCGTGTCGATGATACTGAACCGGTGCCAGAACGCACGCACGAACAGGATTATGCCGCCGGCCACGAGTACTACAGCCACGATAATGTAGAACACATGAGACATCTGCTTAAAGAATTCAGCTACCGCAGCAATCTCTTCACCAGAAACCGTTTTACCCAGGCCGAGCATGCACAGCCCGGTTATTGCAAAATACACTGAAAGCGCAAGCTGAGTGATAAAACCGCCCAGTCCCTTTCTCTGACCTGCCATAATACCTCCATACGGCGCATACCGACGCCGCCTGTGCCATCATAGCATATACTGCAAAAAAATAATACAGAAAAGTATGAGCTGCCCGGAAATCAGTGTTTGCCGCCCGGCAGCTGCTTCCGCCGGGATCTGCCCTGCAGAACGGCTCCTGCGCAGCCGCCGCAACGGCGTTTTTAACGGTACAGCAGAAAGATGGCAGGAACTTTTCCAAGCTCCGGCAGACCGCCTTTTTTTTGCAGCGCTTTCCACGCAGCAACCGTCCTCGTATGAATATATTCCTGGCCGGTGGTAATGCCTGCTGCAATGCACAGCAGCGTGTCAGGCTTGCAAACTGAAGTCACGGTTTCTATCATCTTTATGTTCCGATAGGGAGTTTCTATAAACAGCTGGGTCTGCCGCTCTTTCTGCGCACGGTTCTCAAGAAAACGCAGTTTGTCCGCCCGCTCGGCAGGTTTGGCAGGCAGATAGCCGTTAAACGCAAAGCTCTGTCCGTTGAATCCGCTGCCCATCACCGCCATTAATATGGAGGACGGGCCGACAAGCGGCACTACCTTTAAGTCCTGCCGCTGCGCCATAGCAACTACATCAGCGCCGGGATCTGCCACCGCAGGGCATCCTGCCTCTGAAATAACTCCCATAGGAAGCCCCGCCTTAAGCGGATCCAGATAATTGCCAATAGAATCCAGACGCGTATGTTCGTTAAGCTCATAGAATTCAAGTTCCTGTATAGGAATGGTACTATCAAGCATGTTCAAAAACTTACATGCAGATCTGATATTCTCAACAATAAAATGCCGTATCTGTCTGATAATCTCACGGTTATATGCAGGAATCACCTGATCAAACGGCGTATTGCCGAGCGGCACCGGTATAAGATATAAAGCTGTTTCCATAACCACTCCTGACGGGACGCTCATTATTCTATCTTTTGGCCTGCCGCTTGTCTAGCTTACATGCTGACTTTTCTGCGTGGCCATGTTTGCTTTTTAAACAAAGCATTGCCGCGGCTGCCCGGCCACTTCGCCGGAGTGCGGCACAAAGCTATCCCTTGACGGCATTTTGTAATGTCTGTTATGCTCATGAGCATATGGCTTCATCATTTTACAGGCTGCAGAATACAGAGGTTATCGCTGAGGAACGGGAAGTATACCGCTATCTTGGATATACTGCGGCCGCGCAGGCGGATGCAACCGTTCAGGTGCTTGTACGGGAGGCAATACAGCAGCTCAGGCCGCTGCTCAGGCCTCAGGTGGTGTACGACACCTTTGAGCTGCAGGAGGAACAGGACGACACACTGTCACTTGCTAATATTACCATCAAATCCGCTGATCTTTCCCGTAATCTTTCCGGATGTACTGCAGTTACAGTGTTTGCCGCCACAATCGGCGCACAGGTAGATGCGCTCATACGCCGTACACAGCGGCTGGACAGCGTACAGGCAGCAGTTCTGCAGGCTGCCGGAGCAATGTTCATAGAATCCGTATGCGACAGTTTTAATGCCATGATCAGCGAACAGGCAGCGCATAACGGCCTCACCACCCGCCCGCGGTACAGCCCGGGCTACGGAGATGTTTCCCTTTCTGTTCAACAGCTGATTTTTACGATTCTTCCCTGTACGAAAATCGGGCTCAGCCTTATGGACACGCTCATCATGGCTCCTGAAAAATCAGTCACTGCATTCATCGGCATCGCCCCGAAGTAAACAAATCCCCAGTTTCTATACATGTCCCTTGGTAAAAGAGCCTGCTTTATGCTAGTATAGGCTCATATGAAACAGTCACTTCGATCATTGCTTGGTACACAGATGCTGTATCTTGACGGCGGCACCGGCTCAGTCCTTCAGGGACAGGGATTGAAACCCGGTGAATTTCCTGAAACATGGAATGTTATCCATCCTGACAAAATCATCAGCCTGCACTACAACTATTTTAAAGCAGGCTCTAATATCGTAGTGACCAACACATTCGGCGCATACAGCCTCAAATTCCCGCACAACAAAAACATCGGTAAATCCAGTGCGCTCAAAGTGCTTGAAGCTGCAAATGATCTGGAATCCATTGTACGCGCGGCAGTTGCCAATGCAAATGAGGCAAGACGGCGGATTGAGCAGGGGCTCACCGATCAGGAGCTTGCAGACGGGCGTAAGGCACATCTGGTACCGGAAGCTTTTTCTCCCGCCGGACAGCCACACTTTGTCGCACTTGATATCGGTCCCTGCGGCAAACTGCTTAAGCCCATGGGTGACCTTGACTTTGAGGATGCTGTAGCAGTATTCAGGGAAACAATCGACATTGCACTTTCCTGCGAAGGACTGGACGCCATCTTTATTGAAACCATGAATGACAGCTATGAGATGAAGGCCGCAGTACTTGCAGCAAAGGAAGCGCGGGAGGCATCACAAACATATAAAGATATTCCGATCCTTGCCACGACTGTCTACGATGAAACAGGCAAACTGCTCACCGGAGCAGATCCTGAAACGATGACCGCCATTCTGGAAGGGCTGCGTGTAGATGCGCTCGGCATGAACTGCAGTCTCGGACCTGAGCAAATGGCGCCGCTTGTGCCGCGTTTTACAGAGGCGGCAGGTATTCCTGTTATCGTAAAACCGAATGCAGGCCTTCCACGCAGCGAAAACGGACGGACGGTCTATGGTGTTGATGCGGAGCAGTTCGCCTCTATTATGCACACTATTGCCGGTTACGGCGCAAGTATTCTTGGCGGCTGCTGCGGTACTAATCCTGAATATATCTGCAGAACAGTCAATGCTACCCGGCAGATGGTTCCGGCTGCTCCGGTCAAAAAAGACCGATGCGTCATTTCATCATACACTCACAGCGTCAGTATCGGCGGCGCAAATGCGCCGGTGCTTATCGGTGAGCGGATCAATCCTACGGGCAAAAAGCGGTTTAAGGAAGCGTTACGGAATAATGATATTCCATACATCATTCAGCAGGGACTTGATCAGGAGGCAGCAGGCGCGCAAGTACTTGATGTAAATGTCGGTCTGCCGGAAATAGATGAAAAGGCAATGATGGTGACCGTCATGACGGAGCTGCAGGCTGTTACCGACATTCCGCTGCAGATTGACACCGGTACTCCGGACGTTATGGAAGCTGCATTGCGAAGATACAATGGCAAAGCGCTGGTCAATTCTGTAAACGGAAAAACGGAGATTATGGAATCAGTGTTTCCGCTTGTACAAAAGTACGGCGGAGCTGTAATCGCACTCACCATTGATGAGAACGGGATTCCAGATACGGTGCAGGGACGCATGGATATTGTACACCGTATCTATAAAAAAGCCGCGGAATACGGCATAGCAAAAAGTGACATCATCATTGACCCGCTTGCGATGGCAGTCAGCTCGGATGATACGGCAGGAATTGTCACACTGAACACCGTAAAAGCAATCTTTAGCGAAGGAGGACGTACAAGCCTCGGTATCTCGAATATTTCGTTCGGACTGCCGGAACGTGCCATGGTTACAGCCGTCTTTTTCACCATGTGTATGGAACAGGGGCTCAGTGCGGCCATTATCAATCCTTTGTCCACAGAAATTCAAAAAGCATACGCAGGTTACTGCGTACTGCGCGGACATGACCCTCAGTGTCTTAAATATATCAGCTTTGCGCAAAAACTTGCTGAAGCGGCGGCAGCGGCGCCTGCAGCAGCGCCGACTGCGGCCCGCGTACCATCCGCAGCTCCTTCAGACAGTACAGACGAACCTGTCGCAGGAACACTGGAATATGCTGTTGTACACGGACTGAAAGAACAGGCTGCAAACTGTACAGCAGAGCTGCTTAAAACTGAGCAGCCGCTGGACATTATCAGTAAAAGACTGATACCGGGTCTGGATACGGTAGGAAAAGCTTTCGAAGCAAAACGGCTGTATCTTCCTCAGCTGCTTATGAGCGCAGAGGCTGCTAAGTCTGCATTCGCAGTTATAAAAGAAGAACTTGCAAAGACGGGGAAAACCGGCAGAAGCAAGGGTACTATTATTCTTGCCACCGTAAAAGGAGACATCCACGATATAGGTAAAAACATTGTTAAAGTATTGTTGGAAAACTATGATTTTACGGTCATTGACCTTGGTAAAGACGTGCCGCCGGATGTAATTGTAAAACGCGTACAGGCAGATCATGTTCCACTTGTGGGACTTTCGGCGCTTATGACTACCACGGTACCATCTATGGAAGCTACGATTCAGCTGCTACGGAAGGAAGCACCGGAGACAAAGATCTGTGTAGGCGGAGCCGTTATGACAAAGGAATATGCAGATATGATTCATGCGGATTTTTACGCGCGGGATGCTATGGCCACGGTAAAATATGCCCAGCAGTTTTTTGATAGTATCCGGAGTTGACGTGCCCGCTCCGGATACTTTTCGTTACTGACAGGAATCATGCAACCTATGGATATTGTTATCATCCAGCCTCCGCTGGTACAGTTGAACACACCCTACCCGTCAGGAGCATATCTCGCTTCGTTTTTTCGCTATCTGAAGCAGGACAAACGCTATGCAGACAAGATTGGATCCGTGACATGGCTCGATCTGAGTACAGAGCTGTTCCATGAGATTTTTTCTTCCAAAGGCCTGCAGGAACTTTTCAGCAGAAGCTATAAAAAAGCGCTTGCAGCCGCGCAGACCGCAGAATCAAACGGAGACGATCAGACTGCATTTCAGCTCAGGCGGTATATATCGCAGAAACCTTTCTGGATACAATGGATCGACAGAATTACGGCGCTAGTCTGCGGAGGAACTGATCGTATGAGCGGACATGAATGGTGCCATGAATTCGTCCGCTCTGCAAGCGTTCCTCGCGGAAACCGTATGGAACAATACCTGCTTTCGCTGGGACGGGATGTTTCTGCTGACGATGCCCGTATTCTTGCAAGCCTTGCGCTTGCAGATCTGGCTGATTATATTTCAGCTGCCTATGATTCTAACTTTGAGCTGATCCGCTATGCAGAACGTATAGCATCAAGTACAGCAAGCCTGGATGATATTCTTACAGCGCTGAATGCGCCGGTACTTACAGCATTCTATAAACCGCTGTTAGAACGTACGCTGCACCCCTATACAAAAAAAGATCAGCTGCTTTTCTGCATTTCCGTTCCATTTCCAGGTACTGTAGCCGCGGCACTTTATACAGCTCAATACATTAGGACTATGTTCGCAGGCAAAGCACTTTCTGTGATCGGCGGAGGATATGTCAATACTGAGCTGCGGAACATGAGCGACATTCGCTTTTTTGACTATGCAGACTGCATCAGCTATGACCGGGGCTACGGGAGTTTTCTGGCACTGATCGACAATAACATGATGCTGACGGGTAATCAGCTGTATAAATTAAAATATGCGTATCACAATAAAATCATTCAGCCGCTTGATCATGTTTCCTGCTATGAAGAGGCAGAGAATAAGCTTACGCGCTGTATTTTTCCTGATTATACAGGTATTTCAATGCAAAAAAGCCCGCGGCTTGCAGATGATTTTAATCCCATGCACCGTCTGTGGTCTGACGGTGCATGGCTGAAAGCATATCTTGCCTACGGATGCTACTGGCACCGCTGTGCGTTCTGCGATACATCACTTGAATATGTATATCATTATTGTAAAACTGATGTAACAAAACTTCAGGAATGGATGCGTAACCAGGCGCATGAGACAGGAGTATACGGCATTCATTTTGTTGATGAGGCATGTCCGCCGCTTGCGCTGCAGGAATTTGCCATGGCAAACTGTCGTAGTACAGCTCCGCTTCAGAACAGTCCGAAATTGACTTTCTGGGGAAATATCCGCTTTGAGAAAACGTTCAGTCGCGATCTAGCGGACATTCTTGCTTACGGAGGTCTGACCGGCGTGTCAGCGGGAATTGAGATTGCAACAGGGAAAGGCCTTGATTCTATACACAAGGGAACTGATATCGGCAGTATTGTCTCTGCCTGCGCAGCATTTAAAGAAGCAGGTATTCTAACACACGGCTATATGATATACGGGTTCTGGAATCAGACTGAGCAGGATATGATCGACTCGCTTGAAACGTTACGTCAGCTGTTTGAAGCAGGACTGCTTGACTCTGCTTTTTTTCATAAGTTCACGCTGACCAGACATTCTACGGTATTTCGAGAATGGGAACAGGGTATACATCCGGACTTGCATCCGATTTTGGATGCTAAAACAGAAACTGCCCGTTTTGCAGAGAATGATATCCCCTTTGCAGGCGAAAATAAAAGTTCTAAATACGGTCGTGCCGTAAGTACCGCGGTGGATAATTGGATGCACGGGCAAGGGCTGCAAAAAAACGTCCAGAGCTGGTTCCCATTCAAAGTACCGGCACCAAGCGTTTCTAAAAATTATATACAGCAGCAAATCGGGTTATATGAGCAGCTCAGGGACAGGCAGTTTTCAGAACTTCCGCAACGAAATGAGCAAAACTCTATAAATAGCGGAAAAACAGAGCTTTATGTATGGCTTGGCG
>CACZQF010000005.1 GCA_902783245.1 uncultured Spirochaetaceae bacterium | reverse complement strand
GGTTGCCGCCTCCCGCTCCTCCCAGAGACTCAGACCCGACCTCGGTCGGGACAAAATGGTGGCTGACACAACAACACTACGGGTTGCCGCCTCCCGCCACCTCCTAGGAGTTTTCCGTACTGTCCGTGATGATGGACACGCGTTCCACCTGTGAGCGGTGCCGTGATTTGAGCAGCAGCGTCCGCTGGTCTGCTACATATACATATCCTGACGAATTGTAAGTTTCAAAGCGCGGATCGGTGCGGAAATCCATGCCGTAGATCTGTATGCGCTTGAACTGCGGTATGCCGCTGATGATAAGGTAGTGGCTCAGACCGGTCGGAAAGTCAATGCTGAGTGTCATGGTACCGGCGCCGTCCGTACGGCTTGAGATGCTGCTTGCGCATGTCCATGCCGTAATGGTCTGTCCGTTCTGCGTGTTGATAACGGCCATGTGCGGATACCACGATGTCCTGCTGACAAGCGGGTATGCTTCCGACAGCGTGAACAGATCGTAGCGGCTGAAATCTGTAAAATACGAATTAATGACGGCATAGCCGAACAGCTGCGCTTCCTGCTTCTGCATCAGGTTGCCGTAGCGGATGAGCGTGTCGCCCGTTGCGATCGCATCGAGCGGCTGCATCTCCGTCTGCTCTTCGGTATACAGCTTGACGGTGTTGTTCTGGTCAAGAAGACATGCTTTTGTCAGCACGTCAAGACAGGTCTGGATCACGGGCTCCAGCGGTGCCGCCATGCTTTTGTTTGATTCTGCAAGCTCCGTGTACACGCGCAGTATGCCCATGGCCTGTACGGTTGTAGGCGGCTCCTCCAGCTCGGCGGGCAGCGCAAGCAGCGCGGTGACGCGCGGAGAGCCGTAGTTCTGTATGATATAGGAGCTCAGGTTTTCCTGTGCAAAGACGGCACAGGATTTTGTCTGGACGGCCTCATCCGCCATGCTGCGGAATGACTCCAGACGGCTGCTGAAGCTGCGGTATACCTGCGTGAGCGTGCCGAAATACGGCGCGGTAAGATAGGTGCGCCGCCTGCTGTTTTTGAATGATGCCGGAATAAAGTCCAATGCCTGCTCATATTTAGAAGCCTGCGCCATAGCGGACACGTATGCCATGACGCTGAGCTCGGACAGCTGGCTGTCGTTTCTGACGGCGGCGGTAAAGTCTTCGATGATCTTTGCGGACAGCTTCTGCATTGTCTGCTCATAGAGCGAGCGGTCGGCCAGCGCGAGCTGCGCCGCCTTATCCATGGTAAAGCCCTGCTGCTCCACCACCCGTGTATATGAGAGTAACGGATTGTCCTTGGTGAATGTTATAGTAGCGGACGGTTTACCGCCGGAAAGCTCCGCTGCGGCAAGCTCGTATGCCTGTGACTGCGTTTCTACAGTAAAGAGGCTGCCGGTGAGCGGAGTCACGGAATGACCGCGCGTTACCGTGCAGTACAGCTGCAGCGCGTCGGCTCCGTCGGGCAGCTTTGCGCGTACCGAAAGCTCCGATTCCTGCGCCGATCCGCTGACCAGAAACGTAAGCTCTACGTCCTGCGTAAAACTGAATGTTATAGAAGAAGGGCTTGCGTTTTGGTATGAAATCAGTGTAAGGTGTTCACCTGACCTGCGGCCGTTCTCAAGGAGCACGAGCGGATGGTTTTTGTCTGCGGTGAACTGCAGGCCTTTGAAAGAGACCTCCATGCTGTTTTTCAGCACTGTCTGCCGCTGGGCGTCGGTTGCCTGGGCAAGCGAATACCTGAGGTCTCCGACAGTGCCGGAAATGACAGTTTCGCTTTTAAACTGGAGTACAAAGATGCCGACAATTATAACTGAATATAGGACGGTCAGGCCTAATAGCTTCTTTATTGGATGAACAAACATTTGAAAACAGTTTACTTAATGGAAGCAGGAAATTCAACCATGTTAATGAGGAAAACAGATGATGAACAATAGCGGTGCAGTCCGTTTTTTCAGACATCCTGCGGCGTTGTGCGCGGCGGTGTTTTTAATGTGTACGGCAGGATATGCCGCGGATGTAACCAGATCTGCGGCCGGTTCGGGCGAGCAGGCCGCCGCGGTGTCTTTTGCGCAGAAGCTGGAGCGCGCGCTGTCAGCGGGCGGTACGGAAGATGCGCTGATACTGTTTGATTCCCTGCCCGAAAAACTCAAGGATAATGTGGATCTGCTGTGTCTGAAGGCGTCGCTGCTTGTTTCCGCGGGCCGGTACGATCAGGCGGACGAACTTGCCTCGCAGCTTATAGCCGCAGCCCCCCAGTCTGTTCCGGTGCTTGAAGTGAGCGCGATGGTCGCCAAGGTCACTGAGAATAAGAACCGCCATGCGGCGGTTATAAAGCAGCTGCTCGCTATTGATCCGTATAACAGCGAGGCGAACGTGCAGCTGGCACAGAATGAGATGCTCAAGCATAATTACAAGGCTGCCAACCGCTATTATCGCACGAGCCTGGAGAATGAGCCCGACAATATCACCGGTCTGGCGGGGCTCGGCCAGACGTCGTACTATCTGGACAACCTTCCTGAGGCTGAGACCGCTTTCAAGCGGATTCTTGCGATCGACAGCCACAATGCCGTGGCGCTTGCGTATCTTGGCAAGCTTGAGGCTGAGAACGAAAACTGGCGCAAGGCGCTTGAGTATGTGACCGAGGCGGTACGCTATGATGATTCAAATTACAGCTATTATCTTGATGTAGGCACCTATTCCCGCAGCCTTGGAAAATTCGATGATGCGATCGCCGCATGGACTAAGGCGATTCAGATTGATCCAAACTATTTTCTTGCCTATGCCTACCGCGGCGGTCTGTATGATGAGCGCGGGGAGTACGGTATGGCGCTGGCGGACTATAAAAAGGTGATCGCAACCAATCCTGATTATTATTTTGCCTATGAGTCCATGGGTATGCTGGCATGGCATGAGCAGGACTGGGAGACTTCACGTCAGGCGTTTGGTCTGGCTCGCTCCATGATGGCAACGAATCCTTCCTATCCGCTTATGATTGCGGCCACGTACCTTATGCAGGGAAAGAAACAGGACTGCAAGCTGTTCCTTGAGCAGGCTATGAAGAAATTTAACCGGAACTCGCTGGAGTATCTGGTCATGCGCCTGTACCATGACGGCGGCGGCATAAACGCTGAGAATGACGCCGTGCTGCGGGTAAAGAACGAAAGCAACAGCAATAAGCGCGGTAAGCTTATGTACTATCTGGGGTTGTATTTTGAGATGAAAGGCAGCTATACGATTGCCAATGAGTTCTATAGCAGTATTCTGAAACTGAATAGTCCGATGTTCTTTGAATACCGGCTTGCGGAGTGGAGCGTAAAAAGTCATGAGTCAAACTGAGGAGCATCTGACGCTGGGCGGCCGTGAGGTCACCCTGCTGGGAACGGCACATATTTCAAAGGAAAGCGTGGACGAGGTGACCGCCGCGGTGGAGCGCATCCGTCCTGACTGTGTGGCCATTGAGCTTGATGAAAAGCGGTACCGTGCCATGACCGATGAGGAGTCATGGCGCAATCTTGATATTATCAGCGTGCTTAAGCGTAAGGAAGGTTTTCTGCTGCTGGCGAATCTGGTGCTTGCCTCGGTGCAGCGTCGTATGGGCAGTTCCGTCGGCGTAAAGCCCGGTGACGAGATGAAGGCTGCCGTGTCCAAGGCAAAGGAGCTGGACATACCGGTACGCATGGTTGACCGTCCCGTTCAGATTACGCTGCGCCGCGCATGGGCTAAGAATTCGGCGTGGGGCAAAAGCAAGCTGCTTGCCGCGCTGGTGGCGGGTGCGTTCGATACGCAGGAAGTGACCTCGGATCAGATTGAGGCGCTCAAGCAGAAGAACGAGATGGATTCCATGATGGATGATCTGGCCGGATATATGCCTGCCATTAAGGAAGTGCTTATAGACGAGCGTGACCGCTATCTGGCCGCGCATATCTGGGAATGTCCCGGATCATCGGTGCTGGCTGTGCTCGGCGCAGGTCATCTGCCCGGTGTGAAGCATCATCTTGAGCTGCTTGCGCAGGGGGCGGAGCAGTCCGATACATCCGACATAGCGGACGTGCCGCAGAAACGCTCTGCCGCATTTGTGGCCGGGTGCATCATCGCGCTGCTGGTGGTAGGCCTGATTGCGTGCGGGTTCATGTTCGGCGGCAGAAAGATCGGTACTGATATGATCGGCAGATGGATTTTCTGGAACGGAATGCTTGCCGCGGCGGGTACGCTCATTGCAGGCGGGCATATACTGACGATGCTTGCCGCATTTGCCGGTGCGCCGCTGACATCGCTCATACCGGTGATCGGCGTGGGAATGGTGACGGGCATTGTACAGGCTACGGTCTGCAAGCCCAAGGTGTCCGATATGGAATTTCTGCAGCAGGATGCGGGAAGCGTAAAAGGTTTTTACCGGAACCGGATTCTGCGCACGCTGCTGGTGTTCCTGCTTTCTACGCTCGGAAGCTCCGCCGGAACATTCATTGCGGGCGCTTCTTTTATCGGTACCGGCTCAAAGCTTTTATTCGGCTGAAACGTCCGCTTCGCCTGATGATCTGCGGCGTGATGCCGGAGCAAAGAGGCTTGCCACAAGCTCCTTTACGGATGCGGCGGCCGTTGCGCCGTCCTCCGCCTGCGGGGCGTATATTGCGGTAAAGCCAAGGCTGCGGGCTGTTTTTATACGCTGCTTGAGCCGCGGTACGGGCCGTATTTCTCCTGCAAGACTCAATTCTCCTGTAAGCATGGTTTTTGCCGGTATGGCAATATCCGTACGTGCGGAGTAGAGCGCGGCGGCAATAGCCGTGTCTATGGCGCTTTCTGAAAGCCTGATTCCTCCCGCAACATTTATATAAATATCCTGATCGCTGAACCTGAGGCCGATCCGTTTTTCCAGCACCGCTGCTATACGGCTTATGCGCGCTGACTCTATTTTGTCGCTGTAGATTCGGTTAAGCGTAGCTTTTGCAGGAACGGTAAGCGCCTGTATTTCCACCAGAAATACACGGGTACCTTCAAAAACCGCCGTACAGGCAACGCCTGCGGGCTGCTCGGCGCGCCGGTTTGTTAAAAACAGCGTAGCAGGATCCTGCACAGGCTGCAGTCCCTGCTCCGTCATGGCAAAAATGCCGAGCTCATCCACCGATCCGAAACGGTTTTTCTGCGCCCGCAGAAACCGTACTTCGTTTTCAGAGCGTTCAAACGAAATCACCGTATCGACCATGTGTTCCATTGACTTCGGGCCTGCAAGCAGTCCTTCTTTTGTTACGTGGGCGGTCATGATGAGTACCGAATCACGTTCTTTAACCCAGCCGATAAGCTCGTTCGCGCAGTATTTAAGCTGATTCACCGTGCCGGGGACTACGCCCGCCTGTACGGAGTAGACGGTCTGTATGGAGTCCACGATGACGAACAGCGGATTGAGTGTGTCGAGCGCCGTAAGCGTGTCCTCGAGACGGGTGGTGCACAGCAGCTCTATGCGCTCCGTGCTCAGGTGCAGCCGGTCGGCGCGCGCCTTTATCTGCGATGCGGACTCTTCGCCGCTTACGTACAGCACGCTGCTGTGCAGTCCTGCGGCGATATGGGCCGCGGTCTGGAGCAGCAGCGTGGATTTGCCGATGCCGGGTTCACCGCCGATGAGGATGGCGGAGCGCTTCATGGCACCGCCGCCGAGCACGCGGTCGAATTCCGAAATCTGCGTCATGAGCCGTACGTCCTCGGCAGCCTTGACTGCGGCGAGCGGCACAGGTTTTATTTTCAGCGCCTGCTCGGAGCCTCTGCCCGCGGGTGAAACGGCGGCAGGGTCTATGAGGTATTCTTCCATTGTGTTCCAGCTGCCGCATTCCGGACATCTGCCCAGCCATTTTGGCTGCGTATAGCCGCACTGAGAGCATTTATACATGCTTCCTGTCTTTTTTGCCATGGTACTGTCCTGCCTGTATGATGCCTTGTCAGAATGAAGAAATGTCCGGTTCGTCCTGGCCTGCGCCATGCTCCGGCTGTTCTTCCTGCTCTATACGGATAAATATCTGATTCGGCATGCAGGCGATCCACTCGTGATTGTGACTGATGGGCGCACACTGCACGCATGTTTTGCCGGGGCAGGGGGAATCCTTAAAGCGTGCTTTGCCGTTCTGTATGACGATGATTGAATTGCCGATCATACCGGGTACGGCAATCTCACGGTTTACATGCATGTCGTACAGGTAACGGCCTTCGGGACCGTCAATGACCAGCCGTGCGTCACCTGTACGTTTTTGCCTGATAGTATATACGGAGATGCAGGCCGCCGCCGCGAACAGAATGAAAAGTATAATATCGACAGGCCTGATGCGCATTTCTTTGAAAAAACTTGACATTTGCAGTATCCTAAGGTATCCTTAATATAAGCTTGTAAATAAGCTGATAAACTCTCTCCGATGTTCAGCTGTGCTGGACGGCAGGACTTTTTGGCATGTATTGTCAGAAAGTCCTGCTTTTTTTTTATAGTGTCCGTTATCTGGTAAGCGTTGTTCCCGGCGGTACGGACTTTGTTACCCACGTGTTGCCGCCGATGGTGCAGCCCTTTCCTATGACCGTCTGTCCGCCGAGTATGGTGGCGTTTGAGTATATGGTCACGTTGTCCTCTATGGTCGGGTGCCGTTTTTTGTTCATGAGCCCCTTGCTTACGCTGAGCGCGCCGAGCGTGACTCCCTGGTAAATCTTTACATTGTTGCCGATCACGCAGGTTTCGCCGATGACAACGCCGGTGCCGTGATCAATGGCAAATGAGTTGCCGATGGTTGCGCCCGGATGGATGTCGATGCCGGTCTTGCCGTGCACATATTCGCTCATCATGCGCGGAATGATGGGAACGCCGTTTATAAACAGAAAGTGTGCCAGCCGGTATACGAGCAGCGCCTCCAGCCCCGGATACGACAGAATGACTTCTTCTATGCTGCGGGCTGCAGGATCACCGTCAAGGATGGCCTGCGCGTCAAGCTGGACTGTACGGCGGATTTCCGGCAGTGATTCTATAAGCGCTACGGACGTTTTTTCTGCAAGTGCAAAGCAGTGTGAATTCTCGATGTCGCTGTCTTTAGTACCGGGACTTGATGCCGTCACGACGTAGCACAGCGATTTTTTTATCTCATGGGTGAGTGTCTGCAGGATACGGCTGATGCGGATGCCGGTGGTGTACCTGAGGCTGACGGAGTCGATAAGCTCAGCGGTCTTGAAGCCCGGAAAAATAAGGTTCTCCAGATCGTGGAGTACGGTGACCACGTTTTCCCGGTTGGGAAAGTTTTCGGTCTCCTGACTGTTTACGCCGCCGTACTGCTCGTAGGAATGCAGTATGCTGTCAACTAAAGAATCAATGCTCATGGATATGAAGATAGCATAATGACGCAGAAAAGGCTACCGAGCGGAAGCTGCTGTCAGCGGCAATATTGCTTTCGGGCAGGTGCACGACTTGCTTTCGGGCAGGTGCATGACCTGCTTTCGGGCAGGTGCATACGCTCAGCGTTACGCCGGATCCTGCACCTGCCCGGCATCCCTTACAGGGACTCGGCCTGTGCTTGTGCCTGCGCTATTTCTGCGGCGGACGGCAGAAACCGTCTGCTTGCATAGAAGTGCCGCCGCCAGTACGGCTCGTCCATCGCGCTTATTACCACGCCGGTACGCGGACCTTTGTTCGCGGAATTGATGAACAGTTCGCGGCCGTGAAGCGGGCCTTTGCCCTGGTATTTTCCCAGATAGATGCCTACATGATCTACCTTTGAGCCGCTCTTAAAGAATACCAGATCTCCGGGCTCACGTTCTGAGTCTGCGATGGATGCAGTGCTCCTGCACATTTCCTGCGCAGTGCGCGGCAGTGCTACGCCTATGCCGTGCATCGACGCGTATTTTACGAATCCTGAGCAGTCCATGCCCTGTTTCGGGGTTTCTCCGCCCCATACATAGGGGATACCGTGCAGCGACATGCTGTAGTTGATGAAATTTTTCCGCAGCTGCGATGCCTGGGCCAGCTCCATGGTTGAAAGGTCAACCGTGCAGGGAGCGGCTGCTGCTGCCGTATTTGCCGCGGATGCTCTGGCGGAGCTTCCTGCAGTTACTGAAGTCTGCTTTGTACTGGAGATGAGTTTGTTCAGGTAGGGGCCGACGTACGGCGCAAGGTATATGCGGTACAGCCGGTTTACCTGCCGTCCTGTACGGTTCAGGAACGTACGGGTATGAAAGAGCGCTTTCTGCGCCTGCGTGTTTATGGTATCGACGGCTCCGCTTTTGACTATGGCGGCGCTTAGCTGGGAATCTATGTCTTCAAAATCCTGTGCGGCGCCGGGGTGTATGGCGTCCGCCACACGGTATGCGGTGGTTTTTACGGAGGTGTATGCCGTTGATGCGGTTTTCTTTATATCCAGTCCGAAATAACGGCTGGCGATAAAAAGAACGGCGATGATGATGATAAGCTTTTTCATAATAGACTCCTGTAAAACTCTGTGCCGGCGTCGTATGCAAGCGGCAGCCCTGCTGTGTACAAAGTACAGTATAGCATGGTACCGTGGTATCGTTAAATCTTTTTTAAAGAGGAATGCCGCTTTTTTTCGCAGTTCCTGCCGTGCGGCGGCGCACGCCATGTTTTTTCAGGTTCCTTTTATAAATGCTGATAAAAAGAAATGTGCATAAAAAGCATGTAAAATGCACGTAAATTACTTGACATAAGAATGTGAGTTGTGTATATTTTTAAGACCTTCAATGAATGTTATGCCCTTGTAGCTCAGTCGGTAGAGCGCAACCATGGTAAGGTTGAGGTCTGCGGTTCGATTCCGCACGGGGGCTTTTCTTCTATTTATTTGATTTTTTTAGGAGTTAAGATATGGGAAGCAAGAAGAAGGGTGCTGTTGAGATTATTGCCCTTGAGTGCACCGAATGCAAGCGCAGAAATTATACGACTGCAAAGAACCGTAAAAATATTCAGGGTAAGCTGGAGCTGAAAAAGTACTGTCCGTTCGATCGGAAGGAAACGCTCCATAAAGAAACAAAAGTAAAATAACATACTATGATTCCGGATGCATGTGTGTATCCGGAATATATTTTTTTAGGTCAGTAGCTCAGTTGGTAGAGTCCCGGTCTCCAAAACCGGTTGTCGAGGGTTCGAGTCCTTCCTGGCCTGCTATTTTTATTTAGTGAGGGTCTTATGGCAACTAAGGTTGGTGCATTTCTGGGTGAATGCCTTGCAGAATTAAAGAAAGTTGTGTGGCCAGCTCGTAATGACGTTGTTGCTGCTGTTAAGGTCGTTATTATTTCAACTGCTTTTCTTGCGGTGCTGCTTGGTCTGCTTGATGCAGGATTTACGGCAGGTTTCCGTGCTTTGATGAAATAATTGTAGGGGACTGAACATGGCAAAAAGCTGGTATATTCTTCATACGTATAACGGTTATGAAGGAAAAATTGAACGGACACTGCGCTCAATGCTTGAAGCTAAAGAAATCGACCCTGCAATCCTGATTGATGTAAAAGTTCCTGTAGAAGAAATCGTTGAGATTAAAGACGGTAAGAAAAGAACCCGTAAAAATAAATTCCTTCCCGGATATATCATGCTTGAGATGGATTTGCCTGATCTCGGGTGGAAGTCCGTCTGTTCTCAGATCCGTCGTATACAGGGTGTAACCGGCTTTGTGGGTACGAATCCTTCTGAACGTCCGCGTCCGATAACTTCCGATGAAGCTAAGAATCTTCTGGTTAAGTCCGGTGAGATTGCAGGCGAAAAGGTTCAGCATAAAAAACAGAGCTTTGAGATTGGCGATCATGTTAAGATTATTGACGGACCGTTTGCTACATTCAGCGGTACTGTTGAGGATGTCAATCTTGAAAAAGATAAACTGCGTGTCATGGTGCAGATTTTCGGCCGTGCTACACCGGTAGAGGTTAATCTGCTTCAGGCAGAAAAGATTTAATCGAAGGTGCCCCGAAAATCTGCGTCCGTTGCTTTTCGGGGTTTCCTTTACACGTTCTTTTATAGTTGCAATATTCAGGAAGATTTTCCTGTTTTTTGGGAGGAGCGCATGTCCGTCGGATCAAGGCGCTCCGCTAGAGACGGTCTGAGACTGTAAAGTCCGGCCTGATCATACCAATAAAGGAGTTTTTTTGTATGGCTAAGAAAAAGGTAACCGCTGTTATTAAACTGCAGTGCCCTGCAGGATCTGCGACTCCTGCTCCGCCTATCGGCCCCGCTCTGGGACCTCACGGTGTCAGTGCTCCCAACTTTGTAAAGCAGTTCAATGATGCTACTGCAAAGATGGAAAAAGGCCTGATTATCCCTGTCATTATTACTGTGTATCAGGACAAAACGTTTACATTTGTTCTGAAAACCCCGCCCGCAGCTGTTCTTATCAAAAAAGCGCTGAAGCTTGATAAGGGCTCCGGTAATCCGCTGCGCAACAAAGTCGGTACACTTTCAAAGCAGGCTCTTGAAGAGATTGCAAAAACAAAGATGCCCGACATCAATGCGAATGATCTGGAAGCTGCAAAAAAAATCATTGCCGGTACTGCACGCAGTATGGGCGTAGAGGTGGAGCACTGATATGAAACACGGAAAACAATATCGCGCCTCACTGGCGAAGTTTGATCTTTCAAAAAAATATGATGTATCTTCTGCCTGTAAGATGGTGCAGGATATGAAGTATGCCAAGTTTGACGAAACGGTTGAGGCTCATATTTCTCTTAATCTGGGCAAAAGCCAGTCAGTACGTGACACGCTTGTATTCCCCAATCAGTTCAAGGCTGAGAAGAAAGTCCTGGTTTTCTGTAAGGAAAGCCGCGTAAAGGAAGCTCTGGATGCAGGTGCAGCCTTTGCTGGTGAAGAGTATGTTGAAAAGGTAAAGGGCGGCTGGCTTGATTTTGATATCGCTGTCGCTACTCCCGATATGATGAAAGATGTCGGCCGTCTTGGTATGGTTTTGGGCCGCAAAGGTCTTATGCCTAACCCGAAAACCGGAACCGTTACGAACGACATTGCTCAGGCTATTGCTGAGCTGAAGAAAGGCCGCACTGAGTTCCGCGCTGACAAAGGCGGCGTGGTTCACATTGCTGTAGGTAAGGTTTCTATGGATCCTGCAAAGGTTGCGGAGAACGTATCTACGCTTCTTTCTGAG
Organism: uncultured Spirochaetaceae bacterium; assembly: GCA_902783245.1. Classification (GTDB taxonomy): domain Bacteria; phylum Spirochaetota; class Spirochaetia; order Treponematales; family Treponemataceae; genus Treponema_D. Next base: position 27,178 of record CACZQF010000005.1, on the reverse strand, counting down.
GTTGTACGCAAGCGTCCTTCTGATGTGAAGGGTGTGTTCGTCCAGAGCGTGTCCGTAAGCTCAACTATGGGCCCCGGCGTTTGGGTTGAATATAATGAAAACAGCGGAGGGACGAAATAATGGCTATCAGAGCAAAGAAAGTACAGCCCGCCAAAAGCGCTGCTATTGAAGCGGCGAAACAGGCAATGGAAGGCTACAATGATTTTATCTTTGTAGATTTCCGCGGCCTTACAGTAGAGCAGATTACAAGTCTGCGTGACAAGCTCCGCGAAAAGGATGCTGTGCTGAAGGTTATGAAGAATAACTTTGCGCGCATCGCTTTCGAGGAAAAAAAGATTACCGATGTGGCTGAATATCTGAAAGGCCCCACGGCTATCGCAATGGTAAAGGAAGATTCAAACGTTGCTGCCAAAGTGATGTTTGATTTTGCAAAAGATGTTCCGGCTCTGGCTGTAAAAGGCGCTGTAGTCGAGAATCAGGTGTATGACGCTGCTAAGGTAGAAGCCTTCTCAAAGGTTCCTGGAAAGAAGCAGCTCATCGCCATGCTTATGTCTGCAATCAACGGTCCTGCACGTCAGCTGGCTGCTACTTTGAAGGCATATGCAGAAAAGAAAGAAAAAGAGGGCGGTGCCGCTCCGGCAGCAGATGCTGCTGCAGACGCACAATAGCTTCTTTTGGTACGGTCAGGCTTCTTTGCTGTCGACTGTCCGTACGTATAACATGCCGCGGAGCGGCGTAAATTACCTATTTTAATGGAGAAGACAATATGGCAGCTTTAACAAAAGACGAGATCCTTGATGCGATCGCTAACATGACGGTTCTGGAAGCTTCTGAGCTGGTAAAGGCTATGGAAGAGAAATTCGGCGTAACGGCCGCTGCCCCTGTTGCAGTTGCAGCAGCTGGTGCCGCTGCAGGTCCTGCAGCTGAAGAGCAGACTGAGTTCACCGTTACTCTTGAAAAATTCGATGCAGCTAAAAAGATTGCTGTTATCAAGGCTGTCCGCGCAATCACCGGTCTGGGTCTTGGTGAGGCAAAAGCTCTGGTTGAGGGCGCACCGAAGGTTCTTAAGGAAGGCGTAAGCAAGGCTGATGCCGACAAGATGATCGCTGATATCGCTGCTGCCGGCGGCGAAGCCAGCAAGAAATAAGTGATTTCACCTGCACCGTCTGAGACGGTGCAGCTCATACAGTTCTGTCCTTCCTATGGATAGAAACTGTTAAGGCCGCTCACGCGGCCTATATAAAGCTGCCGGACAGCAGGATTCTGTTTTCCGGCAGCTTTTGTGTGTTTATTAAAATTGTAAGGGTGCGCCACCCGGCGGCCCGGCAGTATACCCACCTGCAGAAGTTTTGGTGCTGTGACGGAGTTTCCTTCATGTAGCCGGACTTGACCTGCAAACTCATTATCAGGGGGTTTTGATGTTCGCAAAAAGTCGGACGATTAACCGTCAGTATTTCGGGAAAGATATTCAGCAGTTTATGGAAGTTCCCGATCTTATCGATATCCAGACATCTTCCTACGAGAGTTTTTTACAGAAAAAAAAGCTGGACAAACATGAGCCGCTGGAAAATCAGGGTCTTCAGGAAGCTTTCACCTCAACATTTCCTATTGAAAGTCCTGACGGCAACATGGTTCTTGAATATGAATTCTATGAACTTGATACCAAGAATATAAAATTCTCAGAGCTTGAATGTAAACAGAAGGGGCTTACCTATGCGGTTCCGCTCAAGGCCCGCATCAATCTGAATTTCCTTCAGACCGGCGCTATCCTTCAGAAAGATATATATATGGGCGATATTCCGCTCATGACTGACCGCGGTACCTTTGTTATTAATGGTGCTGAGCGTGTCGTCGTTTCTCAGATCCACCGCTCTCCGGGCGTTATTTTCAATCATGACAAAGGCGTGTGGGGCAGCCGTATCATTCCGTACCGCGGCTCATGGCTGGAATTTGAGATTGACCAGAAAAAGGCGCTGATCTATGCGAAGATTGACCGCAAGAAGAAGATTCTTGGTACGATTTTCCTGCGTGCGCTCGGCTATTCTTCCCGCGAGGAGATTATCCGCTGTTTCTATATGACCGAGATGACGGCTGTGCCGACCGACAGCGAGTCTAAGAACGCGCTGGTGGATAAGGTGCTTGCCAGCCCTGTTATGGTGAAAAATGCGGAGACTGGTGAGGAAAAACGGCTGTTCCGCGCCGGCGAACGGCTGCATCTGCATGATATTGATGACCTGATCGCCAACGGTGTAAAAGAAATCTGTGTCATCAAGTTTGATACCCGCAAGAACAAGGATGATGTGAATGAGTCTCTGGCTTCAGAGATTATCATCAACTGTTTTGAGCGCGAGGATATCCGCTATGTAAAGGAAGGTTCGGAAAGCGACGAGCCTACGAAAGAGGATGCACTTGCTGCTGTATATGCCATTTTGATGCCCGGCGAACCGATTACGGTGGAGGCTGCTGAAAAGGATCTGAACTCCATGTTCTTCTCTCTGCGCCGCTATGATCTGGGACGCGTCGGCCGCTATAAGCTGAATAAGAAATTTGATTATAAAGAGCCTGTTGAAGATCATACGCTTGTAAAGGACGATATCATTGAAACGATGAAGTTTCTGATGAAAGTGTATATCGGTGATGAGCTTGTTGATGATATCGATCATCTGGGTAACCGCCGTATTCGTTCTGTGGGCGAGCTGATGACCAATCAGCTCAAGACGGCGTTCAGCCGCATGGAGCGCATTGCCAAGGAGCGCATGAGCCTGAAAGAGACTGAGACCATGAAGCCTCAGGATCTTATTTCTATTAAACCGATCGTCGCTGCGATCAAAGAATTCTTCGGCTCAAGCCAGCTGTCACAGTTTATGGATCAGGTTAACCCGCTTGCTGAGCTGACTCATAAGCGCAGACTTAACGCTCTTGGTCCGGGCGGTCTGTCACGTGACCGCGCAGGCTTTGAAGTTCGTGACGTTCACTATTCTCATTACGGCCGTATGTGCCCGATCGAGACTCCTGAAGGTCCGAATATCGGTCTGATCGTTTCTCTGGCTATTTATACCAAAGTGAATGAATACGGATTCCTTGAGGCTCCGTACCGCAAGATTGAGAACGGTAAGGCGACTGATAAGATTGAGTATCTGTCCGCAATGGATGAGGATAAGTACTTTATCGGACAGGTGTCCGAAGGTATGAAAGCCGACGGTTCATTTGCCACTGAAATGATTTCCTGCCGCAACCACGGTAACTATACGCAGCGTGATGCCAAAGACGTGCAGTATATGGACGTTTCTCCGCGCCAGGTTATTTCTGTATCCGCTGCCCTTGTTCCGTTCCTGGAGCATGATGATGCTAACCGTGCTTTGATGGGCTGTAACATGCAGCGTCAGGGCGTTCCGCTTCTGTTCCCGGAGCCTCCGTATGTTGGAACCGGCATGGAAAAGAAGTGTGCGTACGATTCCGGCGTTCTGGTCAAGGCAAAGCATGCCGGTACGGTTACCTGGGTAACCAGCAGCTGTATTAAGGTTAAGCCTGATAATCCTGAGGACGGTATCGAGGATGTGTATACGCTGCTTAAATATCAGCGTACGAACCAGGATACTTGTTATCATCAGCGTCCTACGGTGGATGTCGGTGAAAAAGTTGCCGCCGGTGCGGTGCTTGCTGACGGTCCTGCCACATTCAACGGCGAGCTTGCGCTCGGCCGGAACCTGCTGGTAGGCTTTGTGCCGTGGAACGGCTATAACTATGAGGATGCGGTTTTGATTTCACAGCGCGTGGTGAAAGAGGATATGTATACTTCTATCCATATCAAGGAATTCCCCACTGAGATCCGTGAGACTAAGCTTGGTCCTGAAAAGATTACGCGTGATGTTCCTAATACTGCTGAAAAAGCGCTTGATAATCTTGATTCAGAAGGTATTATCCGCATCGGTGCAAAAGTTCATTCCGGCGATATTCTTGTGGGCAAGGTTACCCCCAAGAGCGAGACGGAGACTACGCCTGAGTTCAAGCTGCTGAATTCTATATTCGGTGAAAAGGCTAAGGAAGTGCGCGATTCTTCTTTGCGCGTGCCTCATGGCGTTGAAGGCGTCGTTATTGACGTGCAGCGTATGCGCCGCACGGAAGGCGACGATCTGAATCCCGGTGTTGACGAAGTGGTGAAGGTTCTTATTGCCAACAAACGTAAGCTGTGCGAAGGCGATAAGATGGCCGGACGTCACGGAAATAAGGGTGTTGTTGCCCGCATTCTGCCGGTCGAGGATATGCCGTATCTGGAGGATGGTACACCGCTTGATGTATGTCTGAACCCGCTTGGTGTTCCTTCCCGTATGAATATCGGTCAGATCATGGAGTCTGAGCTGGGTATCGCAGGTAAGCTGCTGAACCAGTATTACGAATGCCCTGCATTCCAGACGCCGTCACAGGAACAGATTGCGGAGAAACTGCATGAAGCCGGTTTGAACGCTGACTGTAAGCAGATTGTTCGTGACGGCCGCACAGGCGAGCCGTTCGTAAATCCGGTATTTGTCGGTGTTATCTACTTCCTTAAACTGCATCACCTTGTTGATGACAAGATGCATGCCCGGTCAACCGGTCCGTATTCTCTGGTTACCCAGCAGCCGCTCGGCGGTAAAGCTCAGTTCGGCGGTCAGCGTCTGGGTGAGATGGAAGTTTGGGCGCTTGAGGCGTATGGCGCTGCGAATACGCTGCAGGAGATGATGACGATCAAGTCTGACGATATGAACGGACGTTCAAAGATCTATGAGTCTATCGTTAAGGGTGATCCTTCAACGCCTGCAGGTGTGCCTGAGTCTTTCAACGTTCTGGTACAGGAACTGCGCGGCCTTGCGCTTGATTTTACGATCTATGACGCAAAGGGCAAGCAGATTGCTTTGACGGAGCGTGATCAGGAACTGATTGACAAAGCGTCATCAGGTTTTGACAAAGAGAATGCATAATCAGGACGGTCTTCCGGAACTGCAGAATGCAGTATCCGGAGCCGGCTGGCTGTACTTCCGCGCAGTATCGCGGATTATATAGGAGAAAGCATACATATGCGTGATATTCAGGATTTTGATAGTCTGAAAATAAAACTTGCCTCACCCGATACCATCCGTGCATGGTCATATGGTGAGGTAAAGAAGCCTGAAACCATAAATTATAGAACACTGCGCCCGGAGCGGGACGGTCTTTTCTGTGAGCGTATTTTCGGTACTACCAAGGAATGGGAGTGCTACTGCGGAAAATTCAAGTCTATCCGGTATAAGGGCGTTATCTGCGACCGCTGTGGCGTTGAGGTTACTCATTTTAAGGTTCGCCGTGAGCGTACCGGTCATATCGAGCTTGCCGCTCCGGTAAGTCATATCTGGTATTACCGCTCAGTTCCGAGCCGCATGGGATTGCTGCTTGATCTGCAGGTAGCGGCTCTGCGCTCCGTACTGTATTATGAAAAATATATCGTAATTGATCCGGGTGATACGGATCTGAAGAAAATGCAGCTTTTGAGCGAAGATGAGTACATGGAAGCTCAGGAGCGCTATGGCGGTTCATTTACCGCCGGCATGGGTGCCGAAGCGATAAAAACGCTGCTTGAAGGACTTGATCTTGATGCACTGCAGGCAGAGCTGCGTGCAAAGATGATTGAAAAAGGTCTTGGCAGCGACAAACGGCTGCTCAAACGTATTGAGATTGTGGAGCATTTCCGCACTTCTGGCAATAAAGCATCTTGGATGATCCTTGATGTGGTTCCGGTTATTCCTCCGGAGCTGCGTCCTATGGTACAGCTTGACGGCGGCCGTTTTGCTACGTCTGACCTGAATGACCTGTACCGCCGCGTCATCAACCGTAACAACCGTCTGAAGAGGCTGCAGCAGCTTTCTGCTCCTGACATTATTATCCGCAATGAAAAGCGCATGCTTCAGGAGGCTGTCGACGCGCTGTTTGACAACAGCAAGCGCAAGCGTGTGGTGAAAGGTGCGTCCAACCGTCCTCTGAAATCTATCAGCGATATGCTCAAGGGTAAGCAGGGACGTTTCCGCCAGAACCTGCTGGGTAAGCGTGTTGACTACTCCGGCCGTTCTGTAATTGTTGTCGGACCTGAGCTTAAACTGTGGCAGTGCGGTCTGCCTACCAAGATGGCTTTGGAGCTGTTCAAGCCGTTTATCATGAAAAGGCTTGTTGATAAGGACGTTGTGTTCAATATCAAAAAAGCTAAGATGCTTGTTGAGCAGGAATCTCCTGAGGTGTTTGCCATCCTTGATGAGGTTGTACGTGAGCATCCGGTAATGCTTAACCGTGCTCCTACGCTTCACCGTCTGGGTATTCTTGCATTTGAGCCTGTACTGGTTGAAGGCAAGGCTCTGAAGCTGCATCCGCTTGTATGTAAGTCATTTAACGCTGACTTTGACGGTGACCAGATGGCTATCCACGTTCCGCTGACGCAGGCTGCGCAAATGGAATGCTGGACGCTTCTGCTTTCTGCCCGGAACATCCTTGATCCTGCAAACGGTAATACGATTGTGTATCCGTCACAGGATATGGTTCTGGGAATCTATTATATGACTTCCATTAAGCCTAATGCCCGTGGAACCGGCAAACGGTTCAGCTCTGCCGATGAAGTGCGCATGGCCGCCGAAAGCGGCAACATTGAATGGCAGGCGGCCATCAAGGTGCCTGTTATGAAAGCTCCGTACAATGGCAAGGTCATTGAGACTTCTGCCGGTATGCTTGCCTTTAACGAGGCTATGCCTGATGAGGTTGAGTATGTAAACGAGCAGATGGGCGATAAAAAGCTTAAGGCGCTTGTTGAACGTGTGTACCATGATAAGGGTCCGTGGCTTTGTATCCAGATGCTGGATGCTATTAAGGCTGTCGGTTATAAGAATGCAACGTTCTATGGCGCTACGCTGTCTATGGAAGATATCATTGTTCCTCCTGATAAGAAGCGGATTGTTGATAGGGCAAACAAGGAGGTCGAGGATATCGTCAAGCAGTATAGTAAAGGTACTCTTACTGCTGAGGAACGCTATCAGCGTGTTTGTGATACATGGGCACATGCAAACGATGAGCTTACCGACATCATGATGAAGAATCTGGCAAAGGACAAAGATGGCTTCAATACTATCTATATGATGGCAAAGTCCGGTGCTCGTGGTTCTAAGAAACAGATTTCCCAGCTGGCTGCAATGCGCGGCCTTATGGCTAAACCTAACGGTGATATTATTGAGCTCCCGATCCGGTCAAACTTTAAGGAAGGACTTTCCGTTATTGAATTCTTTATCTCAACGAACGGTGCCCGTAAAGGTTTGTCTGATACGGCTCTTAAGACTGCTGACGCAGGTTATATGACCCGTCGTCTGGTAGATGTTTCTCAGGATGTTGTTGTTAATGAAGAAGACTGCGGTACGATCAACGGTATTGATTACAGTGCTATAAAAGACGGCGATGAGATCATCGTGCATCTGGCTGACCGCATTGTCGGTCATTACACGATTGAGCGTGTTATTCATCCGATTACTGGTGAAGTGCTCTGTGATGTCAACGAATATATCGATGATGAGCTGGCAAAGCGTATTGAAGAAGCTGGTGTTGAGAAAGTGAAGCTCCGCACTGTGCTTACGTGTGAAGCAAAGCACGGTGTATGCGTGAAGTGCTATGGACAGAATCTGGCCCGCAATAAGATTGTGGAGATCGGTGAGGCTGTTGGTGTTATTGCCGCACAGTCTATCGGTCAGCCTGGTACGCAGCTGACGCTTCGTACGTTCCACTCCGGCGGTGCTGCTGAAAAGTCTACGGAAGAGAACCGCATCGTTCTGAAGTTTGCAGCGCTGATCAATGATGTTGCCGGTACTCATGTTGTTACAAAAGACGGCAGCTGGCTCTTTACTCGTAAGGGTTTCATGTCTGTTACGCGTATTCTGTCTCAGGAAAAACTTGCAGCAGGCGATAAGGCTGCCGTTGAGGATGGTACCCGTGTGATGAAGGACAGTGATATTGTCCTTCGTAAGGGCGGCAATGTAAAAGCTGTTGCTTCAGGTACTGTGCGCGTTATGGGTGATGCTGTATACCTTATGGGTAATGAGCAGAAGATCGAGATTGCGAACGGTTCTACTGTCTTTGTGAAGGCCGGTGATATAACCGAGGCCGGACAGGGACTTGGAGAATTTGATCCGTTCAGTGAACCGATTATTGCTGAAAGCGACGGTTATGTTCACTTTGAGGATATTATCGCCGGTTCTACGCTGGAAGAGAAGCTTGATATACAGACCGGAAAAGTTGACCGTGTGATCACCGACCTGCATCAGGAACAGAAACAGCCGCGTGTTCTTATTACCGATGAAGCCGGTAACGAGCTGGGCAGTTATTATCTGCCTGCCGGTGCTATTCTGATGGTGGAGGACAAACAGGCGGTTGCGGCCGGCGTTACGCTGGCTAAGTTCCCGAAGGAAGCTGCAAAGTCTCAGGATATTACGGCCGGTCTGCCGCGTGTTTCTGAGCTGTTTGAAGCCCGCAAGCCTAAGAATCCGTGCGTACTTGCCAAGATCTCAGGTTTGGTCAAGTTCAAGGGTATTACGAAAGGCAAGCGTGTTGTGACCGTTGAGGATGAATTCGGCAAAGTGTACGAGCATCTTGTTCCGATTAACAAGCGCATGCTCGTGCGTGATGGCGATAAGGTTGAGGCTGGTGAGCAGCTTTGTGACGGTTCACCGAGCCCGCATGATATTCTTGCGATCCTTGGTGAGGATGCTCTGCAGAATTATCTGATGGATGAAATCCAGCAGGTGTATCGTGCACAGGGCGTTGCGATCAACGATAAGCATATCGGTATTATCGTCCGGCAGATGCTCCGTAAGGTTGAGATTATGTCGGTGGGTGATACGCACTTTATTTACGGCCAGCAGGTGGATAAGTATCGGTTCCATGAAGAAAACCGCAGGGTTATTGCAGAAGGCGGTCAGCCGGCGGTTGCCCAGCCGATGTTCCAGGGTATTACAAAGGCTGCTCTGAACATTGATTCATTCATCTCTGCTGCATCATTCCAGGAAACGACCCGTGTTCTTACGAATGCGGCTATTTCCGGCGCGCAGGACAGTCTGCACGGTCTGAAAGAGAATGTGGTTATCGGCCATATGATTCCCGCTGGTACCGGTATCAAGAATTACAGAAATGTAAAGCTGTTTGATGCCTCTGACAAGGATCTTGACGTTCAGATGGAAGAAATTCTGGAGCGGCGCCGCGAAGAGAAAGAGATTCAGGATCAGATGGAGGAAATTGTTTCTCCTGATCAGGATGAGGCCGATTAAACGCTGCGCGGAATTGTGCGGGTTTATACCGAAATTTGCTGCCGGATTGCTTGACTTTCCGGCAGCAAATTCTGTAATATAATACACCTGTAAAAATCAGGGTGTAAAGCAATTTTAAGCCGGGGTGCTGACCGGTAATAATATAGGAGATAGGCGATGCCTACAATAAACCAATTAATTCATAAGGGACGTCATTCTGTGGCAAATAGAACTAAAGCTCCCGCGCTTGAGTCCTGCCCCCAGAAACGTGGTGTTTGTACCCGTGTAATGACCGTTACCCCCAAAAAGCCGAACTCTGCTCTTCGTAAGGTAGCTCGTGTTCGCTTAAGCAATGGAATTGAAGTTACTGCATATATTCCCGGTATCGGGCATAACCTGCAGGAGCACTCAGTTGTACTGATCCGTGGTGGTCGTGTAAAGGATCTTCCTGGTGTACGTTATCACATTATCCGTGGTACCAAAGATACGCTTGGTGTAGAAGATCGCAAGCGCGGTCGTTCAAAGTACGGTGCCAAACGGCCTAAGGCATAATGGAGGAGTAAAATGGGAAGACATAAGAAGTCCGTTAATCGTCCGATTGTGCCGGATGCAAAGTACAACAGCCCGGTTATTACCAAGCTTGTTACCCGCATGATGCTTTCTGGTAAAAAATCTACCTGTACAAAGATCGTGTATGAAGCTATGGATAAACTGAAGGCTAAGACAGATAAAGATCCTTTGGAAGTTATGCTGAAGGCTCTTGAGAATGTAAAGCCGCTGGTAGAAGTAAAATCCCGCCGTGTTGGTGGTGCTACCTATCAGGTTCCGGTAGAAATCCGTGGCGCTCGTGCAGAAGCACTTGCCATGAGATGGGTTATTACTGCAGCTCGCTCAAGAAGCGGCCATGGTATGGCAGATACGCTGGCTTCTGAGCTGCTGGATGCATATAATAATACCGGTACTGCATATAAAAAGAAGGAAGATACTCATAAGATGGCAGAGGCCAACAAGGCGTTTGCTCATTACAGATGGTAGATTCCGGCTTTTGAAAGAGGGCGTCCTTGCGGACGCCTTTTTTATTTGCAGATTTTTGCAAAATGCGCGTTAGATTCTACAAAAACGTACGTTTTGCTATTGCAATTTATTTTTATAAAGTGTATAAACTATATACTATTATTCTGAAGGTGGAAGATAGTACTAGTAAGGTTCTTTGAGAGTCAGGCGGACTTAAGTCCGGTGAAACCGTAAAGCTGGGTTCCTGCGTTTGATTGAATGCGGTTCCCTTCAGGTGACACGACCTCTTGTTGTGGTGATTGCTGCCGTTGGCAGTGGTTAATAAATACGATTGATGAAAGCATCGAGGGGTTTCTGCTGAGACCGCGGCGTTCTGCTGCTGTCTTTCCGGCTCTGGGTGCCAAACCAGTCGTCAAACATGATGCTTTGATGGTGATGGTGGTTCCGGCCATTGATACCCGAACAGATGGGTGTTATATGAGATTGTTCCGTTTCCAAAATCATCTATTGTAATCATTGTGTATTAAAGTGTGTATGCGAATGTGGCTTTTTCTTGAGAAATTGTCCCCGTTCTGGCTTAAAGTGCATCACATAAATTAAAGTATGCGTGGAAGGTTGCTTCCAGCAAGGAGAAGAACATGGCAAAGGAGAAGTTCGAGAGAACTAAACCGCACATGAACGTTGGTACCATTGGTCACGTAGACCATGGTAAGACAACTCTGTCTGCTGCTATCACCTCTTACTGTGGAAAGAAGTATGGTGATAAAGTGCTTAAGTATGATGAAATTGATAATGCTCCTGAGGAAAAAGAGCGTGGTATTACCATTAATACCCGTCACCTTGAGTATCAGTCAGACAAACGTCATTATGCACACATTGACTGCCCCGGACATGCTGACTATATCAAGAATATGATTACCGGTGCTGCACAGATGGATGGTGCTATTCTGGTTGTTTCTGCTCCGGATTCTGTTATGCCTCAGACTCGCGAGCACCTTCTGCTTGCCCGCCAGGTTGGTGTACCGAAGATCATCGTTTTCCTGAACAAAGTTGATCAGGTTGATGATCCTGATCTTCTGGAGCTTGTTGAGGAAGAAGTAAAAGATACTCTGAAAGAGTATGGTTTCTCTGAGGATACTCCTATTATCAAAGGTTCAGCTTTCAATGCTCTGAACAAGCCTGAGGATGCAAACAATACTGCTTGTATCGAAGAGCTGCTGAATGCTATGGATACATGGTTTGATGATCCTGTTCGTGACGATGCAAAACCGTTCCTGATGCCGATTGAAGACATTTTCACGATCTCTGGTCGTGGTACTGTTGTTACCGGTCGTATCGAGCGCGGTGTAATCAACATGAACGATGAAGTTGAGATTGTTGGTATCAAACCGACTGCAAAATCAACGGTAACTGGTATCGAAATGTTCAACAAGACTCTGGATCAGGGTATTGCCGGCGATAACGTTGGTATTCTGCTCCGTGGTGTTGAGAAGAAAGATGTTGAGCGCGGTCAGGTTCTTGCAAAGCCGGGTTCAATTCACCCCCATACAAAGTTTGAGGCTCAGATCTACGTTCTTTCTAAGGAAGAAGGTGGACGCCACAGCCCGTTCTTTACCGGATATCGCCCTCAGTTCTACTTCAGAACAACCGATATCACCGGTACTATTGAGCTGGAGCCCGGTGTGGATATGGTAAAACCTGGTGATAATGTAAAAGTTATCGGCCAGCTGATCCACCCCATTGCTATGGATGAAGGTCTTAAGCTTGCTATCCGTGAAGGCGGTCACACAATCGCTTCCGGACAGGTAACAAAAGTTATCGAGTAGTTTGATTGAATCAGGGATGCTGCGGCGCAAGCCGGAAAGTGTCCCTGATTTTTGGAGGAATAATGGCTAACGGAAAGATTCGAGTCAGGCTTCGTGCTTTTGACGTAGAACTGATCGATCAGAGTGCAAAAGCCATCGTGCAGACTGTACAGAAAGCGGGTGCAAAGGTTTCAGGACCGATTCCGCTTCCGACCAGAATCAATAAGGTGACGGTTCTGCGCTCACCTCACGTTAACAAAAAATCACGTGAGCAGTTTGAGATGCGGACACACAAACGTCTTATTGACATTCTTGAACCCACAGCAGATGTTATGGATTCATTGATGAAGCTGGAACTGCCTGCCGGTGTTGATGTAGAAGTTAAGCAGTAATTTTTACTGCTTTAAAAATTAAACAGTACGGTCCCATGGATCTGGGATGGCGGCTGAATTATGAAAGGAGCTTTGCTCTTTTCATGTAGGAGAATATCAGAATGAAAGGTCTGATTGCAAAAAAAGTAGGAATGACACAGGTTTTTGACGAAGCAGGTAACCTGATCCCGGTTACTGTGATCCGCGTCGAGCCTAATACAGTCGTTGCTACAAAAACAAAGGAAGCTAACGGTTATGATGCTGTTGTCCTGGGTCTTGAGGATATGCGGGATTCTTTGGTCAACAAAGCGTATAAGGGTCAGTTTCCTGAGAACATTAAGCCGAAACGGCATTTGAAGGAATTCCGTGACTTTGATTCAGAAGTGAAAGTTGGGGATTTAGTAGGTCTTGAGCTTTTTGAGAAATCACGTTTTCTTGATGTAACTTCCACTTCCAAAGGAAAAGGTTTTCAGGGCGTTATGAAGCGCTGGGGCTTCCATGGTGGTCGTGCTACGCATGGTTCAAAATTCCATCGCGAGGCTGGCGGTACCGGTGAGTGTACAACACCCGGACACAGCTTTAAGAATGTGAAGATGGCCGGTCGTATGGGCGCGCAGCGTGTTACTGTGCAGAACCTTAAGATTGTTAAGCTTGATCCTGAATTGAAAGTTATTCTGGTTCGCGGGGCTGTTCCCGGGAATAAAGACTGCACGCTGATCGTCAAGTCCGCGGTAAAGAAATAACGACAGAGGAAGACTATTATGGAAAAGAAAGTCTATTCAGTCGATGGTAAAGAGCTGCGTACAATTACACTCGATGATAACGTATTCGGCCTCCCGGTGAATGAAGATGTTATTTACTATGCCATCACTAATGAATTAGCAAATAAACGTGTTGGAACTGCATGTACGAAAGATCGTTCTGAAGTTCATGGCAGCAATGCAAAACCGTATAAGCAGAAGGGAACCGGTCGTGCCCGCCGTGGTGATAAGAAATCTCCGATTAATGTTGGCGGCGGTACGATTTTTGGACCGAAACCGCGCGATTTCAGCTACTCTATCCCTAAAAAGGCTAAGAGACTGGCAATGAAATCAATCCTGAGCCTTCAGGCGCAGAGTGATCGTCTGACTGTTATCGAGGATTTTACGGTTGAAAGCGGTAAGACAAAAGATCTGGTTAAGATTCTTAATAATTTTGCAAAAGATGAGCGGACTGTTGTTATCCTTAAGGATGATGACGCTATGATTAAGCGGGCTGGAAAGAATATTCCTGCTCTCTCATTCCTGTCCTACAATCGTCTTCGTGCGCATGATTTGTTCTACGGACGCAAAGTTATTTTGTTGGAAACAGCTGCCCAGAAGCTTTCTCAGTTCTATAGCACTGAAGATAAGGAGGCTAAGTAATGCTTCTTAATGAAGATGTTATTATCCGGCCGGTTATTTCTGAAAAGGCTACTGCTTTGCGTGATCAGGATAAGTACGTTTTTATCGTGCATCCTGAAGCAACAAAAACTCAGATTAAAGAGGCAGTTGCAAAGCTTTTTAATGTGAAAGTGGTTCGTTGTACAACAATGAATGTACTGGGCAAGGTTAAGCGCCTTCGTGGAAAGCCTGGCCGCACTGCCAGTTACAAAAAGGCCATTGTACGTGTTGCACATGGCGAAACAATTAAGGTGTTCGAGGGCGTGTAAGCCCGCGACTGTGAATTAAGGGGAAACAGATGGCTCTTAAAATTTTTAAGCCTATCACGCCTGGTACGCGTACTCGTATTGACTTAGTTAGAGATGAACTGACAACCGATAGACCCGAAAAAACTTTGGTGTCAGGAATTCATAGTCATGGTGGCCGCGGTGCTGGTGGTCGTATTTCTGTACGCCATCAGGGCGGTGGTCATAAACGCCGTTACCGCATCATAGATTTCAAACGTGATAAGCATGGTATTCCGGGAACTGTTAAAACAATTGAATATGACCCGAACCGCAGTGCTAATATTGCGTTGGTTTTCTATGCAGATGGTGACAAGCGGTATATTATTGCTCCGAAAGGACTGACTGTTGGACAGAAGATTATGTCCGGCGAAAATGCAGCTCCTACGGTTGGTAATGCACTTCCTTTGGAAGCGATTCCGGTTGGTTTTACAGTTCATAACATTGAGCTTACTCTTGGTCGCGGAGGTCAGCTTGTCCGTTCCGCAGGTGCCAGCGCACTGGTAGCTGCTAAAGAAGGTGACTACGTTACTATCCGCCTGCCTTCCAGCGAACTTCGCCGTGTGCATGGAAAATGCTATGCAACGATCGGTGTTGTTGGTAATGAAGAGCGCATGAATGTTCAGTACGGTAAAGCCGGTCATAAGAGATGGCTTGGTATCAGACCTACTGTTCGTGGCATGGCTATGAACCCTGTTGACCATCCGCTTGGTGGTGGTGAAGGTGCTGGTAAAGGACGTAACCCTGTTACTCCTTGGGGACAGCCTTGTAAAGGGTATAAGACCCGTAACAAGCGCAAGACGTCAAGTAGGTTTATTATTTCACGTCGTAAGAAGTAGTCGCAGAGGAGATAACGGTGTCAAGATCTGTTAAGAAAGGACCTTTCATTGAAAAGAGTCTTTATAAAAAGGTTACAGAAATGAACAAAGTAGCGGACAAGAGTATGATTAAAACATATTCTCGTTGCTCTACTATTATTCCTGAAATGGTTGGGAATACTATTTCTGTTTATAACGGTAAGTCATGGATTCCGGTGTACATCACGGAGAACCTCGTAGGTCATAAGCTTGGCGAGTTTGCTCCTACTCGTACATATCGCGGACATGGCGGTACAGATAAAACGGCTAAGAAATAAAGGTGGATAGTATGACTGTGAAAAAAGGTTATGTAGCCACTACAAAATTCCTTATTGCATCACCTACAAAGGTTCGTCCTGTAGCTCATGTAATTAATCAGAAGTCCTGTTCGGAAGCTATGGCAATTCTTGCTAACATGCCGCAGAAAGGTGCTGGTTTAATCAGCAAAACGCTTAAATCTGCTGTTGCCAATGCATTGAATGCTAATAACAAACTGGATGAAGATATGCTCTATGTAAAGGAGATTCGCATTGACGAAGGTCCGAGACTGAAGAGAGTTTGGTTCCGCGCCCGTGGACGTGCGGATCAGCTTTTGAAGCGTATGTGTCATATCACTGTAGTAGTTGACGAAAAGGCGGGGGAATAAAGTGGGTCAGAAAGTTAGTCCTATCGGTTTGCGTCTTGGAGTTAACAAGACTTGGCAGTCTCGGTGGTATGCATCACCTCGTGAATATGCAGACCTCGTTCTGGAGGATCTTAAGATCAGAAAATTCATTTCTGACGCTCCCGAATGTAAGAATGCCGATATTGCAGAGGTTGAGATTATTCGTCATCCGAAGCGGGTTACAATTGTTATTCATACAGCCCGCCCCGGTGTTATTATCGGTGTAAAGGGTGCTACGATTGAAAAGATCAGTGCTGATATTCAGAAGTATTTGAACAAGAACGTGCAGATCAAGATTAAAGAGATCAAGCGTGCTGATGTGAATGCTTCCCTTATTGCACAGAATGTTGGACGTCAGCTTGCAGGCCGCGGTTCTTTCCGCAAGGCTCTGAAGCAGTCTACAAGCAATGCTATGCGGGCTGGTGCACAGGGGATTAAGATCCGTCTGTCCGGCAGGCTTGGCGGAGCAGAAATGAAACGTACTGAAGAGCATAAGGAGGGACGCGTACCTCTCCATACTCTGCGTGCGGATATTGACTATGGTACATACGAAGCTCTGACTACTTACGGCAAGATCGGCGTAAAAGTTTGGGTCTATAATGGTATGAACTATGGCCGTGAGCAGAATGAAGATGCTGGACAGCTTGTTCGCAAGCCCAGACAGCAGCGTGGTAAAACTCAGTCTGCAGATGCTTCCAATGGCACCGATAGCGCAGAAAAATCTTTAAGGAGTTAATCTATGCCGCTTAGTCCAAAAAGAGTAATGCACCGTAAGGTGCAGCGTGGTAAAACCAAGGGTTTTGCTACCCGTGATAATACAATCGACTTTGGCGATGTTGCTCTTGTAGCCATGGATTATATCTGGCTTGATGCGAAAGTTATCGAAGCTGCCCGTGTTGCTATTAACCGCAAACTGAACCGTAGCGGTCAGGTTTGGATTCGTATCTTCCCGGATAAGCCGATTTCAAGAAAACCGGCTGAAGTCCGTATGGGTAAGGGTAAGGGCGCCCCGGCTTTCTGGGCTGCCGATATCAAACCCGGAATGATTATGTTTGAAATTGGTGGGGTTGACATCAATCTTGCAACTGCTGCCCTGGAACTTGCAAAAAGCAAGCTCCCCATCAAGACTAAGATTGCTTACAAACCTGTGAAGGCTTAGGAGGAATAGGATGGCTAAATCAACTAAAAAAAGCTACAATGAGCTTTCTTATGCCGAATTGGTGACACAGCGTGATGAGCTGAAGAAAAAGTACATGGATTTGCGCTTTCAGATGGTGATTTCCCATGTAGATAACCCCATGCAGAAACGTACGATGCGCCGTGAGATTGCGCGCCTGAATACGTTTATTCAGCAGAAAAAAGATGCTGAAGCAAACAAGTAGGAGCTGACCCGTGGAAGAACAGGCTGTTCAGACTAATAAAGGCACAAAGCTTTCTTTTGTTGGATTGGTAACAAGCGATAAAATGGATAAAACCATTGTTGTGACCGTTTCAACAAAGAGAATGGATCGCCTTTATAAAAAATATGTAACGCGGACTAAGAAGTATAAGGCTCATGATGAGAATAATGAGGCTCATATTGGCGATAAAGTCCGTATTATTGAATGTCGCCCGCTTAGCAAAGATAAGTGCTGGCGTCTTGCAGAAATCGTTGAACGTGCGAAATAAGGTTAAGGAGTAGAATTATGCTGCAGATGCAATCTAATATGACTGTTGCTGATAACTCTGGTGCCAAGATCGTTCAGTGTATTAAAGTACTTGGCGGTTCTCACCGCCGGTATGCAGGAATCGGTGACATTGTTGTTGTAGCTGTTAAGGAAGCAATTCCTACATCTACTATTAAAAAGGGATCCATTGAAAAGGCTGTTATTGTACGCCTTTCAAAAGAGTATCGCCGCCCTGACGGAACTTATATCCGCTTCGATGATAACGCCTGCGTAATTATCGATGAGAATAAGAATCCGAAAGGTAAGCGTATTTTTGGACCCGTAGCCCGTGAACTTAGGGAAAAAGATTTTATGAAAATCGTTTCTCTGGCTCCGGAAGTACTGTAAGAGGCGATGAACATGAACAAAAAATTCAAGATCCATAAGGATGATACTGTACAGGTTATCGCTGGAAAGGATAAGGGTAAACGCGGAATAATCGTGCGTGTTCTTACCAAGAAAGACGCAGTGATTGTTTCTGGTGTCAATATTGTCAAAAAGGCAATGAAGAGACGCAGTGAGCAGGATCAGGGCGGTATCGCTGAGATCGAAGCTCCTCTGAATATTTCTAATGTAGCGATTGTATGCAAAAAATGCGGTCCTACAAAGATTGGTTATAAGCTTGACGGAGACAAAAAACTTCGTGTCTGCCGCAAATGTGGAGAAACTCTGTAATGGATAATTACGTACCCCGGCTTAAGAAAGTCTATAAGGACACTATCGCCCCCGAGCTCTTTAAGGAGCTGGAATATACATCAGTCATGCAGATTCCTGCAATCAAAAAGATTGTAGTGAGCATGGGTGTGGGCGAAGCTCTCACTAATAAGAAACTCCTTGATGCCGCAATTACTGACCTTACACAGATTACTGGTCAGAAGGCGGTCAAGACAAGAGCGAAGAAAAGCATAGCTAACTTCAAACTTCGTGAGGGCAATGAGATTGGTGCTATGGTAACCCTGAGAGGAAACATTATGTATGAATTCCTTGATCGGCTTGTTAACGTGGCGCTTCCTCGTGTTAAGGATTTCCGCGGTATTAAGGCTACCGGTTTTGATGGCCACGGAAACTTTTCTCTTGGTATTACGGAACAGATTATCTTCCCGGAAATTGACTTTGATAAAATCACCAAGATTTCCGGTTTGAACGTCACGATCGTAACTAGTGCTCGTACGGACTATGAGGCCCGTGCTCTGCTTACCAAGTTCAATATGCCTTTCCGGAAATAAGTGAGGAGTTCATGGCTAAGAAATCAATGATAATCAAGGCGAACCGCACACCGAAATATGACACAAGAAAATATAACCGGTGTAAGATTTGCGGTCGTCCTCGCGGATATCTGCGCAAGTTTAAGATGTGTCGTCTTTGCTTCCGCAAATTAGCTAGTGAAGGCCTGCTGCCAGGCGTCACAAAATCCAGCTGGTAGGATGGTAGGAGAGTAATATGAGTGCATCAGATCCCGTAGCAGATATGCTTACAAAGATCCGGAATGCGGCACAGGCCCGCCACGAAAAAGTAGATATTTCTACTTCAAAGCTTAAGCTGGAAATCGTGAAAATCCTGAAAACTGAAGGTTTTATTAAAAACTTCAAGAAAGTTCAGGATGAAGGCCGCAGTATTATCCGCATTTTCCTGAAATATGATGAAACGAATGCGCCGGTAATTCACGGGTTGAAGAAGATTTCTACACCCGGTCGCCGTGTGTATTCTGGTTATAAGGATATGCCCCGTATCTATAATGGTTATGGCATTATTATCGTATCAACATCTTCTGGTGTTACAACTGGTCGCAAGGCTAAAGAGAAGATGGTTGGCGGCGAGCTCGTTTGCTCTATCTGGTAATAGGAGGAAAGCATGTCTAAGATAGGTAAGCTTCCTGTAGCTATTCCTGCTGGAGTAACCGTAAAGGTTGAGCCGGCGTTGGTTACGGTAAAAGGCCCTAAAGGGGAACTGAAACAGGATTATAACGCAAATGTCGTTATCGAAGTTCAGGGTAATAAAGTTCTGGTAAAACCTGCTAATAATTCTAAAGCTGCAAGCGCAGCTCATGGACTGTATCGTAATCTGATCCATGACATGGTTGTTGGTGTTACAGAAGGTTTCTCCAAGAGCCTTATCATAACAGGCGTCGGTTACCGTGCGGAAGTACAGGGAAAGAATCTTGTTATGAATCTTGGCTTCTCAAATGACTTTATTGCTGTGATTCCTGAAGGATTGACAGTGACGGCCGATGCCCAGGGTAAAGTTACCATCGCTGGTATCAATAAGCAGCAGGTCGGACAGTTCAGTGCAGAAATCCGTAGTTTACGTAAGCCTGAGCCCTATAAAGGCAAGGGAATTCGTTATGAGACAGAAGTCATCAGACGCAAAGTCGGTAAGACCGGCGTAAAATAAGGTGAGTTTTAT
This sequence comes from uncultured Spirochaetaceae bacterium, assembly GCA_902783245.1. Classification (GTDB taxonomy): domain Bacteria; phylum Spirochaetota; class Spirochaetia; order Treponematales; family Treponemataceae; genus Treponema_D. The sequence goes on along the minus strand of CACZQF010000005.1, from coordinate 7,372 downwards.
GTTTAAGAAACTGAATGATAAACAGAGAAGACGTCTGCATAGAAAGGTTCATATCCGTAAGACTGTTTATGGTACTGCTGAGCGCCCCCGTATGACGGTAACCCGCAGTAACTGCAACCTGTATGTTCAGATTATCAATGATGATGAGGGTAAAACCCTTGCTTCTATTTCAACTTTGGAAAAAGAATTTGCTGCGCTGAAGCCTAATATTGAAAGTGCTGCAAAACTTGGTGAAGCATTGGGAGCACGTCTTAAAGAAAAGAATATTACAACTGTAGTGTTCGACCGCAACGGATATCTTTATCACGGTGTTGTAAAAGCCCTTGCTGATGGAACTCGCAAAGCGGGTATCATATTCTAGGAGAGGCTATGGAACACCAGAAAAATTTTGATAGAGAACCGAAAGAGAAAGAATTTGTAGAAAAACTGGTCAGACTGAACCGTACTGCCAAAACGGTAAAAGGTGGCCGCCGTATGTCTTTCTCTGCATTGACTGTTGTCGGTGATCAGAAGGGACGTGTCGGATATGGTTTTGGTAAGGCTAATGATGTTACTGAGGCCATTAAGAAGAGCCTTGACCGGGCAAAGAGAAATCTTATCGTCATGCCTGTAAAAAACGGTACGCTGCCGCATGAAGTTCTTGGAAAATATAAGAGCTCTTCTGTGCTGCTGAAACCGGCCTGTCCTGGTACTGGTATTATTGCAGGTGGTGTTGTTCGTGCTGTTATGGATGCAGCTGGCGCAACAGATATTATTTCTAAGTCTATCGGCTCAAGTGCAGCTGTTAATGTTGTGCGCGCAACATTTGATGCTATCGCACAGATGATGGATGCCCGTGCAGTGGCACAGAACAGAGGTAAAACTCTGAAAGAGATGTGGGGTTAATCTATGGCTAAACAACTTAAGATTACTCTTGTTAAAAGTACGATAAGACAGAAGCCTGATAAGGTTGCGACTGTTCGTAGTCTTGGCTTGAAAAAACTCAACTCTTCTGTGGTGCAGGAAGATAATCCTTCTGTGCGCGGTATGGTTGCAGCTGTAGCTCATTTAGTTAAAGTTGAGGAGGTACAGTAATGACAGCATACAATCCTGTTTTGAATGCTCCTGAGGGTGCAAACAAGAAGAAGAGAATTGTTGGCCGTGGATCTTCATCTGGTCGTGGAACAACAGCCGGAAGAGGTAACAAAGGACAGCAGTCACGTTCTGGCGGAAAGACTTATGTAGGCTTTGAAGGCGGTCAGATGCCTCTGTATCGCCGTCTGGCTCAGAAGGGCTTTTCAAATTACCGGTATAAGAAAGACTATGTCTGCTTGAATCTGACAGATCTGGAAGCAAAATTTGCTGACGGTGACACAGTGGACAGAGCATCTTTGACGGCAAAAGGCCTGCTTAAGAGCGATGCGACGTATATCAAGATTCTTGGTAACGGCGAGCTTTCTAAGAAACTGACGGTTAAAGTTGATAAGACTTCAGCCTCAGCTAAAGAAAAAATCGAAAAAGCTGGCGGCACTGTAGTCGTGAAAGCGGCTGAGAATGCAGAAGAAAAATAGGCGACGGGGACAGAAATGGCAAGCAATTCAATTGTAAATATGTTTAAAATTAAAGAATTACGTGATCGTATATTCTTTACTTTTATTGTCCTTGCTGTTTTCCGTCTGGGAAGCGTTCTGACTATACCTGGCATTGATGCGAGTGTACTGCTGCAATACTTCGATAATCTGGCAAAGCAGAATAAAAATGCTTTTGCCAGTTATATGGATTTCTTTGTTGGTGGTGCATTTTCAAACTTCTCTATTTTTATGTTAGGCGTTATGCCTTACATTTCAATGCAGATTATCATGCAGTTGGCTTTGATCATCTTCCCGTCGCTCAAGCGGGCGGCGCAGGAAGATGGTGGTCAGCAGAAGGTTGCAGGCTGGACGCGTATCGGTACGGTTTTTGTCTGTTTGATACAGTCACTTGCCGTAACGGTTTATGCCGAAAGCATTCCCGGGTGTATAGTTCTGGACAGTAACTTGATGTTCCGGCTGCTTGCTATGCTTACGGTTACGACAGGATCAATGGTAACTGTTTGGCTGGGTGATCAGATCACTGGTCATGGTATCGGTAACGGCATCTCAATGCTGCTGTTTGCTGGTATCGTTGCTCGTCTGCCTCATGCAGTTATTGAATTGTACAATAAAGTCAAAGACGGTCTTAATATCGTTTTTGTAATTGTTGTTCTGATTATGTTCCTTGGTATTATTGCTCTTGTAATTTTTGAAGAGCAGGGGGAGCGTAAGATTCCTGTTCACTACGCTAAACGTGTAGTCGGCAGAAAAATGTATGGTGGTCAAAACACTTATATCCCATTCAAGATTAATCCTTCGAATGTTATTCCTGTAATTTTTGCTTCTTCGTTCCTGACATTCCCGCTGCAGATTGTATCTAGTTTGGGAAATAATCAGAAATCTGCCCGGTGGATTGGAAAGCTGTCTGCGATTCTGACACCGACCGGTTTTTGGTATAATGCTCTGATGATTATCCTTATCGTGTTCTTTGCATACTTCTACACACAGGTAACCCTGAACCCCACAGAGATTGCGAAGAATATCAGAGAGAACGGCGGTTCTATTCCCGGAATCCGCACGGATAAAACAGAAGAGTATTTGCAGAGAGTGTTGAACCGCTTGGTATTGCCCGGCTCTTTGTTCTTGGCTGCAATTGCTGTACTGCCGACAATTATCCAGAATATTTTCGGATTCCCCCAGTCAATATCTATGTTGATGGGTGGTACTTCGTTGATAATTATGGTTGGTGTCGATCTTGATACGATGAGTCAGGTAGAAGCTCTTTTGAAGATGCATCATCAGGATGGATTGGTAAAAAAGGGTAAAATTCGGTCACGAAATCTCTAAGTTTCGTGAATAAAGGGTAGAATAAGTTATGAAATGTGTGGTATATTATTCGCCACTGGATTGTAACTCATTGCGAGTTGCCATGATTCAGGATAACGCATTTCAGGGGGACTTTTATGAAAGTACGAACCAGCGTAAAGCCTATCTGCGATAAATGCAAGGTTATCAAACGTAACGGTATTATCCGTATCATTTGTTCAAATCCGAAGCATAAGCAGAGACAGGGTTGAGGAGTAACAGATGGCTCGAATTGCGGGAGTTGATCTCCCTAACAAACACGTCATAGTCGCTTTGACATATGTTTACGGCATTGGCCGTTCTTCCGCCAAAGCTATTTGTGAAAAGACAAAGATTGATCCTATGGCAATGTTGAATGATCTTTCTAATGACGATCTTGCAAAACTTCGTGAAGTTATTGACAAGGATTATAAGGTAGAAGGTCGTCTTCGCTCAGAAATTGGTCTTAATATTAAGCGTCTTATGGATATTGGCTGCTATCGTGGTCTGCGCCATAGAAAAGGACTTCCTGTCCGTGGCCAGCGCACACGTACTAACGCCCGTACCCGCAAAGGTAAGAAGAAGACTGTCGCTAACAAGAAGAAGGCAGTTTAAGGGGAGGTTAGGTAAATGCCAGCTGTAAAGAAGAGAAAAGAGAAGAAGAGCGTTTACGAAGGTAATATTTATATTCAGGCTACGTTCAACAATACTATTGTTACAGTGACAGACCTGAAGGGAAATACACTTTCATGGGCATCTTCTGGTGGACTTGGTTTCCGTGGTGCCAAGAAGTCTACTCCGTTTGCGGCTCAGTCTGTTGCTGAATCTGCAATTCAGAAGGCTGTGAGCTATGGTTTGCGCGAAGTTCATGTATTCGTCAAAGGACCTGGAATGGGACGTGAGAACGCCATCCGTTCAATTGGTTCTCTGGGACTTAAGGTAAAATCAATTTCTGATATTACCCCTATTCCGCATAACGGATGCCGCCCGCGTAAAACTCGTAGCATGTAAGGAGATAACCAACAAATGGCAAGATATACTGGTCCTATCTGTAGAATGTGCAGAGCTGAGGGAACTAAGCTGTTCCTGAAAGGTGATCGTTGTAAGAGCGATAAGTGCCCCATTAACAAGAAACGGGGTGCTCCTGGCAAAGATCCCAAGCTCAGAGCTGGAAAGCGGAGTGAGTATGGTACACAGCTCCGTGAAAAGCAGAAGATTAAGCGTCTGTACGGTATGCTTGAGAAGCAGTTCCGCCTTACTTTCGGCCGTGCTCAGCGCATGTCTGGAGTAACTGGTGCAAACCTTATTACTTTGCTTGAATCCCGGCTTGATAATGTTGTGTTCAGAATGCATTTTGCTATTAACAGAAATCAGGCTCGTCAGCTTGTTCTGCATGGTCATATGCTCGTTAACGGCAAAAAGGTAACTATTCCGAGCTACAATGTTAAACCTGGTGATGTTGTCGAAGTGAAGGAAAAGAGCAAGAAACTGGCTGTTGTTCAGGATGGTCTTAAGGAGCTTTCAAAGGCTTCTGGCAATCCGTGGGTTTCAGTCGATGTTGATGCGGTGAAGGGAACTTTCACTGCATATCCTCGCCGCGAAGAAGTGACCGATTTGGCCGATATTAAAGAACAGCTCGTGGTTGAGCTCTATTCTAAATAAGGAGTTCAGATGGCTCGCAAAAATCTGCTTAAAGGTTTTAAAAAACCGAAAGGCATTACATTTGAGCATCTTGAAACTAATCCCAACTACGGTAAGTTTACTGCATATCCCTTTGAACCGGGATTCGGTACAACGGTGGGTAATACACTCCGCCGTGTGCTGCTCTCTTCGATTCCGGGATATGCAATAAGCTCTGTACGGATTACTTCATATGATGCTGATGGTGTTCCTCATGTAATTTCCAGTGAATTTGATCCCATTCCCAATGTGGAAGAAGATACGCTGGAGATACTGAATAGCTTGAAACAGATCCGTTTGCGGCTCCCTGGAGACACGGAACAGGATACTATCCTTTACGAATTTAAGGGTCCTGGTACCGTCTTGAGTGATAACTTTGCAAAAGACGGCGCTTTGGAAGTCATGTCTACTGGACAGCACATTTTCACTATGATGGAAGGTGCTCACATAGACTTTGAAATCCAGGTGGATCTTGGTCGTGGATATGTACCTGCTGAGGTTAACGAACATTATATTGAAGTTGTCGGTGTAATTCCGATGGATGCAATATTCACTCCTGTGCCGAAAGTAAAGTACGCAATCGAGCCTTGCCGTGTTGGACAACGGAACGATTATGACAAGCTTATTCTTGAAATTTGGACAGATGGATCAATCGCTCCTGAAGATGCATTGGCTGAAGCTGCGAAGATTGCAAAAGATCATTTTTCAATCTTTGTAAACTTTAACGACAGTGATGTTAACGGCGGAGATGATCTTGACGAAGGTGATGAGCATATCCGTGCCTTGCTCAATACTCCTGTTGAAGAACTGGAGCTTTCTGTGCGTTCTTCTAATTGTCTCAAGAACGCTAACATAAAGACGATCGGTGAATTAACTAAAAAGACAGAAGATGATATTGCGAAGACACGCAACTTTGGTAAAAAGAGTCTTACTGAGATAAAAGAAAAGCTTCAGGAATGGAACTTAACGCTTGGTATGACCGATTACAGTCATCTGAAGAATGCTGTCAATCCCATAAAGAAGAAGGAAGAAACAGATGAATCATAGAAATGGTTTTAATCCGCTTTCACGTACAACAGCTCATCGCCGTGCTATGTCTCGTAACATGGTGACTTCACTCTTTAGATTTGAGCGCATTACGACTACAAGATCTAAGGCTCTTGAGGTAAGAAAAGCTGCTGAAAAACTTGTAACCAGAAGCAAGGTTGATACTGTACACAACCGCCGTCAGGCTGCCAAATTTATTCAGGATGAAAAGATTTTGAATAAATTGTTTACAGAGATTGGTCCCCGTATGAAGGGCCGTCGGGGTGGATATACTCGTATCCTCAAGCTTGGTTTCCGTCAGGGTGATGCGGCAGATGTTGTTATTCTTGAGCTTGTTGATTATAAGCTTGATACTGATGCCGAAGAGAAAAAAGCAGATAAGAAAGCTAAAAAGGCTGAAAAAACTGCTGAAGCACCTGCAGAGAAGAAATCTGCTGAAGCATCTGCAGAGAAGAAATCTGCTGAAAAAGCAAAGAAAGCTCCTGCTGCAAAAAAAGCGGGTACCGCAAAAGCTAAAGCTCCTAAAGCAGCAAAGAAAGCTGCTGATGAAGGCGCCGAGAAGAAGGAGTAGTTTATGTCTAAAGCACATCGTGGAGTTCCCCTTCGTTCACAGCCGGCTCATGGCAGAGGCGAATGTCCGATTTGTCATGCAACTGGTATAAAAGTTGTTTATGAACAGGAAGTTGACGGCCAGAAAGTAAAAGTATGCAAATACTGCAAGGCCGCACTCAAGAACAAAGCTTTGAAAGCAAAGCCTGCCGCAACTGCGGAAGAAGCTGCTGCCAACTAATTCAAGGCTTTTGTATGCCGTCCTTTATAACTAAGGACGGCTTTTTTATTTTAAACAACGGTTTAATCTAATAAATACTTTAGTTTTACTGTTTTTACTTTAAAATATTTAATTTTTCACTTTACAAACCTCTCATTTCTCATTACTATGTACTCAATATTTGATTTCTTTGGAGGTCCTGTATGAAAGCATCAAAACTGCTGTTTCTGTTTTCAGTTGGTTTTACAGCCTTTGTTTCACTGACGGGCTGTGCGAAAAAAGAAAGTAACGAGATTAAAATCGGCGGTATTTTCCCCCTTTCTGGTGATTACACTGCATATGGTGCAGAATGCAAAAAAGGCGTTGAGCTCGCAATTGAGGAAATTAATGCAGCAGGTGGTGTAAACGGAAAGCCGTTTATGCTTATCAGCGAAGACGATGAAGGTAATGCTGATAAAACTGTCAATGCATTTAAAAAGCTGACTACACGTGATAAAGTTCAAATGGTCATCGGTTCACTGACTTCTGGCTGTGCGTTGTCAATTACTACGCTTGCACAAGCTAGTAAAGTTGTTCAAATTGCTCCTGCAGCTACTGCACCTGCAATCACTGATGCCGGCGATTTCATTTTCCGTGCATGTTTTATTGATCCTTTCCAGGGAACTGTAGGCGGTCTTTTCTGCGCAGATTATCTTAAGGTAAAACGTGCGGCCATTCTCTATGATGTAGGAAACGACTACTCTGTAGGTCTTACAGAGAATTTTGTAAGTGCGTTTACATCTAAGGGCGGTGAGGTTGTTGCGAAGGAGTCATATCAGAAGGGTGATAAAGACTTTAACGCTCAGCTTACAAAGATTAAAACAACTAATCCAGACGTTGTATATCTGCCGGATTATTATTCAACGGTTGCTTTGATTGCAAAGCAGCTGCGTGCACAGGGAATTAATACTCCTATAGTCGGTGCAGATGGTTGGGATGGACT
>CACZQF010000004.1 GCA_902783245.1 uncultured Spirochaetaceae bacterium | reverse complement strand
ATGGATCTTAAATTGAAGGATAAGGTCGTTGTAATCAATGCCGTTACCGGCGGTATCGGCAAGGCAATTGCAAAGGCGTTTGCCGAAGAAGGCGCAAAGCTGGCGGTTTCGTCAACAAGTCAGGAAAAACTGGATGCGCTGCTGCCTGAGCTGGGAGCTGCGCCGGATCATGTCAAAACATTTATTTGTGACGTGACAAAACCGGAGCAGATTAAGGCTTTTATTGACGGCGCGGCGGCTGCCTATGGCGGAATCGACTCCGTCATTATAAATGCCGGGTATGAAGGCCAGCACGCTTTGATTCAGGACAGCAATCCTGAGGAATTCGAAACGGTGTATAAAATCAATGTATTCGGTCCCATGTACATGATGAAATACGCGGCTCCGTATCTGCTGAAAAAAGGCAAGGGCTCAATCGTTATTATTGCATCCGACGGTTCCTTTATCGGTGCGCCCGGTATGAGCGCCTATGTTTCGTCAAAGCATGCGGTTGCAGGCATGGCAAAGTGCGTTTCAATGGAGCTCGGCCCGCAGGGAATCCACGTGAACTATGTATGTCCCGGCGCCGTTGACACCCCGATGATGCGCCGCATTGAAAAAAAGACCTTCGGCGATACAAAGACTCCGGAAGAAGCCGAAAGAATCATTGCAAGCGCCTACTTTGACAAGAGATACTGTAAGCCGGAGGAAGTTGCGTATGCTACGCTCTACCTTGCTTCAGAAGTCTCTGCCCATATCATGTCTGAAAGCATCAGGCTTGATGCCGGTCTTGGCTCAACGTCAAGATAGTTCAAGGATGTTTTCACCTCCCCCTGTCCGGAGGCGGCTGCTCCCGGCAGGGCTTTTTTTACTGTCCGCCGTTTGTTTGTGCCGTCAGAAGGCGCGGATGCCGCTTAGTCTATTGGAATTACCGCCACATTTATTGTATACTTTCCTGATAATAGGAGAGTGCTATTTATGAATACGAATGAAGAAATACTTGATCTGCTTCGTGAAAACGCCCGCCTTTCGGTGGAAGATATAGCGGCTATGACCCGCAGGACTCCTGAAGAAGTAAAAGCCGCCATGCAGCAGCTGGAAAATGACGGCATCATCATGAAATATGCGGCCATCGTCAATCCTGACAAGGACATGGAGTCTAAGGATAAAGTGCGCGCCGACATTGAAATTCAGGTTACGCCCGAGCGCAACCGCGGCTTTGACGCGATCGCCGACCGCATCTGGCGGTTCCCGCAGGTAAAATCCGTGTACCTGATGAGCGGCGGATATGACCTGAAAGTGATCATCGAAGGTGATTCCCTTAAGGAAGTGGCTTTCTTTGTGTCGAGCAAGCTTTCTACGCTGGAAGGCGTGCGCTCCACCAAAACGCATTTTATCCTCAAAACCTATAAAGAGAATGATATTGTGTACGTGGAGCAGGACCGTGATACCCGGCAGGGAGTTACCGCATAATGAACACAAGGTCAGACCGGCTCTCTGAAAAGATGACGGCGACTCCGCCGTCAGGGATCCGTAAATTTTTTGATTTGATTATCGGACGGGATGATATCGTTTCGCTCGGCGTGGGCGAGCCTGATTTTGCCACTCCGTGGCTTATGCGCGAGGAAGCGTTCTATCACCTTGAAAAAGGGCAGACTTCCTATACGTCGAACTGGGGCCTGCTTGAGCTGCGGGAAGAAATTACGCGGTATCTTGAGCGCTATCACCTGTACTACAACCCCAAGAACGAAGTGCTTATTACGATCGGCGGCTCCGAGGCGGTTGATTCCGCACTGCGCTGCATTCTGAATCCCGGCGATGAGATTATTGTGTGCGAGCCGTGCTATGTGTCGTACCAGCCGCTGGCGGAGCTGTGCGGCGCAACACTTATTCATCTGGATACGAGCGTGAACGGCTTTTATCCTACCGCGGAGCAGATTGAGGGCGTGATCACGCCTAAAACAAAGGCGCTTATGCTCTGCTCGCCGTCGAATCCTACGGGCCGCATGATTCCGGCCGCGGAGCTCGGCAGAATCGCGGAGGTGGTGAAAAAGCATCAGATCTGGTGCATCAGTGATGAAATCTACTGCGAGCTGGTGTATGACGGTAACAAGCATGTGTCGATCGGCAGCTTTCCGGGCATGAAGGACTATACGGTGGTGGTGAGCGGTTTTTCTAAGACGTTCGCCATGACCGGCTGGCGTATCGGCTATGTGGCGGCTCCGCAGGAGCTTGCCGCGCAGATGTGCAAGCTGCATCAGTATTCTGCCATCTGCGCTCCTATCATGAGCCAGTATGCCGCCGCGGAAGGACTGCGCAACGGCTGGGCCGAAGTTGAAAAGATGCGCATCAGCTACCAGCAGCGGCGGAACCTTATGTATAAGGCGTTCTGCGATATGGGGCTGCCCGTGGCGGATCCGGAGGGCGCGTTCTATATGTTCCCCGACATCCGGTCAACCGGACTTACGAGCGAAGAATTCGCCACGGAGCTGATACAGAAGCATCATGTGGCCGTGGTTCCGGGCAGCGTGTTCGGTGCGGGCGGCGAAGGGTTCATCAGATGCTGCTATGCGACCGATATCGGCAAGATTAAGATCGCGCTCGCCCGTATTAAGGACATGCTTGATGAGGTACGAAAATGATTCGCTTTGAATGTGACTATGGACAGGGCTGCGTTCCTGAGATACTTGAGATGCTGCAGCGCACGAATCTGGACCAGACCGCGGGCTACGGCAATGATCCGTACTGCAACGAAGCCCGCGACCGTATCCGGAAATTGTGCGATGCTCCCGAAGCCGACGTGCATTTTCTGACGGGCGGCACGCAGACGAACGCTACGGTTATTTCGGCGGTGCTTAAGCCGCATCAGGGAGTGCTGTGCGCTCCTACGGGGCATATCGCGTGCCATGAGACCGGCGCCATAGAGCATGCCGGGCACAAGGTGCTGGTTCTGGACAAGGCGCTGGCAAAACGCGCCGGAGGCGGTACCGCCGCCAAGGCCGACAAGAAGGCGATCAAGCAGAGCAAGGTGACGGCGCCGCTGATCCGTCAGGCCATGGAGGAGCATCTGCAGAGCCCCGTACATGAGCATATGGTGCAGCCCGGCATGGTGTACCTTGCCATGCCGTCAGAAAACGGTATGATGTATACGAAGGCCGAGCTGCAGGAAATACATGACGTGTGCCGGAGCTATGACCTGCCGCTTTTTCTGGACGGTGCTCGGCTGGGCTACGGCCTGACGGCCGACGGCAATGATCTATCTTTTAAGGATATTGCAAGTCTTACCGATATTTTTTATATAGGCGGCACGAAGTGCGGCGCGCTTTTCGGCGAGGCGGTCGTCATTACGAACAAGGCGCTGCAGAAGGATTTCCGCTATGCCATAAAGATGTGCGGCGGCATGCTGGCCAAAGGGCGCCTGCTCGGCATTCAGTTTTCGGTGCTGCTTGACGGCGGCGCGGGACGCACGCTGTACGAAAAAGTCTGCCGCGGTGCGGTGGAGCAGGCGTACCGGATCCGTGATGCATTCGCGGAGCAGGGAATCCGGCTGCTGTATGATTCGCCGACGAACCAGCAGTTCCCGGTGCTTACGAAAAAGCAGCAGAAAAAGCTGGCCGCCGACTTTGCCTTTGAGCTGTGGCAGCCGGTCAGCGAGGACGAGGATGCCGTGAGGTTCTGTACAAGCTGGGCAACTTCGGCGCAGGATGTGAACAAGCTGCTGGCCGCCGTTAAAAAACTGTAATCGTCATTGCAGAGGGCAGGGTATGCTGCCTTTTATAAACGTTTTGGGGATAGAGTAGACAATGGTTTCCTATTTGATTGCTGGAGTTATAGTTCTTACCGTCGTCGTGGTACTTATGCAGGTGGCAGGACGTGCGGGCAAAAAGAAAAGTAATCCTAAGGCGAATGCGGCCAAGCTTATCCGCGATGCTTCGCGCAAGCTTAAGCAGAATCCGCATGATGCTGCCGCGTTGACTACGCTTGCCGATTACTATTACGGCGAGCGCAATTTTGAGAAGGCCGCTCCGCTGTATGATTCTTTGATCGATCTTGTAAAACTCCATCACAGTCCCAATGAATTCCAGGTTGCGCTGCGTCAGGGTATCTGCGCCATCAAGCTTGATAAGATACAGGAAGCCTTTAAGGGATTGTCCGACGCCTACAAGCTTAATCCGAATGATTATGAGGTGAACTATAATCTGGGCATGGCATGCTATAAGAGCAATATGTTCGACAAGGCCGTGCCCTGCCTGCGTAAGGCGGTGATGGCGCGCCCCGATACTTCTGAGCCGTACGGGCCGCTCGGCGCGTGTCTGTATAAGACAGGCAAATTCAGCGAAAGCATTAAGTTCCTGAAAAAGTTCCTTGACGAGCATCCCGGCGACAAGGAGACGCTGTTCAACCTTGCGGACGCTATGTATCAGAGCGGACACGGCGACAAGGCCATGAAGGTATTCCTGCACCTGCGGCCTGATCCTAAGTACGGCCCGCAGTCATGTCTGATTGCCGGCAGCATGCATTTTAACAATAAGCTGTATGATAAGGCCATACAGGATTTTGAGATCGGCCTGAAGCATGCTGATATTCCGATAGAAGTGCAGACTGAGCTTTTATATAAGATGGCCGCCTCCTGGTTCGCGCTGAACAAGATGTCGAACGGTCTGGACGCGCTGAAAAAGATTCAGGCGCTGGTGCCGAACTATAAGGACGTGCCGCAGCTTGTGGCGCGGTATACGGAGCTGAACCAGAATACGAACCTGCAGGTGTATCTGAGCGCCGGAACGAGCGACTTTGTGGCGCTGTGCCGCAAGATCGTGTCATCGTTCTACCCCAATTCGTTCGTGAAGGTCATCGATATTTCGGTAACGCCCGAAAACAGCGAGATTCTGTGCAACGTGTCGTCATCCAAGTGGGAGGACACGGAAGTGTTCCGCTTTTATCGTTCCACCGGCGTGACCGGCGAGCTGTACGTGCGTGATTTTCATGCGCGTATCCGCGATACGAAAGCTGACCGCGGCGTGTGCTTTACTGCGGGGCACTTCAGCGAGGAAGGCAAGAAGTATATCGAGGGACGCCCGATAGATTTGTACGAAAAAGAAAAGCTTGTGAAGATTCTTAAAAAGCTGCCGTAGCACGGTGCGGCGGCATGGTGCTGCAGCGCTGCAGGCGCGGCGATGTGCCGGCGGCAGGCTTGCTGCAGCCCGCAGGCTGACGCTTACAGCCCGCTGCCTATCAGAACCAGATTCCGCTCGCGGGTTTCTTTGGTGCCCGTGTCCGTCAGAAACGGTACTGTGAGCGGTTCCACGGTGTAGCTCGGAACGATATCAGCTATGCCGCTCATTTCTTCTTTTATTTTATCAGCCTTTGCTTTATAAGCGGCAAGTACGCCGTCATGCTTGAGCAGCGCGAGCAGCGTGCGGGTCATTTTTGCGTCGAGAGGCCTGAATGCGCGGAACACGGCTATGTCGATGCTCTGCTTTTCGGCTTTTTCCGCCTCCTGATTGATGACGGTTACGTTCGGCAGCCCCAGAATGGCCGCGCAGTTTTCCAGAAAGGCGCAGCGCTTGCTCATGCGCTCTATGAGCCTGAATGAGTATCCGGGCAGCGCCGCCGCAAGCGGTATGCCGGGCAGTCCTCCGCCGGAGCCGATGTCGCCGATAACGGGTTTTTCTTTTGCTTCTGCAATCCTTCGTATGACGGCGGCACCCGCAAGGCTGTCGAGTATGTGGCGCGTGATGAGCTCGTCCTTGTCTTTGGCGTCGACCAGATTGTAGGCGCTGTTAAACAGCTGGATTTCGTTGATGTACAGCTCCATCTTGCGGCCCAGCTCCTGCGCGTCCGGCCCTGTGAACCCGAGTTTTTCCAGTCCTTCTGCAAGTTTTTGTTCCACTGCCTTATTTCTCCGTTTTGCCGATGTCGATGAGCAGGTCAAGCTTGAGCTGCGCGCCGTCGATGTGCATGGCTACAAGGTTGCCGGTTTTTGCGGCGGACAGGTCGTGCAGCTGCGAAAGCTTGTACAGGAATGAAGAGCCGTCTTCGTTTGCCTGCGACAATGCGGGCGTGACGGTGTACAGCGTGCGGTTGTTTTCGGTGCCGGCCGCGGTGAACAGCAGGTAGAACGTTTCTGTATTCGTTCTGCCCGCTCTGCGGTACAGGCGGTCACCGGTGACCAGGAACGAGCCGTTTTCTTCCAGACCGCTGAAATAGATGGTGTTGCATGATGAAAGAATGTCCGTGCCGTTGGCAGTAAAGCGGAGTATGGCGGGGTTGCCGCCGGTTGACTGCAGACTGAACGCCGCGTTTTTTTTGACGGCCTGCATGTTCTGTGCCTGCGTCTGCTTGATCTGCTGCAGCTCCGAAAGGATGGCGCTGAGCAGCGGCGTGGATTCCGTGGTCATATTTGCGGCGGTGTTTTTGCCGCCGATAAGATTTGATATGGGGCCGAGCACCCCGAGTGAATTGAGCGTTGAAATGTCGAGCGCGGAGACGGTGCTGCTTCCGAGACTATTCCCGGAAGCAGTACTGCTGCTGCTCCAGGCTTTGGCCGCTGCCGCTGCGGAATCGGCTGCCGTTACTGACGAAAGCGGCATGACCGGCGCGGTCGGCATGACCGGCGCGGT
>CACZQF010000003.1 GCA_902783245.1 uncultured Spirochaetaceae bacterium | reverse complement strand
CAAGCTTGAAAGTCATCTGCTTGCAAGCTTGAAAGTCGTCTGCTTGCAAGCTTGAAAGTCGTCTGCTTGCAAGCTTGAAAGTTGTCTGTTTGTCAGTTGTAAAGTGTCCGCTTGCCCCGCCTTCGTGGCTTTTTCGGGAAATCTTGCGGTTTTTTACTTGCTTTTAACTTCATCTGTCATATATTAAAGGAACCGGCTTAACGCTCTTCCATAGCGGCATGTACGAACCATTGCCGATGCGCATAAAATACACTATCATATGTATTGTGGCCGTAAACTGCCGCAAGGAGCAAAACTTATGTCGAACCCGTTAGATGATTTTATCAGTTCTTCAAATGAACGCCTTGACCAGCAGCTGAAATTCACCGCGCTCATTGATGAAATGACCCATATTCTGCGCCATACCATGCTCATTGACGGCTCACGCCGCGAAAACGACGCGGAGCACTCATGGCATATTGCAGTCATGGCCATTCTGTTCAGCGAATACGCCGCGGACACTCCCGACATCGGCCATGCCATCCAGATGCTCGTCTGTCATGATCTGGTAGAAATCTATGCGGGCGACACCTTTGCGTTCGACGCGCAGGGCAACACCTCAAAAGCGCAGCGTGAGCAGCAGGCCGCGGACAAGCTTTTCTCGCAGCTGCCGGAAGACCAGGAACAGAACGTCCGCAGGCTCTGGGAAGAATTCGATGAAATGAAAACCGCTGACTCGCGGTTCGCAAACTGCATGGACCGCATCCAGCCGTTCCTGCACAACACGCTTACCGGCGGCCATACATGGAACGAAGGTCAGGTACACGAAAAAGACGTGCTTGCCCGTATGGAACCGGTGCGCACGAACATGCCCAAGCTGTGGCCGTGGGTGCTCGCAAACATTGAAAACGGCATAGCCAAAGGCTGGATCCTGCGCTGACGCAGCGGGCGCCGTTTTTCCCCGCACATTATTTTCCTCATTTTTCTCCAAAATATAATAATCTATTTTATAACGGGATTTTTATGTAACAAACCGCAGGAAACCGTTGTATTTTACATTGGTACTTGTAAATATAAAGAATGACTGCATGCATCGGATCCGCATGCAGGAAAACGGAGGTTTCCATACAAATGCACTATTCACGCAATACCGTTACGGCGATTGCCGTCATCATAGGATCGCTGCTGATTCCGCAGCATATCATTGCGCAGGCGGACGCGGCACAAACGGCGCAGACGGCCGAGCCCCGGCAAAAAGTCACGCTCACGGCTGACGATGCCGTGGAGCTTGCGCTGCAGACCCACATAGACATCAAGCGCTCGCAGATTACGCTCAAGCAGACGCAGCGCGAATCCTCCCATTCATGGAATTCGCTGCTGCCGTCCATCAAGGCGACTGCCTCCGGCAGCCGGCAGGGAGCGCTCAAAAGCGAAAACAAAACGGCTCAGAACACGCAGGAGCTGAGCGCAGGCCTGAGCGCTTCGCTGACCATCGACTCAGGACTCGGCGCCAAAATCAAAAAGCTCAAGTCAGCCTATCAGGCGCAGCAGGCTTCATACGAAGACACGGTGCGCAGTACGGAAAGTGCCGTACGCCAGAGTTTCTACAACCTGCTCTACCTGAAGGAAAAGGTGGCCGCGGCAAAATCTACGCTTGAGTCCTACCAGAGCCAGTACGATCAGACAAAGAACAAATACGACCGCGGCGTAGTACCTGAGCTCGACCTGCTCACCGCACAGGTAAATCTTGAGACTTCAAAGCCTGACGTTGACAGCGCGCTTGCGTCCTATTACAACACGCTCCACGAATTTCTGAACACCATCGGGCTTGAGCTGCCGTTCTCCACGGACGTAGAGCTTTCCGGCTCGCTTGACGATGCGGAGACCGTGCAGCGCATCGGTCCGGAAGTCATCAAAGGCTGCGAGGACAAATCGCCCGCAGTACGGCAGCTGCAGGACGCGCTGCGTACCGCAGAGTATGCCAAGCAGTATGCCTATAATTCAGCCTATCTGCCCTCCCTTACGCTCGGCGCGAACATATTCCCGGAGTTCCATTCAAAGAACCTTGAGACGTCCGACAGCTCCGACAAGCCCTACTGGAATGTGTCCATAGGAATCAGCCTGCCGCTTGACAGCTGGATCTACGGTTCTTCCGCCCGCGACACGGTGGCGGCGCAGGATGATACCATCCAGGACTACAAACTGCAGATAGCCGACAAAAAGAAGACCGTGCGTACCAGCATCATCGAAAAGCTTACCAATATAGAGACGTCGCAGAAAACGCTGAAAGCGCGGCATCTGAATCTGGAGCTGGCAGAAAAATCGTACAAGATGACCGAGGAAGCATACCAGCGCGGCACCAAGGATCTGCTCGCGCTGCAGTCTTCGCTCGACACCCTGCATTCCGCGCGGCTGCAGCTGCGTGAAGAGCAGTATACGCTGCTGAAAAACGTACTTGAGCTTGAGAACGAGCTTTCGCTTGCATCGGGCACCTATTTTACCACTACAAGCAACTGAATTACAGGAGAAACATAGTATGAAAATCAACAAAACCAAAATTGCCATTGTTGCCGTGGCCGCAGCCGTTCTGGCCGCCATAGCCCATATACCGCAGAAAAAGCCTGAGATGCGCAAAAGCGAGCAGACCGTCTACACCGTAAAATCACAGGCAGTACAGCAGGCTGACCTGCAGGAATATATGCTGCTGAACGGCAACGTCAAGGCCGACAACACCATATCAGTCTACCCCGATATCGGCGGCAAGCTGCTCAGCGTGCCGGTTACGCTCGGTACCTACGTAAAGAAAGGCCAGCTCATAGCGGAGGTGGATCCTTCCACGCCGGGCACCGTATATGCAAAAAGCCCGGTCTATGCGCCCATAGAAGGTTACATCACCTCGCTGCCGCTCACGCAGGGTACCACCGTATCCACCTCCACGGAGATCGCAAAGATCGGTAACATCAACAAGCTCCAGATCGAAGCAAAGGTGCCCGAAAGCAGCATAGCCGTGCTTGAAAACGGTCTTACGGCGGAAGTCACGCTCGCCGCCTATAAAGGCATCACTTTTCCCGCGCACATCTTCCGCATTTCTCCCATTGTGGACGAAACATCTCGTACCAAGGAAATCTATTTTCTGTTCGATTCATCCGATCCGCGGATCAACGCGGGCATGTATGTACGCATAAAACTCAACACCGTACTGCATAAAGACGCGCTCAGCGTTCCTTCCGACGCGGTCATCACCGAATCCGGCAGGCAGTACGTCTACGTGCTTGCACCTGCCGCCGCAGGCGCATCAAGCACCACCGTTAAAAAGACGGAGATTACCACAGGCGTGACCGTTGACGCCAGAACGGAGGTTCTTTCAGGTCTCACCGCCGCCGACACCATCGTAGTGAACGGTATGCAGGTTCTGAGCGACGGCGTGACCGTGCGCGAAGTAGGAGGCAGATAATGAGCATCGCAAAAAAAGTGCTTGAGCACCCGGTGCTGACCATCTGTACCTTTGCGCTCATAGCCATCGTGGCCGCGTTCACGCTGCCCGACATCCAGATAGACCTGATGCCCGACATGGACATGCCGGTGGCCATGGTCTACACCTCATACAACAACGCAGGACCTGAATCCGTAGAAAAAAGCGTGACCGATATTCTTGAAAGCTCGCTTGTAAGCGTAAGCAATCTGAGCAAGCTTTCATCAGAATCCTCCGAGGGCACTTCGCTCATCACATTGGAGTTCAACTACGGCACCAACATAGACGTTGCGGTGAACGATATCCGCGACAAGCTTGACATGGTCAAGGGCAATCTGCCCGATGCCTGCGACACGCCGCAGAT
Organism: uncultured Spirochaetaceae bacterium; assembly: GCA_902783245.1. Taxonomy (GTDB): domain Bacteria; phylum Spirochaetota; class Spirochaetia; order Treponematales; family Treponemataceae; genus Treponema_D. Next base: position 20,902 of record CACZQF010000003.1, on the reverse strand, counting down.
ATTTAAGTTCGACTCAGACTCACAGCCGATCATGACGCTCGCGCTGAACGGCAACCGTTCCGCTGACGACCTGCGCAAGCTTGCGGACGATGAGGTTGCCGACAAGCTGGAGCAGACGGCGGGCATTGCGCAGGCGTCCGTCAGCGGCGGCCGCGAAGGCATCGTTCGAGTGGAGCTGAGCCAGAACAGGCTTGACGCCTACGGGCTTTCGCTTTCATCCATTGCAGCGACCCTTTCCAGCCAGAACATAGAGCTCGGCGGCGGCAGTGTATACGAAGGCACGCGCAAGTACATGGTGCGTACCACCGGTGAATTCGAATCGCTTGAGGAAGTGAACCGCACCGTCGTAGGTACGCTGAACGGCTACGACGTAAAGCTTGAGGACGTAGGCACCGCATTCATGGGCTACAAGGACCTGACGAGCCAGGTGTACATCAACGGTACGCCCGGCGTATATATCAAGCTGCAGAAGCAGAGCGGAAGCAACACCGTGAACGTGGCGAACGCCGTGTATAAAAAGATCGCGGAGATCCAGCAGACGCTGCCGGAGGGCATCACCCTGACCATTCTTTCTGATGACTCCACATCCGTACGCGATACGCTGCACTCGCTTATGAAATCGATCTTCGAGGGCTTTATTCTGTCCGTGCTCGTACTGTTCCTGTTCCTGCGCAGCGGAAAAAGTACGCTCATCATGGCCATAGCCATTCCGTTCAGCATCCTCATCACTATGCTCATCATGGTATTCTGCGGCATTACGCTGAACATGATCACTATGACCGGCCTTATTCTGGGCATAGGCATGGTAGTGGACGCTTCCGTCGTCGTACTTGAAAACATCTATTCATACCGCGAGCGCGGTACGAGCGCCGCATCGGCAGCATCAATCGGCACGCAGGAAGTCATTGCATCCGTCATATCGGGCAACCTGACCACCATCTGCGTTTTCGTACCGTTCTTTGTATACAAAAACAAGCTTGAGATGCTCGGCGAGCTGTTCACCACGCTCATGATCGTCATTATCATCGCGCTGCTTGCCTCTCTGTTCGTGGCCATCTTCCTGGTGCCGGTACTGGCGGGCAAGTTTCTGCCGGTGGACAACCGTAAGGAAGTGCCGATCACCAACCGTCTGCTCAAGGCGGGAGACCGTGCGGTTGCCGTTGCCTTAGACCGTCTGACAGCCGTATACCGCCGCGGTCTGCGGCTCGTGCTCAGAAACCGGTTCGTCACCGTGGTGGCGGCATTCACGCTGCTCGCCGCGTCAGTGCTCATGTTCAGCCACCTCAAGATCTCCTTTATGTCGCGGTTCCACGACACCTCGGTCGGACTCAACGTAGAGCTGCCGCTCGGCACCAAGCTGTCTGAGACGGAAAACATTCTGGATCAGTTCTACAACATCATAAAAACCGAGATACAGGGCTATGAGAACATCATCGTCAGCGTCGGCTCGGCGGGCGGCATGGCCATGGGAAGCGACACGTCCTATAAAGGCTCCATCTCCATCTCACTGCCGGACGCCTCAAAACAGATTGACGACGCCGATACCGTAAAGGCCAAGCTGCGCGCGCACTTCGACAGCTTCCCTACCGCCACATTCACCTTTGACGAAGGCAGAATGCAGCAGATGGCGGGCAGCGACATAAAGATTTCATTCCGCTCCACCGACCTTGACGGCATGCTTGCAACGGCGAACGAGCTGAAATCACTTATGACGGAGAAAATTCCTGATATAGCGGACGCGGAGATCGACCTTGAGCAGGGGCTGCCGCAGGTTGAAATAAAGATAGACCGTGAGCGTGCGTCCACCTTCGGCATCTCGGTGACCGACATAGCCAACGAGATCAACTACAGCATCAACGGTAAGACTGCCACCACCTACCATAAGGACGGCGATGACTACGACATGGTGGTGCTGCTTGCCGACGAGGACCGCGGCAACATTCCCGATCTGGAAAAAATCTTTGTCACCGGCACCAGCGCGCGGTATGCAGTGTCAAACTTTGCTCAGGTGGTGCGCGGCACCGGACCGGTGTCCATCAGCCGTGAAAATAAATCACGCATCATCCACCTGACCGCAAATCTTGTCGGCTCTGCCACCGCGGGACAGGTTGAGGAGCAGATACAAACCATACTCAACGAGGATATGATCCTGCCGGAAAACATTTCCGTAAGCTTTGAGGGCTCATGGAAAAATACGATGGACATGATGAAGATCTTTGCGCTCATCATCATACTTGCAATCATTCTGGTATTCGGCGTCATGGCCGGCACCTATGAATCATTCAAGGAGCCGTTCATCAACATGTTCACGCTGCCGTTCCTGATCGTGGGCGTGGTGGTCATCCACCTTGTCTGCTCGCAGGCGTTCAGTCTGGTATCAATGATCGGTGTGGTCATGCTTATCGGTATTGTCGTAAACAACGGCATTATTCTGGTGGATCAGACGAATCTGCTCGTACGGCGCGGCATGAGCGTGCTGGAGGCATGCGAGACGGCGGGAGCCTCACGTCTGCGTCCGGTGCTTATGACAACGCTCACCACCATTCTGGGCATGATTCCCATGGCGTTCTTCGGTGACGCGAACTCATCCATGACGCAGCCGATCGGTATGTGCGTGGTGGGCGGCCTGATCTCAAGTACGCTGGTCACGCTGTTCATCATTCCGGTCATCTATTCTCTCTTTAACCGGGGAGCAGACACTAAAAAACGCTATGAAGTGCCCCGCGAGCTGCTCGACATGCTTGCGGCGCAGAACGCAGAAACAGGAGGAAACAAATGATCCGCATAGAGCTTTTTGCGAACCAGTCGCTGCAGGACATGATCATTAATAATCTGGAGGGAGTGATACCGGACTTTTTCTACTCCGTGGTGCCGCTGTCGCACGGGCGCGGCAAGGACTCCTACAAGCTCGGCACGGCCACCTGGCCGGAGACGAACTTTATACTCATCGCCTACTGTGACGACAGCCAGGAGCAGGCCGTACGTACCGTCATACAGTACGTAAAGTCAAAGTTCCCGGACGAAGGCGTAAAGCTGTTCATACTGCACGAGCAGCAGCCGTAGCCGTACCGCCGAACAGCCCGCACAGCGGGCTGTTTATTACAAACTAACGAACGCATAAAAAAAGAGGAAGCAAATGCTTCCTCTTTTTAGTCGGGCCACCGGAATTCGAATCCGGGACCTCATGCCCCCCAGACATGCACGCTAACCAGCTGCGCTATGGCCCGATACATACAACTTCAGTTGCGATGTGCAATTACTATATAGATAATACGTTTTTATGTCAAGGGTGCATATGGAAAAATACCGCAACGTACCGCCAAAAACTCGTTTAAGCGCTTTTCTCATAGTGATTCCGGTATCTGCCGGCAGAATACATCATTTTTTTTGAATAAAACATAGCGCGTTTAAAAAAGGTGGTGTATACTAAAGATTATATTATGGCAAAGCAAACTATTGATCCGAGCGCATTATTGCCTCAAGAAGAAATGGATAAAATTCTGGCCGAAACACGCGGCGACCGTGCCGAACGTGATAAAGAGATTCCGGGTGTAGCCGTTTCCATGGACGAGCTTGAAGCCCTGTTCAACGGCGGCGGCGCGCCTTCTGACCAGCCGCCCCCGCCGCCGCCCGTACAGCGGCCCAAACAGATAACCGTAGTCCTCGGCAGAGCCAAATGGGACAAACAGCATCTTGCTGATTTTATGGCAGGCAAGGCAATGGAGCTTGATTCGCTCGTGGGCGCCGCCGTAGAGGTGCTGGAGGACGGACATCTGGCTGCCATGGGCGAAATCTGCAGAATCAACGGCCACAATGCCGTAAAACGTTCTCTCGGCGAAGACTAGCGGAAACGAAAACGATTCCGTCATCACAGACAATATACCGCGGCATCTTTTTGCGACATCATTTATAGAAAGAACTTTTACAGAAAGGTCTTTCCGTTTTTCTGTTTTTTTAGTATCTTTGATCACAGAGGTTTTAAATGGCACAGAAAAAGATTCCGATCACCCTTCTGGCAGGGTATCTTGGAGCAGGAAAAACAACGCTGCTCAACCACGTACTGAACAATCAGCAGGGATATAAAGTCGCCGTCATTGTCAACGATATCGGCGAAGTGAACGTAGATGAAAAACTTATCGCAAAAGATGCGAACATTACGGACACCAGCAGCCTTGTAGGCCTGCAGAACGGCTGTATCTGCTGCACCCTTAAATCTGATCTGGTAAAACAGATCGAACGGCTTATCAAAACCGGTAAATTCGATTACATTCTTATCGAGGCAAGCGGCATCTGCGAGCCCATGCCCATTGCACAGGCGCTGGAGTCAATCAACGGCGGCGTAGTGGACGGCGTGGTGTCTGTAGTGGATGCGAACCGCATGGCCACCGAGTTTAACGATGCAGAAGGACTGCTTAAGAACGACATGCAGGAAGACGACATTGAGTCCCTGCTGGTCCAGCAGATCGAATTCTGCAACACCCTTATTCTGAACAAAACCGACCTTGTGAACGAAGAACAGCTCAAAAAGATCCGCGCGGTCATTAAGAAGCTGCAGCCCAATGCACGGGTCATTGAAACCACCAAGTGCAATGTGCCCGTGGGCGATATTCTGGGTACCGGTGCATTCGACTTTGAGAAAGTATATGCAAGCGCGGGCTGGGTTGCCGAGCTTGAGAAGATGGAGGAAGCCGAAGGCCATGAGCATGAGCACATGGAGGAAGGCGATGACGAGGATGAGTACGGCATCGGCTCATTCGTCTACTACCGCCGCAACGCCTTTGACCGCCGCAAGCTGGACGAATACGCGAACACCTGGCCCAAGAACGTTATCCGCTGCAAGGGCGTCATGTGGTTTGCCGATGAGCCCGACATGGCATACGTGCTGGAGACCACCGGCCGCCAGATCGTAGCAGGATACTCCGGCTCATGGCTTGCAGCAGCTCCCAAAGGAGAGCAGCAGAAAGTGCTTGCACAGGATGAGCAGATGCGCCGCGACTGGGACGAAAAAGTCGGCGACCGCATGATCAAGCTCGTCTTTATCGGCCAGCACCTTGATAAAGAAGCTATCTCCGCGGAACTGGATAAACTGCTGGTTAAATAAACGGCCGCAGCCTGAACAGTACTGCGTCATGATCCCCGGTACGTGCGGAATGTTCCGCCGCCGGGGATTTGTTTTAGCGGTGACTTTGAAAAAGAGATGGTACAGCCCGGCGGCATACACGCCGGCCGGACGGGAGCACGTCAGTCCTGACGCGCTTTTTCGTTGAACAGCAGACAGTAGCCCATGCCCACGATGAACATGCCGCCGATAAGGTTGCCCACGGTCACGGGCAGCAGGTTACGCACAAGCATGTGCACGATGTCCTGCATGCCGCCGGTGATCTGCGGAGCGGTAATACCGTAGGACGAGGCGGTCATCAGGCCCGCAGGAATAAAATACATGTTGGCGACGCAGTGCTCGAATCCGCACAGAACGAACAGCATGGTAGGCAGGAATAATGCCTGAATACGGCCTGACAGCTCGCCCGCAGCAAGCGACAGCCATACGGCCACACAGACCAGAATATTGCACAGGATTCCGCGGAACACGGCTTCAACGGGCGTCAATGTAAGCTTGCCCGCCGCAGCAGCAACCATCGCTTTTGCCAGCGCGCCGCCGAAAAGCGACGGCATGTGGCTGTACACCACAAGGAAAGCCACGAACAGGCTTCCAATAAAATTACCGATATAGACGATCACAAGGCTGCGCAGCAGCTGGGGAAAGTTGACATAGGATCCGGAGGGCGTTTTTGCACGGGCTGCGATAATAAGCAGGTTGTTGCCCGTAAAAAGCTCCACGCCGGAAATAAGCACCATGGTCAGGCCCACGGGAAAGACGACAGCGCTCAGCATCTTGCCCGCGGCGGCACTGGATGCGCATCCGGACGCCACCTGGCTGCCAAAAGCACCGAGGGCAATAAACATGCCGGCAAAAAAAGATGAAAGCAGCATTCTGAGCATATCCATGCGCACTTTGCCGCTTCCCGCCTCCAGATACGATTTCAGTACTTCATTGGAATTCTTCACAGCAACCTCTCAGTTTTGTAATGACACCCCCGATATTCCCACTGAGAACAGCATAAACAAAATCAGCGGGAGTTTCAAGAAACCAAACAGGACGGTGAGCAGCCGGTCGAAATACGTACTTACAAATGCGCGTATCACTTGTGACCGCAGAATCAGCATGTATTTTTGTAACGTTTTATTATGAGCAAAAATACCCTAAATTAAACTTAACAAATTGCCGATATTATAGAAGCGTGGTATAATGCCACCAAGGGATTCCGGCAGCTTTGTCCGCCGGAACTGGAACAACAACCTCCGTCAGCCGTCCGCCCGTACAGTCTCACGCACAGTTTTACGCGCAATGAGCAGTCCCGCGCCCGTCCGACAGGAGGGAGTATAAGGGGATAGCTTTTATGGCACAGAAGGAACTGGACAGGTTCGAGAAAAATCCGAAAAAGAATATCACGATTCTTGCAAAACTGCTTGCGCTGAACATCGGGTCAATGGTGATAAGCGTCGGCCTGATCACATTCATCACCATGTACGTGTTCAATATAGAGCTTGCAAAGAACACGGAAGAAGGGCTTTCGTTCACCGGTTACGGCGCGCAGAAGAGCCTTTCAAACTGGCAGAACAGCGCATCAAACATTGCAAAGGGCATATCCGCGGATGTGCATCAGGCGGTTGAATACGAAGACTATGACGAGCTGAGTCAGATCGTCGATGAAAAGTCAAAGACCTTTCAAGTAGATTTTCTGGCGGTTGTCAGTACCAGCGGCAGCGTGTTCCAGAACTCCAGCAAGAATATTGCAAACGGCATGAATCTTTCTTCAAATCCGCTCGTTAAATCAGCGCTCTCCGGAACCTTCATGTCAGGTTTTACACCGACAGCATCATTCCCGATGACCATAGCCGCCGCCAGCCCTATAAAGAGTGACGGGCGGACGATCGGCTGCGTAATAGCAGGCTTTGACCTGAGCAACGCGGACAATTTCATCAACACCATTAAAAAAAGCTATGACGTTGAATGTACGGTATTCAACAACACCGAACGCATAGCCACGACGCTCGGCCGCGATATGATCGGCACCAAGCTTGACAACAACGCAATCATCGAAACCGTTCTGCGTAAAGGCGAGTCGTTTACCGGAACGAACATCATCAACCAGCAGAAATATATCTCAAACTATATGCCGCTCAAGCTGGACAACGGCACCACCACCGGTATGCTTTTTATTGCAAAGAGCATACACGTGGTTTCAAAAGTCCGCAACCAGACGCTTAAGCTCATTATACCGGCGATCATCATCGTGTTCACCGTTTTCACCATCATCGCCTACCGCTTTGTGCACTGGCTTATGTGGCGTATCTACAACGTATCCAACTTCCTTGAGGAAATGGCCACCGGCGACGCGGACCTTACCAAGCGCTGTAAGCTTTTTATCCGTGATGAGATCGGCAACCTGATCATTCAGTTCGATGCCTTCCTGGACAAACTGCAGCAGATCGTAGCAGAAATCAAGGGAACCAAGCAGGAGCTTACCGTTTCCGGCGGCGACCTTGAGACCGGTACGGAAGACGCATCCAGCTCGATCACGCAGATTATTGCGAACATCAACGGTGTTCACTCACAGATCACGTCCCAGACTGACAGCGTACGTCAGACCGCCACTGCCGTAGACGAGATTTCAGACAATATCTCCACGCTGAACCAGCTTATTCAGAGCCAGTCAGCAGGCGTAACACAGGCATCTGCCGCGGTAGAAGAAATGATCGGAAACATTTCTTCCGTTAATCACTCCGTAGAAAAGATGGCGGAGTCATTCGAGTCACTGGCCGCGAACGCACAGACCGGCTTTACCAAGCAGCAGGACGTGAACGACCGTATCCAGCAGATTGAAACGCAGTCAGAGATGCTGCAGGAAGCAAACCTTGCCATCTCAAGCATCGCCGAGCAGACGAACCTGCTCGCCATGAACGCCGCAATCGAAGCTGCACACGCCGGAGAGGCAGGCAAAGGTTTCAGCGTCGTTGCAGATGAAATCCGCAAGCTGTCAGAAACTTCTTCCTCACAGTCACGCACGATCGGTGAGCAGCTGAATAAAATCAAAGCTTCCATCAGCGAAGTGGTTGAAGCTTCCAATGAATCAAGCCGTGCATTCAGTGCGGTTGCCGATCAGATCAAACAGACTGATGAGCTGGTCATCCAGATCAAGTCTGCCATGGACGAGCAGAACGCCGGATCAAAGCAGATCAGCGATGCCCTGCATGACATGAACAGCAGCACTACGGAAGTAAGCCAGGCGTCAAAGGATATGTCAGTGCGCAACGAGCGCATCATGACCGAAATGAATACCCTGCGCACCGTTACCGAAAGCATGCAGTCAAGCATGGAAGAAATGGAGAACGGTGCACGGAAGATCAACGAGACGGGAGCCACACTGTCCGATGTTTCCGGCATCGTAAAGGAAGCCATCGAAAAGATCGGCAACCAGATCGACCTGTTCAAAGTGTAAGTTTGCGGCCTCCGGGCCGTATACGTCATCTTCAAAAAGTTATCCCGCAGCCCGTACCGCACGGTACGGGCTGTTTTTTTTCAGTCGCCTGTATTCAGGTGCGCCGCCGGCATTAGAGCAGACACAGTCGTTGCAGACAACGCTGCGGCACGGGACACGCTGGTTTCTGCCGGCAGGGCAGGTTCCGCTCCCCTGCCCTTACGGGTGCCAGCATATACCTATACGTCCGTTCCCATAAAAAAAGCTGAATTTGTGCTGAATTCATGCAGAATTCGGTAAAAAGAATTTGACAAACTGTAAATCAGTAGTACAATGAAATCACAAACATGAAAGCGGTTTCATAAATGAAACGGAGGCTTATGGTTCAGACAAAGCAGTTGACAATCTACGATGTCGCGGAAAAAGCAGGAGTCAGTCCTACAACGGTATCACGGGTTCTGAACACACCTGAGAAAGTCGCGGAAAAAAAGCGGCTGCAGGTGCTGGAAGTGATCAAGGAGCTGAACTTTGTTCCCAAGGCAGACGCGGTGATCAACGCGCGCAAATCATACAAAAAAATCGGCGTAATCGCGCCGTTCTTTACACAGCCCTCTTTTATGGAGCGCCTGCGCGGCGTGACGGAAGTGCTTGCCGACGAGCACTACGAGCTGGTCATCTACTCCATCGATACAAGTGAAGATCTGACAAACTATGTTTCAAGTCTGGTAGTACAGAACAGAGTTGACGGGCTGATCCTGCTGTGCGTAAATCTGAATGATCGGATGCTTGAGTACCTGAGAAAAGCATCGTTTCCGGTTTGTTTTGTTGAGCTGCCGGTCGATGATTTTGACTGTATTGTCGTAGACAACAAACGCGGCGGAGGCATGGCAGCCGAATACTTCTATACGCATGGCTGCAGAAATCCCGGTTTTATCGGTGAAAAGTCCATACTTGACTACGCAGTGCCCGCGACCGAAGACCGTTTTGCAGGATTTAAGAAATACTTTGCATCAAAAGGAATCACTATACAGCCGGAGAATGTATGGATAAGCGAGTTCACGGAGAACAAGCTTGACGAAGGTATCACCGGTTTTCTGAATCAGCCGGTACATCCGGACTGTGTGTTCTGCTCCAGCGATGTAATCGCTGCGCGTTTTCTGTATATGGTTCAGCAGAAAGGGCTGAACTGCCCGGAAAAGATAAAGGTCATTGGATTTGATGACATTGCCATTTCCCAGTATATGGGACTGAGCTCAATCAACCAGCATCTTGCTGATTCGGGACGCGAAGCGGCGCACTTAATTCTGGAGCGGCTGAAGAATCCGGAACGCTCACCGGTGGCAGTACGGCTCCCGCTGCATATAGCAGAGCGAATGACAACAGGTAACTAAGGAACAGGGGAAGGCTGTTCTTTACCATAAATCACTATCCGCAAAATCAGGAGGTCGGATTATGAACAAATTAGCCCTTATCGGTTTGTGTGGCGCTGCCTTGCTGCCATCTATCATCGGATGTTCTAAGAAAGCAGAATCTGCTGCAGGTGAAAAAGCAAACGCCGCAGACAAAACAATCCTTGTATTCGGTGCATACCGCGGTGAAGAAGCAGCCCGCTTTGAAGAAATCGTCAAAATCTTCAATGAAAAGAGCGGCTATAATGTCGTATATGAAGGAAGCCCTGAGTTCGAGACTCAGATTCAGGTTCAGGCAGAAGCCGGTACGCCGCCGGATATTGCAGCACTGCCGCAGCCCGGTCTTATGAAGAATTTTGCCGCAAAAGGATATATCAAGCCGCTCGGACAGAGCGTAGTAGACGCCATTGAAAAGAACTATGCGCCGGTCTGGAAGGAGCTCGGCTCCACCGACGACGGAAAAGTATACGGCGTATTCCACCGCGTGAACGCCAAGAGCTTTGTATGGTACAACAAGCCGTACTGGGAATCAAAAGGATATCCCATCCCCAAGACATGGTCAGAGCTCAAATCTCTTATGGACAAAATGGTTGCCAATGGAGACACCCCGTGGACAATCGGCTTTGAATCAGGCGCAGCCTCAGGATGGCCGGGGACAGACTGGCTTGAGAACATGATGCTCCGCACCGCCGGTCCCGATGTTTATGACAAATGGGTAAACCATCAGATTCCGTTCAATGATCCTGCCGTTCTGAAGGCACTCAACACCTGCGGCGAAATCTTCCTGAATGACAAATATGTATACGGCGGCTCAACCAACATTCTTACCAGCAACTACGGCGATTCTGTAAAACCGATTTATGAGAATCCCCCGAAAGCTATGATGAACATGCAGGGTAACTTCATCACCGGCTTTATGCAGGATGATGTACAGGCAGATCTTGAGAACCGCGTAGGCGTATTCGCACTTCCGGCAGTAGATGAAAAATATGGCACACCGGTGCTCGGCGGCGGCGACCAGTTCGTAAAATTCAGCGAAAAACCTGGTGTTGATGAGTTCCTCAACTTCCTCACCACCTGGGAAGCATGCGCTCCGTGGGCAAGAATCGGCGGCGCTCTGTTCCCGCACAAAACACAGAACTTTGACGACTACGGCAACAGCCTTGAGCGCGACATAGCCAAGATTCTGGTCAACGCAACCGTATTCCGCTTTGACGCATCAGACCTGATGCCTGCAGAAGTAGGTGCCGGTTCCTTCTGGATCGGCATGGTCAACTATGTAAGCGGCGCAGAGAACGCAGAGACCTGTCTTAAGAACATTGAGGAAAGCTGGCCCAACTAAGCCGGATTCACCGTAACGTTTATCTGAAGACAGTTTTTGTACTTCCCTGCCTGACTGCAACGTTATTCGGGCAGGGATTTTTTTAAGACATGTGTTAAGTGAGGACATATGACAGACAAATCTGGAATTACAAAAACTATCGGCGTTGTCTGCTGTACGGCGCTTGTCATGCTGAGCGGCTTTTTTGCCCTGCGTGCCAATGCGATGAATCAGCTGCTTACCACCGTAGTCGCCGTTCTATGGGGCATTGCCAGCGTAGGACTCCTGTTTTATTCTCTGAATCTTATCGCTCAGAACTTCAACGCAAGGATTTACAACAAAATCGTTCCATATATATTTATCGGCCCGGCAGTTTTAATCATGGGCTGGTACCTGCTTATTCCGACCATCCGTTCGCTCGGACTGAGCTTTATGGACAAAGAATCCAAGCATTTTGTATGGTTTTCGAACTACATCTATCTTTTTACAGACAAGACGATGCTTGTTTCGATAAGAAACACGGTAATCTGGCTGTTCTTCGGCACAGCGTTCAGTGTGCTCACAGGACTTATTACCGCGATTCTTGCAGAAAGAAGCTATATCGAAAAGACTTCTAAAACCTTTATCTTCCTGCCCATGGCTATCTCCATGGTAGGCGCAGGCGTGATCTTTAAGTTCATGTATGCGTTCCGTCCGCTCGGCAGCGAGCAGATCGGTCTTTTGAATTCGATCATCGTTGCATGCGGCGGCCAGCCGCAGAACTGGCTGGGCAAGATGCCGTGGAACAGCCTGTTCCTTATCGTCATCTTCGTATGGCTGCAGACAGGATTTGCGCTCGTCGTACTTTCGGCCGCACTGAAGGCAGTGCCGGAGGATATGATTGAAGCCGCGCGCATAGACGGCGCCGGAGAGCTCAGGATTCTGCTTCAGATCATCATTCCGAATATCCGCGCGTCACTTATCAGCGTCTCCACGACCATCTTCCTTGCCGCACTCAAGTGCTTTGATATTGTATTCTCCATGACAAACGGTTTGTACGGAACGGAAGTGCTTGCCTCCCAGCAGTATAAGCAGATGTTCAAATTCCGGCATTACGGCCGCGGATCAGCAATCGCCATTCTGATCCTGATTGCCGTAAGTCCTGTAATCTACTATAACCTCAGGGAGTTCAAAGATAAGGAGGTATTCAAATGATTAAGGATAAAGAATCTCAACGCGTAATAAACAAATTCATCATTACCGCCGTCCTGCTGTTTATCTGCCTTATGTGGACAATACCGACGATCGGAATTTTCATCACGTCGTTCAGAACTGCCGATGCGACCAACTCTACCGGATGGTGGAAAGCGTTCTCTACAATAAAGAGCTTTACCCTGGACAACTACAATCAGGTGCTGTTCGGACAGCGCTACAACGTAGGCAATGCCTCCGGTACCACCGCAATCCGCGGCGCAACCATGCTCAGCGCATTTCTGTCATCCATCACCGTTACGGTTCCAGCAGTCATTATCCCGATCTTCATCGCGGCTGCGGCAGCATACGGTTTTGCGTGGCTTAACTTCAAGGGCCGCGGCGTCCTGCTTGCCATGATCATCGCGCTGCTGGTAGTACCGCTCCAGATTTCTTTGATCCCGATTCTGCGTGATTACAACAAAATCGGCCTGAACGGCTCGTATCTGGGCATCTGGCTGGCGCATGCCGGTTTCGGTCTGCCGCTTGCCACATACATGATGTTCAACTACATCTCCGCGCTGCCGCGCAGTATTCTGGAGTCAGCGTTCATGGACGGCGCAAGCCACTTCACCACATTCGTACGTCTGATTCTTCCGCTCAGCGTTCCTGCGATCGCCTCATTCGCCATCTTCCAGTTTATCTGGGTATGGAACGACATGCTTGTTTCCCTGGTATTCCTGAGCGGTGCCGGACAGAAAGTAGAGGTTGTAACCGTACGGCTTATGAATATGGCCGGTACCCGCGGCACAGACTGGCACCTGCTGACCGCCGGCGCATTCGTTTCATTGCTGCTTCCGCTCTGCGTCTTCCTGGGACTGCAGAAATTCTTTGTACGCGGCCTTCTTGCAGGCTCCGTAAAGGGTTAATACGATGTATAGCACTCAACTTGAACAAAATATGGCGCAGCTGACAGATCTGCTGTTCAGTCTGTACGGAAAACAGTGGGATTTTTACCGGATTCTGAACCGTCTGGAAAAAATCATGCATGACGCGAATAAAGCGCGGAGCAAACCGCTTCTGGAATTCGACGAGGAGGTGATCCGGCAGACTGCCGACGGCAAGGAGCTTTGGTATCAGAGCGAAAAGACGATCGGTATGATGCTGTACGTAGACCTGTTCGCCGGAAACCTGAGGTCGCTGGTAGAAAAGATTCCATATTTTGAAGAGATGGGTGTTAATTATGTTCACCTTATGCCGCTGTTCGACTGCCCGAAAGGGGAAAACGACGGCGGCTACGCCATAAGCTCATACCGTAAGGTTCAGCCGCGGCTCGGCACGATTGAGGACCTGAAGTTCGTGGCGGAGGAATTCCACAAAAAAGGAATCCGTCTTGTACTCGACTTTGTATTCAACCACACGAGCGACGAGCACGAATGGGCGCAGAAGGCGAAAAAAGGCGACAAAAAGTACATAAAGTACTACTACATGTATAAAGACAAGGCCGAGGTTGACGACTGGAACCGCAATCTGCGCGAGATTTTTCCGACCGTCCGCCGCGGCTCATTCACGTATCTTGACGCGCAGCAGGTCTGGGTGTGGACAACGTTCAACTCATTCCAATGGGACTTAAACTATTCCAACCCGGAAGTGTTCCTTGCCATGTGCGAGGAAATGCTTTTCATCGCGAACCTCGGGGTGGACGTGCTGCGGCTGGATGCGCTTGCATTTGTATGGAAAGAAAAAGGCACGATGTGCGAAAGCCTGCCAAAAGCCCATACGCTTATCAAAGCATTCCAGTATGTGGCTCGGATAGCCTGCCCCTCTTTAGTATTCAAAAGCGAGGCGATCGTACATCCCGATCAGGTGATGCAGTACATCCATACAGATGAATGTCAGCTCAGCTATAATCCGCTGCAGATGGCGCTGCTGTGGTCCACGGCAGCCACCCGCGACACCAGGCTTCTAAGCCTTTCGCTCAAGCGCTACTGGTATATCCCCGACGGCTGCAGCTGGGTGAACTATATCCGCTGCCATGATGATATCGGCTGGACATTCAGTGACGAAGATGCGGCAAGCCTGGGCATAAACGGCTACATGCACCGGCAGTTCCTGAACAGATTCTATACCGGCCGCTTTGAAGGTTCCTTTGCCACCGGAGAGCCGTTCCAGCTGAATCCGACGACAGGCGACTGCCGTACGTGCGGAACCATGGCAAGTCTTGCCGGTCTGGAACAGGCAGTCACGCGCAAAGACAAGCTGCTTGAGCGCATGGCAACGGCGCGGCTTAAAATGATGTTCGGAACGCTGCTTGCACTTCCGGGTATTCCGCTTTTGTACGCAGGAGACGACAAAGCGGTACTCAACGATTATACATACCGCAAGATTGACGCACAGAAAGATGATTCCCGCTGGGTACACCGTATAAAAACGGACTGGAATGCAAAACTGCTTCCGGCACAGAAGCAGGTGCACGAATTCCTCAAACATGCCATCAAAGTGCGCAAGGACGAAAAGCTGCTCGGCGGCTCTGAAATATCGTTCTACGACGCACAGGATCCGGCGGTGTTCGCATTCAGGCGCGTGACCATTCACGTGGTCGCAAACTTCAGCGAACGGCAGGCAAGCTTTAAGATTGCCGCATGGGCAAAAGAAAGCAAAGACCTGCTGACCGGAAAGATCTATGATAACTATGCTCCGCAGATTCTTGAGCCGTATGAAGTGCGCTGGCTGAGCGAGATTCTTTAGTACCGGCAGTCCGGCAGGGGCCTGCCGGACCTCCGGGAAAACAGGCAGGATTAATTATATGATTTTTTCCACAGATAAGTTTTCTAAGGATGATATACAGCGTAATGAAACGCTCTTTACGACAGGCAACGGTAACATAGGATTCCGCGGCGACACCGAAGAAAAAGCCGGCACATTTCATAAAGGCACCTATATAAACGGCTTCTTTGACAAAGAGACCATTCTGTACGGCGAAAACGCCTACGGCTATGCAAAAAACCACGAGACTATACTGAACCTGCCGGATGCCAAACGTATTGAGCTCACGGTGAACGGTATGCCGTTCGCAACTGACGGCTCAAGCGGAACATGTACGGCAAACACGCTTTCTATAGACACAGAGACCGGCATTCTTACGCGCGACTGCGACTGGTCCGCGGGAAGCGCCGCCGTCCATCTGCACAGCGAACGGCTCGTCTCTTTCACGCATGAGGATTGCGCGGCCATCAGATACTGCGTAAAAAACACCGCTGCCGTGCCGGCGCAGGTGGTCATAGCATCATGCGCGGATACAACGGTATCAAACATACTGGCAGAGGATGATCCCCGGATCGGCGCGAAATTCCGCCACAAGCCGCTGCAAATCACCGCACAGGCAGCAATCGGCGGAACAATTACGTTCAGCGCAAAAACCGCATACAGCGGCCTGTTTCTGGCGGGAAACATCCAGAACCGCATCTCCATTGACGGTACACAAGTAACATTCGGCACTGACGTGCGCACATCCGTGCCGTTTACTCTTGAAAGCCCGGACATTCCGTACTGTGCGGTGCCGCTCACGCTGCAGCCAGGCCAGACGCTCTGTCTGGAAAAATACATAGCCTACTGCCACGGCACGGACAAAACGGGGATGGCGGACAAGGCGGAGCACGCATGCAGCAGTTTTGCGGCGGCCGGTTTTGACAATGCCGCTGCAGAACAGCGTCAGTTCCTGGCCGATTTCTGGAACATCGCAAAAATCACGATAGACGGTGACAAAAAGAGCGAGGAAGCGCTGCAGTTCAGCCTGTTCCATCTGCTCCAGTCGGCGGGCCGCAGCGGTACCGTAAGCATCGGCGCAAAAGGACTTACAAGCGAAGGCTATGAGGGCCACTTCTTCTGGGACACCGAAAGCTACGTATGCCCCGTATTCACCTATACCGCGCCCCACGTTGCCAAAAAACTGCTGGAATACCGCGGCTCCATACTGCCCAAGGCAGAAGAACGCGCCGCGGAGCTAAATCTGAAGGGTGCGCTCTATCCGTGGCGTACCATAGACGGCGAAGAAACAAGCGCATACTTCCCGGCGGGAACGGCGCAGTACCATATCAACGCGGACATCATGTTCGCGTTGAACCGCTTTCTGAACGCCCACGGCGATGACATCGGCTTTGACGAAGCCGTAGTCCAAAAAATGGCGGCGCAGACCGCACGCATGTGGGAAAGTCTCGGAAGCTTCAGCCCGCACAAAGACAATAAGTTCTGCATACATGACGTGACGGGACCTGACGAATATACGGCGATTGTAAACAACAATACGTTCACAAACCTTATGGCGCGCGAAAATCTGGAGATCAGCATTGCACGCGCGGGCAGCCAGGCATCGGAAGCCGAAAAAGCGGCATGGAAAAACATTGCCGCCAATATGTATATTCCGTTTGATGAAGAAAGCGGCGTTTATCCGCAGGACGACAGTTTTATGGACAAGCCGGACTGGGATTTTGAGCATACGCCGCGCTCGCAGTACCCGCTGCTGCTGCACTATCACCCGCTGGACATTTACCGCCACCGCGTGCTCAAGCAGCCGGATCTGGTGCTGGCGCAGTTCCTGCTGAGCGGCCGCTTTACCAAAGCGGAAAAAATCAGAAACTTCCATTTCTATGAGCGGTACACCACCGGAGACTCATCGCTTTCGCACTGCATCATGAGCATCATGGCGGCGGAGGCTGAGGACATAGACAAAGCATTCGACTATTACAACAAAACCGTACGCATGGATATTGACGATGTGAACGGCAACAGCCGTGACGGCATCCACACCGCATGTATGGCGGGCAGCTGGATGAGCACGGTGTACGGCTTTGCCGGCTTCCGTGATTTTAACGGCGTCTACAGCTTTGATCCCAAGCTGCCGAAGACATGGAATGCGCTCCGTTTTTCGCTTGCAATCAAAGGCTGCATCGTCGATGTAACAATCACGCATGACCAGGCATCCTACACGCTGCGAAACGGACACAGCGGCAGTACGCTTTCGCTCGTTCACCGAAACCAGCGCTTTGAGCTCAGTGAAGGTAAAACAAAAACATTCAGCCTGCGCAAAAAGCTCGGCGCGGTCCTGTTTGATCTGGACGGCGTCATCACCAACACGGCGCCGCTCCACTATAAAGCATGGAAAGAACTGGCGGACGCCGAGGGACTGCGCTTTGACCAGACGATGAACAAACTGCTGCTCGGCATTTCCCGCGAAGATTCACTTGCGGTCATTCTGCGCGAAAACAACGTGACATGGAGCGCGGAAAAAAAGGCAGAAAAATGCTTCTGGAAAAACGAGCGCTACAAAGAGCTGCTGAAAACGCTGACACCGGCGGATATTCTGCCGGGCATATCAGACCTGCTGCATGACCTGCAGGCAAACGGCGTGCCGGCGGTGCTTGCAAGCTCAAGCAAAAACGCACCCGCAATCCTTGACGCGCTGAAAATCCGCGGCCTGTTCACAGGCATTGCAGACGCAGAGCAGGTGCAGAAAGTAAAGCCGGAGGCGGATATTTTCCTCAGCGCGGCGGAGCAGTCGGGTGCATGGTACACGGACTGCGTATGCGTGGAGGACGCGGAGGCCGGAGTTGCCGCAATCAAAAAAGGCGGCATGACGGCAGTGGGAATCAGCCCTGACGGCAGCCTGAAGCAGGCAGACCTGCAGGTGGCGGACACGTCAGCGCTGACCTATGAATCCCTTAAAACGCTCATGGACAGACTGTAGCCTGCGGCACGTGCAGCGCATATGCGCTGTATAAAAAAATGCTCCGCGGATTCCGTGCGGGATTCCGCGGAGCATACTCTCCGATGTTTTTATACAGATCTTTTATGCCGCGCTATACGGCAGAACTTACTCCACCGGGCGTTTTTTCAAGCTCTTGCTTTCTTTGACCGCCTGACCTTCGCCTACGCTCTGCTCCATCATGGCGCGCACTTTTATAGGCAGACCGAACAGCGTGATAAAGCCTTCGGCATCGTGGTGGTTGTACAGCTCGCCGGTGGTAAAGCTTGCGATGCTTTCATTGTACAGGCTGTACTTAGAGCCGGATCCTGCACCCTGCATCGTACCTTTATACAGCTTAAGCTGTACCCATCCGGTACAAGTCTCTTCGATCTTGTCATTGAACGCCATGATGCCGTCCATCAGCTGGGTGAACCACAGGCCGTTATAGATCAGCTCAGCCTGCTTGTTGCTGATAACCTGCCGGAAATGATAGGTCTCGCGGTCCAGGCACAGATGGTCAAGCTGCTCATGGGCATAGTACAGAATGGTTCCGCCGGGAGTTTCGTATACACCGCGGCTCTTCATGCCGACGCAGCGGTTCTCAACCAGATCGATAAGGCCGATACCGTTCCGGCCGCCGATGGTGTTCAGCTCGGTCATAATCTCAAGGCCGCTCATCTTTTTACCGTTTACGGCAACAGGAACGCCCTTTTCAAATTCAATCTTTACATACTCGGGCTTGTCGGGAGCTTCCTCAGGAGTCCGGGTTATCTTGAGCATATTCTTCCATGCAGGCTCATTCTCTGTCTGCTCAAGCTCAAGGCCTTCGTGGCTGATGTGCCAGATATTCTCGTCGCAGCTGTATGAAGAAGACTTCTTTACAGGAACCGGAATCTTGCGGTCCTCAAGGTACTTAATCTCTTCTTCGCGGCTCTGGATCGTCCATTTGGGATCACGCCATGCGGCGATGACTTTAAGATCGGGTGCGAACGCTTTGATGGCAAGCTCAAAGCGAACCTGATCGTTGCCCTTTCCGGTTGCTCCGTGGCAGATTGCCACAGCCTTTTCCTGACGGGCATATTCAACCAGAATCTTACCGATGAGCGGACGGGCGGTTGATGTACCGAGCAGGTACTCATCCTCATACACGGCATTGCCTTTCAGCGCCGGCCAGATATATTCCTGAATATACTCTTCACGGGCATCCACCACATAGCATGCGGCGGCGCCGGTAGTAAGCGCACGTTCCTTAATAACTTTCCAGTCATCGCCCTGCCCCACATCAATACAGACCGCGATAACGTCATAATCAAAGTTCTCTTTCAGCCACGGAATGATAACCGTTGTATCAAGACCGCCGGAATACGCAAGGACAACTTTATCTTTTGCCATAAAAGCCTCTTAAAATGTATATTTATACATAAGACTCTACATCTTTTTGCAATTCTATGCAAGTGGGTATAAAAAATACCTACGGAAATTGATTTTTCCGCTGACAGCTGCCCCGGCGGGAGCGGCTACAGAGACTTATCGGCGCCCAGAGAATCCAGAATACGTGCCATGATCATAAAGCTTTCCGGGGTCAGATTGCCCACCGTGTCCTGCCGGGTGTGGAACATCTGCCAGGTCTGCGGCAGCAGCTGACGGTAATCAAAGTTCTTCGCAGCTTCCAGCGCCTGCAGTTTTTCTGCGGAGGGAGGATTGGTCACGAGCCGCTCAAGCCCTTTATGCAGGATAAGGTTTTTGCCGTAGCTGTCGGCCTCTTCCGCAGGCAGCATGGTAATAGCCACGGCGGGAATGCCGCAGGCCAGAAACCCCGCGTTGTCGCTGTAGGCCACCGGCAGGATAAGCCATTTACGAGCGGCGGCGTTACGCACCAGATTCTGCGTACGCTCATACAGGCTGTTGAACCGTGCGCGGAACGCCGGAGCCACACCGATATCGAGCACCGTTTTTGCTATGACGGGAATATCGCCGCGGCCGCATGCATCGAACACATACACATCATCGCCGGTGATTCCAAGCTTTTTAAACAGCGTCGCTATGCCGAACGCCCCCTGCGACTTTACACCGCCGCCATCGCCCATCTCCTCGCCGTCCGTAAAGAAAATACGTACGTTGTAGACTGCGGGGGTACTGCACATGCGCACGGCCCAGTCCATTACCTGAAACACCGCCGCGCTGTTATCGTTGGCACCGGGACTGCGCGCAACACGGTCATAGTGCACCAGCACCGTCTTTATTTTAAAGGTAGGATTATAGTACGAAGCGGGAAAATTCACGTAGATGTGCCGCTTGCCGTCAATCGGAATAATGGTGGTTTTTACATTATGTTTTTCAAGATAGTTTTGAATAAACGCTGCGCGGTCACAATCAGTGGCCGTAAATTCATACAGTTCCTCAGGGATTTCCAACATCAGTTAAGTATACCGCGGGATAAAGAAAAAAGCTACGGGAATCAGCGCCCCCGACAGGTGAAGCGGTGATGCCGAGCGCAGATCTCCGCCCCGACCATGGTCGGGACAAAATGGTGGCAGACACAACGTCACCACAGGCTGCCACCTCCTAGGTGCAAGGGTGTCACCTGTCCGTGTGCAAGGCCGTCACCTGTCCGTGTGCAAGGCCGTCACCTGTCCGTGTGCAAGGCCGTCACCTGCCCGTGTGCAAGGTCGTCACCTGCCCGTGTGCAAGGTCGTCACCTGCCCGTGTGCAAGGCCGT
>CACZQF010000002.1 GCA_902783245.1 uncultured Spirochaetaceae bacterium | reverse complement strand
TCACGCCGCTCACCAATCCGTTCGATGCGCTGCGGGGCGACGCGCCGCTCATCCATCCCGACGGAAACGTGATGAGCCGCGCCAATCTGGTGCGGGGCAACGCCGACGAGGCCATAAAGAATTCAAAGTACGTGGTTACCCGCAAATATAAAACGTCATGGCAGGATCACGGTTTTATGGAGCCGGAATGCTGCGTGGCCGTGCCTGAGGGCGATGACGGGCTGCTTATCTATTCTTCCTGCCAGTCGGTGTATGACGTGCAGCGTGAATGCGCCGCCATGCTCAAGCTGCCGCAGGAAAAGGTGCACTGCCGTGCGCCGCTTGTGGGGGAGGATTCGGCGGCAAGGAAGATATGTCGGTGCAGCAGTATGCCGCGCTCATGGCATGGGTGACCAAAAAGCCGGTGAAGGTAAAGTACAGCCGGCAGGATTCGCTCAGCTATCATGTAAAGCGGCATCCCATGGAGATGGAATTCACCACCGCATGCGATGAAAACGGAAAGCTCACGGCCATGAAGGGCGTGATCATCGCGGACACGGGCGCCTATGCATCGCTCGGCGGGCCGGTGCTGCACCGTGCCTGTACCCATGCCGCGGGCCCCTACAACTATCAGAATATCGATATATTCGGTATGTCCGTCTATACAAACAACGTGGTTTCCGGCGCATTCCGCGGCTTCGGCGTAACGCAAAGCTGCTTTGCTACGGAAATGAACATCAATCTGCTTGCGGAGATGGTGGGCATAGACCCGTGGGAATTCCGCCGCCGCAACGTCATAAAGCCCGGCGACGTGCTGCCGAACGGACAGACCGCTGACGCCAACACGAATATGGCGGCGTGCCTTGATGCCGTCAAAGACGTGTTCTACCAGAATAAATACGCGGGCATTGCCTGCGGCTTTAAGAACTCCGGTACCGGCATGGGCAAAAAGGATATCGGCAGGGTGCTGCTGTCAGTGGAGCAGGGCAAGATTCATATCAGAACCTCCGCCGCCTGCATGGGACAGGGCATAGGCCAGATGGTGCTGACCGAAATCTGCCATGTGACGAAGCTTGATCCGGCGCTGTTTGTATTCGAGGCTTCGGATACGGTGCGCACGCCTGACGCGGGTACGTCTACGGCATCACGCCAGACGGTCATGACCGGCGAGGCGGCGCGGCGCGTCGGCGAAAAGTTAAAATCTGCCCTTGAGGGCGGTAAGACGATCAAGGATCTGGAAGGCAAGGAATTCCTTGGAGAATTCTCCGCCATAACGGATCCGCTCGGCGCCATCAAGGAAAACCCTGTCAGTCATATTTCGTATTCGTACGGCGCGCAGGTTATTGTGCTTGACGAGCAGGGCAGGATCACCAAGGCCGTTTCGGCGTTCGATGTGGGTACTCCGGTGAACATTCAGTCGGTGGAAGGCCAGATCGAAGGCGGCATGCTCATGGGAATCGGCTACGGTGTGACTGAAAAGTTCGAGTGTGAGGGCGGCTATCCTAAGAGCAAATTCGGTACGATCGGATTTGTCCGCGCCACCGATGCGCCTGAGCTGGAGGTTATTCTGTGCAGACCGGCAGAAAAAGACAAGCTGCCGTATTCGCTCGGAGCGAAAGGCTGCGGCGAGCTGTGCATGATCCCCACCGCCCCTGCCTGTGCCCACGCATATTACCGCTGGGACGGCAGGTTCCGGCAGTCTCTGCCGCTGGCGGACACGCCGTACCGGCCCGAGAAAAAATAGCACGGTACCCGCGGGGCTGCCCGCGGACACCGCAGCGGACGTCAGGCACTCCTGTAGCCTGCCGTCTGCCTGCGCTTAGACAACCGGCGCCTGCTTCTGCAGTATGCGGAGGCTGGCGCCTTTTTTATGCAGGTTTTGTGGGGCTGACAGGCTGTCGGGTATTTGTGGCTGTTGATCTGACCAAGCGCTTTCTGGGCCGTACCGTCCATATTGGCCGCAATGCGGAATAAAACAAGATTAAGTGCTCAGCCGTCAAAGGTTACGCCCACGTCAAACGACATCTGCAGTTCGTCCAGCAGGTCTGCGGCGGGTTCGTTGGC
>CACZQF010000001.1 GCA_902783245.1 uncultured Spirochaetaceae bacterium | reverse complement strand
GGTGGTGGTCTAAAACGGGACTTTCTGGTATACTGCCCGCATGTTCAACAGTCTGTCCGGTACCGTTACCGGTAAATTTCCTAATACGGTATATCTTGAGACGCACGGCATAGAATGGGATATCACTGTGCCCGACAGCACGCTTGACGCGCTGCCGCCGGTGGGGCAGTCCGCCCGGGTGTATGTGTGGATGTATGTCCGAGAGGATATGCTTAAGCTGTTCGGCTTTGCTACGGTGAAGGAACGTGATCTGTTCTTTGATCTGCTAAAAGTTGACGGTGTAGGCGCAAAGGGAGCGGTTAAAATACTGTCCAATATTTCGGGCGCGCAGCTGGTACAGGCGCTTGATTCGGGCAATGTGGCCGCATTGGAAAAGGTGCCCGGTGTGGGTAAGAAGACGGCGGCAAAGATGCTGCTTGCGCTGAAAGGTAAGCTTACGCTGGACGATTCCGGTACCGGAACGGTGCGCTCTTCGCGGAGCAATGCGTTCGCCGACGTGATCGCCTCGCTGTCAAACATGGGATATGACCGCCGTGACTGTGAGCAGACTGTTGACCGGATTGCCGCCGCGCTGGCGGACGATCAGGACTTTATGAGCAAAAACCGTGAGGGCAGGGAAGAGGAAATCTTCCGCCGCGCACTGGTGGATCTGGCACAATGAGCAATACACAGGACTTTTCAAACATACCGTCATCGAATATTATCCGTCCCGATGTTCCGGCCTCGGATGATCTGCAGGAAGGAAACCTTCGTCCGCAGCTGCTCAATGAATTTCTGGGGCAGAGCGCGATTAAAGAAAATCTTTCCGTATTTATTGAGGCTGCACGCAACCGGCAGGAACCGCTTGACCATCTTTTTTTGATCGGTCCGCCGGGACTTGGCAAGACTACGCTCGCGCAGATTACTGCCCATGAGCTCGGCGCGGATTTTAAGGTGACCAGTGCTCCCGCGCTTGAAAAGCCAAAGGACCTTGCCGGCATTTTGTCAACCATTACGCCGCGTACAGTGTTTTTTATTGATGAGATTCACCGTCTGAAGCCCGCCATTGAGGAGATGCTGTATATCGCCATGGAGGACTTTGAGCTGGACTGGATTATCGGTCAGGGTGCCGCGGCACGTACGGTGCGCATCCCTATTCCTAAATTTACGCTCGTCGGCGCGACGACCAAGGCAGGCATGGTGTCCAGTCCGCTTATCAGCCGGTTCGGCATTATCCAGCGGTTCAACTATTATACGAATCAGGAGCTGGCTCAGATCATCAACCGGTCTGCAAAAATACTGGACGTGACGGTGGATGATGACGCCGCGCTGCTTATGGCGCAGTGCTGCCGCGGCACGCCGCGTGTGGCGAACCGCGTGCTGCGTCGTATGCGCGATTTTGCCCAGCTGTTCAGCGAGGGGCGCATTACACGCCGTATTGTTCAGGACGGCCTTGTGCGTCTGGGCATTGATGATCTGGGGCTGGAAAAGTATGACCGCGAGATACTGCTTTCTATTATAAACAACTTTGGCGGCGGACCGGTCGGCGCGGACACGCTGGCCATTTCTATCGGGGAGTCCATGGACACGCTGGAAGATTATTATGAGCCGTATCTGATTCAGTGCGGCCTGATCCAGCGTACTCCCCGCGGGCGTATCGTGACCGATAAGGCATACGCACATCTTAATATTTCAAGGGATTCGGAACATAATGCTCAGAACAGACTTTTATTTTGATTTGCCGCAGGAGCTGATCGCTCAGCATCCGAGCGGAGTTCGCGGACAGGACAAGCTTATGGTACTGGGCCGCACTGACGGAACGGTGAGCCATCATATGATGGATGATCTGCCGGATCTGATTTCGCCTGACACGCTCATGGTATTCAACGACTCCAAGGTGCGCCGTGCACGTGTGTACGGTATAAAGGAATCTACCGGCCGTGAGCAGGAATTCATGTTCCTGCATCAGGACGATGAGGACGGACTGCGGTGGAAGGTGCTCGTGCATAACGCCAAGAAGCAGAAGCCCGGCATGCGCTACCGCTTTCCCGACGGTACTGTCGGTGTGATCGTGAGTGCCGACGGCGATGCGGGGACCGAAACGCGCACCGTGCAGTTCGAGACGGGGATTGACGATACGTGGTTCAACGCGAACGGTCATATGCCGCTGCCGCCCTATATCAAGCGCAGCGACACCGAGGCCGACAGCGAACGGTATCAGACGGTATATGCAAAGAATACCGGAAGCGCCGCATGCCCCACCGCGGGACTGCATTTTACCGAGCAGATGCTCGCGCGGCTTGACGCCAAGGGGATTGAGCGGGAATTCGTGACGCTGCACGTGGGGCTGGGAACGTTCCTGCCCGTGCGCGAGGATATCATAGAAAATCACCGTATGCATGAGGAGCTGTTCACGGTAAGCCGTGCCGTTGCTGATAAAATCAATCAGGCTAAAAAGGACGGCAGACCCGTGCTGGGCGTGGGCACTACGTCCGTGCGCACGCTGGAATCCTGTGCCGACGAGAACGGTATGGTGCAGGCAGGTACCCGTAAGACAAGCATCTTTATCTATCCGGGCTACCGGTGGAAGGTGGTGGATCAGATGTTCACGAATTTCCATACGCCGGAAAGTACGCTGCTCATGATGGTAAGCGCGTTCGCGGGCCGTGAGCATATCATGCATGCCTATGAGACCGCGGTGCAGAATTCCTACCGGTTCTTTTCGTACGGAGACGCGATGCTTATTAAGTGAGCTGCTTGAATGAGTATGCGGCCAGCTTCAGGAATTCCTGCTTGATGATCGGCTCATAGGTGGTGCCGGCGGCGGAAATATCGAACTGCCGGTTCGCGTCCTCTACGAGTCCTGCGATGGCGCCTGCGGCAAGCGGCAGCTTGGTGCCCTGCATGCGGTTCTCAAGTTCCGTGCTTCTGAACGTAACCTGACCGGCAAACGCTATGCGCAGCTTGGTCAGAATGCTGTTCTCCGTGGTCGCCATGAACGCATATGACGCCGACATGCCGGTGATACGGTGCGACGGTCCGAGCCGCCGGAAAATGGATATATCCCATTCGTCCGTGGGTACCCTGATTTTGGTCAGAATATAGCCCTTCGGAATGACGGAGAACTGCGTGAACTGCTGGTGCAGGGTATTCTCACCGTTCTGGAATTCAAGCCGGGCGCCGAGTGCAAGCAGCGGCGCGTACAGCGTGAGCTTCTGACCCGGAGCGCAGATGTTGCCGCCTACGGTGGCTATGTTGCGTACGGTGGGGTTCGCGATGCTTTTTGCCGCGGCGTACAGTATGGGCGGCAGCCTGCTTTCGCCGAGCGCAAGCAGCTGGTTTATGGTCACCGCGGGGCCTATGTCCAGGTAGCGCTCATGCCGTTCTATATCCGTCAGATCAAGTATGCCGAATACAGGCAGCATTTTGTCTGGTATGCGCTCAATGCGGGAGCATCCTCCCACAATCTGCAGATCCTTTACGGTTTTTATCTGGTACAGTACTTCAGGAATGCTCCGTGCGTAGCAGACCATAGTATTATTTTCTGACATTCTGCGCGGCCCCCATCCGTTTATTTCGATACATGATGGCATACAGTATGCCGTTGATATAGGTGTCCTGATCAGTGCAGCACCACGGCAGATGGCTCACCGCCTCCTTGAGGTCGTTGTGTGAGGGGCGGGAGTAGTTCTGCATGATGTCCCACGCGGTGAATATTTTGCCCGCATCGCAGAAACCGCACAGCTGTATGCCTGCCTTTGCAAAGCCGTTCTGTATGTCGTTGTAGCCGTCCGTGTGCATAAAATACTCGAGCGTCACTACAGCGCAGTCTTTTACCAGCACCACCGGTATAATGCAGCTGGGTACGGGGGCTCCGTTAAGCAGCACGGTGCATGAGCCGCAGCATCCCTGCTCGCAGCCTTTTTTTACGGATACGAGCTTTTGACGCCGCAGCGTGTCCACGAGCTTTTCTCCAGGATTTGTGTCCAGCATGACTTTTTTGCCGTTAAGAGTGAGCGGTATAATCATAGTTCATTCCTTTGACGAACAGTGTTTCCTGCATGAGCGGTACGTCGCTCACCGTGTTTGCCAGCGCCTGCGACAGCGCCGAGGTGAACGCGGCGGGAAGCACATTCTGCACAAGCCCGTGTATCTGCTTGGGCTCTTCGTCAGACTGCACGAAACGTACGTTTATGCTCGGGCAGTCCAGCGTTTCGTATTTGATAAGATCCGCCAGAATACGGTTTATGTCCATTTTGATTGAATTCTCCGCGGCTTTGACGGCCATGATGCGTCCGCCGTCCACTACCACCCAGATTGCCTTTATGTTCTCTTTGTATGTGCCCGGGTCAAGCTCCAGATCAATGATGGCGCATGCGAACGAAGCAGAGTGAAACGGTATACCGCGGAAGTTGTTTTTGTCCCACTGCCTGCGCTGCGCCTGCGTCACGGATTTTTTTACGGTGATGGGCAGCGGCTGCGAAAACCGCTTGCGCTGTATGGCGCTGCAGCATTTTTTGAGCAGCTGCATCATGATGCTCAGGTTGCTGTATACGTGCTCCGGCAGCTGCGGCTCTTCTTCGGCGGCAAAGTCGCTGTTTATGCGTACCTTTTCCTCCGGCAGCTCAAGCAGCTCCGCCGCCGTTTTTTTCCAGATGCTCTGTACGGCTGCGGACGGCATCATTGCATGCAGCGTGAGCGTGCCGTCCTTTTCGAGCGTGATTTCAAGATGCTGGTCAATGGAATAGATGTTCGAGCCGAAATACCCGGAGCCGGTGAACGCACATGCCATGCCGATACCGCGCGGCGGGGAAGGCAGCTGTTCGCTGCGCCGGGGATCCCTGCGGTCCTGCGCGTCAAAGCGGTCGGTGACGAATTTCCGGTTAAAGTCGCTGAGCTGTACGGTTGTATCGATGGCATGCGCCACATGCGTCAGCTGCAGCTGGAACGGACTTGTGCACGAATCGGCGGGCAGCATGTTCGTTTTGCGCAGGTCGCCGGGCAGTATGTCCATTTCATCGGCGATTTTCTGCATGTGGTTTTCTATGGCAAAGAACGCCTGCGAGTCGATCAGGTCCATGTTCAGTGATGACGGCGGCGTGTGCGAGCCGTGCGCTTTTGCCTGTATGCGTACGTTCGGAATAGCATACGCGCCGCAGACGGCTATTACGAGCCTGTCCAGAATTTCTGATGCGAACGGATTGAAGGCGCCGGTGTCAATGTCTATGGCTATGTCTATGGCGGTGATGCGGCCGTCCGGCCGTACCCGGCTTCTGATGGAGAAGATGGCCGGAATGGGAGTCTCCATGAAGCGTTCCTGCTCAGTGCGCGACAGTGAAAGCCGTACGGGGCGTCCTGTCTTCAGAGCGGCAACAGCGGCCTGTGCAGTGAACACGGTGTTGCGCCAGATCCAATTGCTGCCGGTGTTCGTGGATTTTGTTTTATGTATCCGGATGCTTTTGCTGTCAACGGCGAGCACCTCTGAAAGCGTGGTGCGCAGGTGGCTTACCCACTGGGTGGGCGTGTATACGTTGAGCGTGTCCTTGCTCCATGAGCACAGCGCGCCGTTCGTCTCTGAGAAAATAGGCTCGCTGAGCGCGGAACTCCAGGTGCCGCTGATGATCTTTACGCCGGCGGTGTCAGCGGCTGCCTCTGCTTCTGTCTTGGCTGCTGCTTTGGCAGCTGACTCGGATTCTGCTGCCGGGTCCTGCTTATCCTGCGCTGCCTGCCCGTCGGGCGGGAGCGGAGCCGTGAACAGCGCCTCAAAGGCTGCTTCATCTGTTTCTGCAAGTCCGGTACGGATGCTGCGCTCCGCAAGCGTGCTGGTTTTGCGCGGCTGTCCGTCGGGGGTGGTCTGGTCCGCTATGACTTCGACCCGGGTACACAGCTCTCGTACGGTGTTTTCATCGCTTCCGGTGATAATGCCGAGCGGCTCACCTTCATAGGCGATGGTGCCGGTGCAGAAGATCGGCACGGAGATGCCGAGCGTACGCGCCTGATTGGTGCCGGGAATATCCCTGCCGGTGAATATGGCATAGCCGTCAGGCAGCTGCGGACAGGAAAGCGACACGAACGTACCCTGCGCATAGGGGCTGCGGATGATTCCTGCATACAGCATGTCTTCCGGGAATATATCGCTGTAGAATTCTTGTGAAAGCTGCAGCCTGCTCTGTGCGTTCACGCTTGCGGCTTTTTTAGGCATGGAACCGCTCCCCGACCGCCTTTACCGCGGCGATAACATCGCTTACCATGCCGTCCGTCATGTCAGGCCACAGCGGTATGGAAATGGACGTCTGATACTGCGTCTCTGCATGCGGGTATGCCTGTGCGGTGAACCCGGGATACAGCTGCTGCCAGTACGTAAAATGGAACAGCGGTATAAAATGCACGGAGATGCCGATGCCCGCACGCTGCAGCTCCTTTGCAAAGCGCTCCCGGTCTATCGTAAGCTTTTCGGGACGTATGCGGATTATGTACAGGTGCCAGGCGTTTCCTTCGCCGTCCGGCGGAAGCCTGATAAAATCAAGATTGCGGAACGCCTCATTGTACTGACGCACGATGCGTACGCGCCGTTCAAAAAAGCCGTCGGCTTTTTTGAGCTGCTCACGCCCGAGCGCGGCGAGTATGTCCGGCAGGTTGAATTTATAGCCCGGCGCGATGATATCGTATTCCCAGGAAGCTTTCGGAGACGTGTAGCGGTCCCAGGTGGTACGGTCCATGCCGTGCATACGCATGACCGTCATGCGCCGTGCAAGCTCCGGATCGCGCGTACATACCATGCCGCCTTCTGCGGTGGTCAGTGTCTTGGTTACGTAGAAAGAAAATACGCCTGCGTCACCGATGGTGCCCGCATAGCCCATGCCGGTGGGCGAAGGGTAGGCGTGAGCTGCGTCTTCGATCACTTTTACGCCGTATGCGTCCGCAATGGCGCAGATGCGCTTCATGTTGCACAGCGTGCCTGCTATGTGTACGGGAATGACAGCCTTGACCTTTTTGCCTTTTTCGGAGGCCAGAATGCGCTCCACTGCGTCAGGATCAATACTGTAAGTGTCAGGCTCAAGGTCTGCAAAATATACGTCGGCGCCCAGATGGCGGGCGCAGGCGGCCGTGGATACAAAGGTATACGGAGTAGTGATGACGGCGGTACCCGCGGTTACTCCGCAGGCTTCCATGGCAAGCAGCATGCCGCTTGTGTTGCTGTTCACTGCCAGACTGATTACGGGGCGGGTGTCGCGCGTGCCGGGCACCCGTGACACTGCCTCGGAGAATTCTTTTTCAAAAGCAAGCGCATGCTTTCCGGTGGTGAGCCAGCCGCTGCGGAGCACTTCCAGTACTGCCTGCTCCTCTTCAGGTCCGATAGAAGGCCGTGAGAACGGCACTTTCAGGCTGTCTGCGTCAGACATGATCCGCCTCCTGCTGTAAAAACGATTGATATGACGGCACTGCGTCCGCAAGAATCTGCCTGAGCGCCGCGCTGTTGCGGTAGGATTCGGGCAGCGGCCCGTCGCCTGCCGGGGCAAGGCATACGGGCGCAAGCTTGTCAAGCAGTGTGTTGAGCGGGTATTTCATCTGCTCCACATGCTGCAGCTGCAGTATCTTGGGATATTCCGTGGGAGCGGGCTTTTCTTCGGGCAGCCACAGCGGCTCCACCGCACGCTCGCCGCGCCGCGGGCCGGTAAGCCTGATGTCAATGTCTTTGTACGGCTCAAAACCGCTGAATCTGATGATCTGCTCGGCCAGCTCCAGAATCTTGATCGGCTCGCCCATGTCAAGCAGGTAGGGCGTACCGTTTTTGCCCACGCCGCCTGCCTGCAGTACGAGCGAGCATGCCTCCGGAATAGTCATAAAATACCGCTCCATGTCGGCGGTGGTGACCGTTACGGGGCCGCCGTTGTGGATCTGCTCCATAAAAAGCGGCAGAATGGAGCCGCGCGAGCCGAGCACATTGCCGAACCGCACGAACATATATGACTGACGGTCGGATACGCGGCCGGCTGCCTCCATGACAAGCTGCTCGCACAGCATCTTTGATACGCCGTACACCGATACCGGCTGTACTGCTTTGTCGGTTGAAATAAGCACGAACCGCTGTACGCCGCATGATGCGGCGGCGTCAAGCAGGTTTTTGGTGCCGAACACATTGTTTTCTATGACGGCCACCGGGTTTTCTTCCATAAGTGGCACATGCTTGTAGGCCGCGCAGTGGAAGATGACGTTGCACCGTGTTTTTGAGATGATGTACTGCACGTACCGGCGGTCTTTCATGTCTCCGATGATGGGCACGATCACCGCCTTTTCGCCTACGCCTTCGGCCTGCAGCAGGCGCAGCTGGCGGTCTATCTGATAGATGGAATTTTCACCGTGACCGAACAGGTACAGGCGTTCTGCGCCGCCGGAAAGCAGCTGCCGTGCAAGCTCCGAGCCGATTGAGCCGCCCGCGCCGGTAATGAGCACGCGCTTGCCCCTCAGATAGTCAAGGCTCCGCGTGAGCTGGATGATTACCGGAGTGCGTCCCAGAATATCAAGCGGATTGATTTCGCGCGTCTGCACCAGATGCGCGGTACCGCTCACCACCTGGCTGATGGACGGCAGGATCTTGATTCTGCGGAAGCCGTTTGCCGACAGCAGCTCATAGATTGCCCGGATGCGCTCCACGGGTGCGTTCGGTATGGCCAGAATCGCTTCATCAAGATCGTTGCACTTGAGCAGCGATACGGTGGTGTTGGTGACAGGCCCCAGAATGGGAATGCCGTCTATTTCAGTACCGATAAGGCTTTTGTCGTCGTCCAGAAACGCCGCCACCGTGCCGAGAATCTTCTTGCGCTTTATGTCCGCGGCAATCATCTGCCCGGCAAATCCAGCGCCGATAATATACAGTCTTGTTTGAATCTTATGTATTCCGCCGCTCATTGTGTCACTTCTTTCTGCATCATATCAAAGGAAAGGTCAAAGGTGATCTGCGATTCCGCAAATTCAACCTGTACCTTAGCCCTGTGCTTCCTTTTATCTACTTTTATAATGTTTCCTTCCAGACCTTTCAGCGGGCCGGAGATCACGGATATTTTATCATTTTCGTCAAAAAACACTTTGGAAGGCAGTGCGGTCACGCCGAGCGAAATAAAATGCTGCAGAATGGCCAGATCGTTATCTCTGAGCGGCACGATCTCCTGATTGCTCTTCAGAAATCGGAAAAAATACTGCTGGTGCCGTAGCAGCTGGAACAGCTCCAGGGAAACAGCATCCTCAAGCTCCAGAAATACATAGCCGGCAAACAGCGGCTGCAGCTCGGTGGTGTTCTTGCCCTGCCGCCTGATTTTCATAAGCCGCTCAGGAAAAATGAACCGCGGCAGCGAAGACGGCAGCAGCTGTGCTGTTTCCGCTGCTTTCAGGCACCGCTCGGACTGCTCAATAAAATTCTTTTCATGGCGGGTTGCTACCTGAACGGCATAATACTTCATGATGCCTACTATACCATAGGGCATGAAAAAATAACAGTATTTAGTAAACCATTTTTTCTTATCAGCCGATGTTTAATAGAGAGGCAACATGGCACTCCCCAGGGTGCGGAGTGCCCGGAGGAGTACTATATGAGATTCTGCCGTACGATCGGTATGTGCGCCGTACTGCTTGCGGTGATTACAAGCGCGCATGCTTCCTGCGTGGCGGTTCAGACGGTGCAGTGCGATCCTGCCTCTGAAAAGGTTCGCGATGCCACCCTGCTGTTTGAGAGCGCGGTCATGGACTGCTTTTTTGACTCCGGCGCGGTGGTTACGAGCGCACCTGTGGTGACGGTACAGGAGTGGAGCGCCGAACCTGAGCCTGAGACGCTGAAAAAGACGCTGGAGCTGGGGTCAGGCGGCGACGTGCAGTTTGTGATACTGATATCTATCAAGTATGACACTGCCGCTTCAAGTACGGCGCGGTCGCCCGAGCAGACCCGGCTGAGCAGCATTAAGGCGGTTACGTGGAAAGCGTACGTCATGCCGTCCGGCGGCTGTACCGCTTCAGGTATCATGGAACCGTCATCCGCTGACCTGACGCGTAATGATGCGTCGGGCATAAAAGGTTTTGCGGCGAAAGTGGCAAAAACGATTGAAGTAGAAATGTGGAAACGATAGTGGAAACAATAGAGGGGTAAAACCGTAATGAAAAAGAACCTTGTATTGGCAGTAGTTGCTGTAGTCGGAATGAGCGTGCTGGCTGCTTTCAGTCCTTCTGTGGACGGCCGTGCCGTAGTTGCAGAAAAGGGCGATTTGCCCGACGGATTGTTTGCCAAGACCATCGGCTACCTTCCCGGAGACAGCGTGAGCGTGACCAACCCTTCTAACGGCCAGACGGTGGAAGTACTGGTCGTGGGAGCGCTTGATCCTTCCGAAGGCGTGGCCGTGCTCATGTCCGAGACCGCGGCACGTAAGCTGGGCATCAATAAAGATGATAACACGCTCGTACGCCTGACCAAGCGTACCGGAAAGCTTGATGAATCCGTGTACGGTACCGCCGTGCTGACGCCCGACACTGAGCCTGCGTCATCCATGCCTGTTCCTGCCGCTCCGGTCAATGAACCGCTTGCAGTGCTGCCTGCGGTAACGGAAGCGCCTGCAGTTCCCGAAGCGGATACAATTCCTAAAACTGCCGTTCCGGAAGAACCTGCGGTTGCCGCTGAGACTGTGGCGCCCGTGGAAGCTGTTGTTCCCGTGGCGGAAGAGCCTGAGCCGGTACCGGTGGTAGTTGCCGAAGCGCCTGCCGATGAAGCTGCGGAAGAGGAATCTGCTGAGCTGACCGCGGCTTCGCTGAGCAATGATGATGATGTAATAGAAGAAATTGCGGCGGTGCCGCTTGCACCTTCTGAACCCGTGGCTGTGGCAGTACCTGAGACGGCTGCTGTAGCCGAACCTGAGGCCGAGGAAATTGTTCCCGATGACCTGCCCGAAGAAGTTCCCATGACGGTGGAGCCTGATGAGCTTGTGGTGCTTGTACCCGCAGAACCGCCCGCTGAGCCTGAGAAAGCTGCTGAACCCGAACCGGAATCAGAGCCTGTGGCAGAGGATCCGCTGCCTGCAGCTGCAGCAGAGACTGCGGTATCAGCGGTATCCGCGGAAAAAGCTTCAGAAGAACCCGCGGCAGAGCCTGCAGGTACGCTGCTGGCCGATACGGCGGACGAAGAGATTGCATCCGATGATACCGGTTCTTCCGGTGAGTACGCACCGATCATGCTGGTGCCCGCAAGTCCCAGAGCACCCGCTCTGTCAGAAACCGCGGAAGAGCCTGCAGCAGAACCTGCGGCTGTTGTAGCCGTCGAGCCTGAAGTAGTTGAACCTGTGCAGCCTGCACCCGCTCCCGCGGCGGTACCCGCATGGGACAGCGGTCTGCCTTCTGATCTTGCGCAGTACGCGCGCGGCAGCTTTAAGGATCTTAAGTCTGACGCCTACTACGTACAGATAGCAGTGCTTGGTAAGGTTGACAACATCCGTACCAACATCGAGCGGTATGGCAAGAACTATCCTATGGCGCTTGTGCCGCTTACCAACGGCAAGGCGTATCAGGTGCTGGTCGGTCCGCTTGGCAAGGACGAATATGGTACCGTGCTTGAGCGTTTCAAGAGCAGAGGGTATAAAGACGCCTTCCTGCGCAAAATAAAGTAGTACACTGTTTTGAATCATTCCGGCGGGAACCTGCAATGCGGGTATCCCGCCGTTTTTTTGTATGGACAGCGTTTTTCTTTTCCCGTATACTAGGAGGTGGCGAGATGCGGCAGTCTGTAGTGATGCAGCGTCAGCCACCATTTTGTCCCGACCAAGGTCGGGTCGGATGTCTGTGGGGGTGATGCGGCAGGCTGTAGTGATGCAGCGTCAGCCACCATTTTGTCCCGACCAAGGTCGGGGCTGAAGTTTTAGTAGCTTTATATTCCCGTCAGCCTTCCACGGGGCTGCTGCGTAGTTTTTTTTCAGAGGTTCAGGGTGATATGAAAGGCTGCAGACATATCTTTGCGGCAATTTTCCTTATCTGTTTTGTTGTATTCCAGCTGCTTACGCATTATCTGGTGTCTCATGTGACTTCCCAGAAACAGTATGAGCGGAATGTTGCCGTGGCATCCCGTCTGTATGATGCCGTGGTGTCAGAGATCACCGAACCCCTGACGGTGGCGCGTTCTATGGCGTGCGACAGCTTTTTGATCTCGGCGCTTATCCATGAATCCGATCAGGACTTGCAGCATGACGTTGTCCGCTTTACGAATTATCTTTTGCGTATAAAGAATATGTTCCGGTTTAAATATGCCTGCGTCATTTCGGATGCTACGCGGCGCTATTACCGGAACGACGGGCTTCTGAAAGTGCTTGATCCTGTAAAAGATCCGCAGGACATGTGGTATAGTGCCGCGTCGGCGCACCAGAGCTATTCATCGATCGGAATCTTCAAGAAGATCGGAGACGAGGCGGACGCCTCTCTGTACGTGAACGAACGGATTATGGACGGTCTCCGTGTGATCGGCGTGGCACGCACCTCTGTTTCCGTATATGATGTGCTTTCACGTATTGCCGCTTATGAGCTGGAATACGGGGTTAAAATCAATCTGACTGACGCTTCCGGCCTGATCAAGCTGGATACGAACTATGTGGATATCAACGTCGGTTCGCTGGCGTATCTGGTGCAGTCAAAGAAAGGCACTGATACCAATGACTTCCGTCTTGTACGCCACGGCGTGAACGGCTTTGCCGCCGTCAGACATATACCGCAGATCGACTGGTATTTTGTTATCAGGGATACGCGTACGCATCCGTCTATGCCTGTGTCCAAGGTGTATTACGTGTTCTCCGTGCTTCTGGTGGCTGCCGTGATCGTGCTGCTGTACACCGCCGACAGGCGCAAGCGTCCGGCGTACTCATATACCGCCGGAAAGTCCTCGCAGTTGGACGGTCTGACCGGACTGCCGAACCGGAACTTCTTTAAGGAAATGTTCGGCGAGCGCGGCCTGTTCAATACCATGCGCTTCCGTAGCCTTGCGGTGTTCGACATTGATTTCTTTAAAGAAGCAAATGATACGCTGAACGGTGATGAGGTGCTTGTGTCCGTGACGGAAGCTATGTCGTTGTTGCTCAAGGAACGTGGGATTATGCTGCGCTGGGGCGGGGATGAATTCCTGGTGCTGTTCGAGATTTCTGAGGACGAGGCATACGAGCTGTGCCGCCAGTTCTGCCGGAATGTGGAGGCCGTCAGTCAGGTTACGGTTTCCGTAGGACTCGTTGATGTGCATATTTCTGATTCGATCAAAAAGAACTATTATCGTGCCGCGCGGTGCTGCTATCTGGTAAAAGAGATGGGCGGCAACGGCGTGAAGATGGAGTAGGGTATGAAAAAAAAGTCTATCCGTACCCGTTTTATCCGCTCATATATCGGTGCCTTCATGATCGTGTTCGCCATTACGGCATCCATCGCATATTACTATGTGCGTTATTCCATCACCTACCATTCGTCGCAGGCGCTCTATTTCTTGTCATCGCAGAAAGTCTCCGAGATGAACGCCAGCTTCAGCGCCGTTGAACGCCTTGTTCAAGGAATTTCCGAAATGGTGGAGCATGTCACTGACGTTGAGCAGCTGCGCAGAAATCCTAAAAAACTTGCGGCGTTTATGGGCAAGCTTGCTGAGACCGCCCGCGAGCTCAGTGCATCCATAGACGGTGTAAAAACGTTCTGTTTCAGTTTTGATCCTGAGCTGTTCGGTAAGGACGGCTGCCTGTATCTGGTGAACGACGGTACCGGCACCTATATAGACTCCCAGTTCGACCTGCCTCGCTGGCTTGAGGAAAATCCTGCCCGTACGATATGGTATACCGGCCCGCTGCAGGCCGGAAAGTCGGTGTGGCTGGGCCCGTATGAAAACTTTAACGTGGACTATTCGCTGCATTCGGTTTTGTACGGTATGCCGATGTTCCAGAGAGGCCGGTTCCTCGGCGTAGTGGGCATGGAGATCAACATGTCGCTGCTGCGCAAGACCATAGATAATCTTGATTATGAGGCAGGCTTCGGTTTCCTGGTGGGAAACGACGGGAACCTGATCTATCATAAGGACTTTCCTGCAGGTCTGTCCGCCGAGGATTTTGACCATTTTAAAGATGCGCTCGCGCTTCGGCATTTCTTTACATCTGCCTTTATTGATACGGGTAAAAACTATCTGTACCGGTGGAACGGCGTGCGTCACCGTCTGATATTGAACAGCATGTACAACGGCATGCTGCTGGCTATTTCTGTGCCTGAGTCTGAGCTGCTGCACCTGCTGTCGCAGATGTGCTGGCGCATGTCGCTGCTGTTTATTGCCGTCATGGTGCTGGCGGCCCTGCTGGCAAACAACATGGCGTCATGGATTATTCATCCTGTACAGCTGCTTTCCGACATTGCCGGACGAATTTCCCGCGGCGAGCTTACGGTGCCGGTGCCCGTGAGCTCCAATGACGAGCTCGGCACGCTGGCTGAAAGCATCAGACGGATTGCCGTTGAGCTTAAGGAATATATCGATTATATCAGCATGCAGGCCTATACAGACGGTCTGACGGGCTGCTACAATTCATCTGCCTATCTGAAAAAGCGCGAGATATTGAACCAGCGCATAAAAGAGCATATGGCTGAATTTACGTTCTATCTGTTCGATGTGAACGGACTCAAGCATATGAACGATACCTACGGCCATGAGTACGGAAACATGCTTATAAAGGACACCGCCAGAATACTGCAGGCTGTGTTTGGCAAGGACCGCATCTACCGTGTGGGCGGTGATGAATTTGTGGTAATCGTAGAGCATGCTCTGGCGGCAGATCGTACTGGAGAAGGCGCCGCTGTACCTGAGGATTCTATAGAAGCTTGTTCTGATGCCAAGCAGGTTGCGGAGCTGTATCTGACGCGCTTTGACGAGCGGCTTGCAGCGTTTAATAAGGAAAACGACCGCTACGAGCTGGAGCTGAGCGTATCAAAAGGCGCCGCGGTATTTGATGACCGGCTGGACAAGGACTTTAAGTCTGTGTTCTCACGTGCTGACAGAGAAATGTACGCCTGCAAAAGCGCCTATTACGCCGGAAACAGCGACCGCCGCCGGGATTCATCGCAGCGTCAGATGTAGCGTTGACAGGAAGCGGGTGAATCTTTATGCTAGAAATATGATAAAAAATGTGTATTCCCTGCTTACCGCGCTGCTGCTCTGCCTGTTTGTTTCCTGCGCGGACTCCGGTCTGCCGCGTACGGTTGCCGGGAATGATCTGTTCACCGTTCCGTACGGCCGTTTTGACGACCAGCTGAATCTGTTCAGCCTGGCTTCCGTGGGTGCGGTCAGAACATATATGGCCATGAATTCCGGTTTCTTTTATATTGCCAACGGCGAGTCCAAGAAGATCATGGAGCTTAATTCCTACGGCGACCTGATTACGCTGCTGTACAATGCCGATGACAATGTTGCCCCTGATTTTGTTCCGTCCGACATGTCCGAAGCCGCGGTGAGCACTCGTAAGGCAGTAGCATATCCGTTCAACACGCTCGGGCCCGTTGCCGTTGATTCCCGTAAGTATCTGTATGCAGTCGATACACTGCCGAAATCCCGGCAGATCCGTGACAATGAAAAGAATACTATGCTTGACCGTGTGATCGTCTGCTTTTCCAGCGACGGCACGTTCATTGACTATATCGGGCAGAACGGTCCCGGCGGCACGCCGTTTCCGTTCATTGATGCTGTCTATACTACCGACTCCAACGAGCTTGTGGTGGTATGCGTGACTAATGACGGTCCGCTCGTATACTGGTTTTCCGCCGACCGTTATCTAAAATACATTATTCCCGTAAAAAGCGCCGATGTTCCTGACCCGTTCACACAGGATGAAAATACGGGTACGGTGCATGTGTCCGTGGAAAAGGTTATTCCTGCGCGCAGCGGCTACGAACTGTTTGTAAAAGTCGATTATTCTGTGAACTATGTGGACCAGGACTCCAAGGTGCAGTCCGGTATAGATTATGCGGGTACGCGCGTGTATCCGCTTGATGCGGTATCGGGTACATTCGGCGAGCCGTACAGCATTCCCGCGTTCGAGCATTCTGTCACGCAGGGGTTCAGCCGGATTTCATACAGCATTCCCTATGATTTTATGGGTGTGACTTCAAGCGGCTGGCTGTTCTTTTCTATTGCCACCGACAACGGATTCATGGTGCAGATGATACAGCCTGACGGCCAGCGGATCCTGAAGCGCAATCTGGGAATCGGTTCCGATAACCTTCTGTACCATTCGTTCTTCCTTTCCGATACGGGCATCATCACCGGTATTTTTGCCGATGATCAGTGTGTTTCGGTAAAATGGTGGCGGATGGATGATCTGATAAATGTCATCTCAAGATCGTAGGGGATGGGCGTATGGATGATAGTAAAAACGAAGGGTATGCCGAAGGCGAAGAGCCGCTTCACTTTTATTATAATCGTGAGGAACGGCTTAGAAACGCACCCCGGATCGTACAGGAATATTATGCGGGCAGGGGGCCTCGTCCGGTAAAAGGACTGTTCAAGGTGCTTGTTGCTACGCGCGCGAACCGGCTTATGCTTTTTTCGCTCGTGGCCTGTCTGCTGCTGGTGCTGTTTACAAGCCTGCTCGGTGGCTCCGACAATAAAAAGCAGTTCGGGAATATACAGGCGGAGCTTTCTTCTTTTTCATTCGAAGACATTGTGTACGTGAGCCTGCGACTGTCGCCGAAGCAGGTGTCCGGGCAGAAACAGCAGGCGCACAGCGAAAACGTAAAGGTGGAATTCTGGACGGTGGATGTGGACAAGCAGAAATCGCAGACGCAGACGATGACTGAAATTTATAGCGGAAACGAATGTTTTTTGAGGACAAAGTTTTCTGATTATGATATACTTCAAGTACTGGCTGATGTTGAGATCGCCGGTAAGAAGCAGACGTTGGCGGCTTCGGTACAACGCCGGTGAATGAGGAGTGAAGCTCATATGCTACAGTTTTATTTTCTTTCTGTGCTTCTTAATATTGGAGTAGGGCTGATTCTGGTCTATGCGCAGCAGACCTCCGCTGATGCGGATGTGCCGGATGCTGCAGATCTGGAGCCGGACGAAAGCGCTCCTGCGGGAAAAAAGGGACTGCATCCTTCCCGCCTGTTCAAAGGAGACATGTCTTTTATTTCTACGCCGGCATTCCGGCTGGTCGTCGGGTTTGCCTCGGTGTTTACCGGAATTATGAAGCTGCTTTCTGTGGTGCATAATGATATTCCCGTTATTGGTGACTTTTTTCCGGCGCTTGCAGGCATAGCAGGCGGCTTCGCGCTTCTGCTTGAGTATTATATGGATGCTTCATCCACCGACCTGAGTATCGGTGAGCCGGTACGTAAGGTGTTTATAGACGGCAGACGGTACATCGGCATTTTCTGTCTGTTCGCTGGTCTGCTGCACTTTCTTTTTCCTCAGGTTCTTCTGCTGTAGCCTATGCCGAAAGTTTCTGTGGCATGCATTGCCTACTGTAACGGAAAGATTCTGATCGCGCACCGTAATCCTGTGGGAGTCATGGGTGACAGATGGGAATTTCCCGGCGGTAAATGTGAGCCGGATGAAACCGAGCAGCAGGCTGTGGTGCGTGAGCTGCAGGAAGAGTTCGGCATTACGGTGACCGTTCGTGACCGTATTGCAGAGGCTGAATTCTGCCATAACGGCGAGCAGTGCGTGCTGCATGCCTATTCGATCAGCGTGCCTCATGACGGAATACAGATTCCGTACACGCTGACGGAGCATTCTGAATATGCATGGGTTCCGCTTGCCGATATTCCTTCCCTTCATTTTGTAGATTCTGACATGAAGCTGTATCCTGCAATACAGGAATATGTTTCGGGACTGCAGTAGCTATGCGTGCTGCTGATGTTCTGAGAACGCTGCGGCATCGTGCTGCCGTTTGCGCGTGTTTTATATGCTTTGCAAGCTTTGTCTGTGTACTGTGTACTGGATTGAGTTCCTGCTTTGCGCGACAGAAAGAGATTGAGTTTGAGCTGGATGAGTCTGATCCGCTTGCGCTTGCTCCAGACGTACAGTGGATAGTTGTCCGTGAGCCGTACGTGGCGTTGCGCAGCGCGCCCGGCTGGAGCTCACCTATAGCATCGCACTGCCGCCGCGGCCAGGTGTTGCAGATTATCGGAAACGAGACGCTGGTGCAGGAGTCGGAGCCGCGGACTGAAAAATGGTATTTTGTTCCGGGCGGCTGGCTCCCCGGATCGGCAGTGACCATCTGCGCCAATAAGTTTCTGGCTGAATCTGTTTCTGAAAAGATGTAGCGGCGGTGTGCTGAAGCATACATGCTGCCGTATATACAAAAGGCTGTGTCCTAAAGTGGTAAATAAATTTGACATTCCTTAAAATGGTTTAATCCTTTATAGCTATTTAGACTATTTGATTCCACGTATACTTCTTCAAAAAACTTTTCTGTTAATTTTATCATACATAGTTAGTTAATATTTAAACCGAGCTATGTACGTGTTAGCAACACTATTTACGGACATAGCCATACAAAAAAAGTCCGCCTGAACTAACTCTGCGTTCCTGCGGACTTTTTTGCTATTGACCGTGTGTCGGACGTGCTCAGCTCCGTATGAGCTGCACAGCCTTATCAACGGTGATGTTTTCGAACTGCTCTCTGGTACGCAGGTTTTTGAGCGTCACCGTTCCGTCCTTCAGATTTTCTTCTTTAATCATGATGCCCCACGGCACGCACTTCGCTTCGGTGACTGCATACTGCTGGCCTAGCTTTTTAGGGTCGGGGAATACTTCTGCGGCCACCTGCTGTGCCCTGAGCTGGGCGGCAACTTTCTGGTAGTGCGCGGCATGATTTTTGTCCAGACAGAATATTTCTACATCAAGATAGCTGCCTTTTTTCTCCGTCTTTCCAAGCTCCTCAAGTCCTGCAATAAGCCGGTCAAGGCCGATAGACATGCCTACGCCCGGAACTTTTTCCTTCATATACAGGCCGGCAAGGTTGTCGTAACGGCCGCCTGAGCATACGGAGCCTATAGAAGGCAGATCGTTCAGGAATGTCTCATAGACAATGCCGGTGTAGTAGTCTAGTCCGCGTGTAATGGACGGGTCAAGCACATAGGTCGATTCGATTCCTGCGGCTTTCATCATGGCTCTGATTTCTCTCATGCGAGCGGTGTCATCGCCGGGACCGCCTGCCATGCTTTCAAGCAGATCGAGCGTGCTTTCGAACGAGTCTGCGCCTGCAATGTAGGTCAGTATTTTCTGTGCCTTGTCTTCGGAACCGGTGAGTTCCTGCAGCTCTGCGAATACAGCGTCTTTGCCGACCTTTGCAAGCTTGTCCACTGAGCGCAGAATATCC
The DNA here is from genome assembly GCA_902783245.1 of uncultured Spirochaetaceae bacterium. Taxonomy (GTDB): domain Bacteria; phylum Spirochaetota; class Spirochaetia; order Treponematales; family Treponemataceae; genus Treponema_D. The sequence continues at coordinate 24,981 of CACZQF010000001.1, read as the reverse complement.
TCGCTTTTTTCCGCTGTGCCGATGCATGCCAGAAAACGGTTGAAAATGCCGCGGTGGTTTACGTGGATGGTGATACCGTTTACGCCGATGGCATTCAGCGCGGTTTTCATTACGGACAGAATCTCAAAGTCCGCCGCAGCACTGTCTGAGCCGACGGTATCCACGTCGCACTGCATGAATTCGCGGTATCTTCCGGCCTGCGGTTTTTCGCCGCGCCAGACTTTTGCTATATGGTATCGTTTAAAGGGAAAATAGAGATCATTTTTATGCTCTGCGGTAAAACGTGCGAACGGTACCGTCAGGTCAAAGCGCATGGCCACGTCCCGGCCGCCGTTGTCAGTAAAGCGGAACACCTGTTTTTCGGTTTCTCCGTTGCTTTTGCGAAGCAGAATTTCTGTATACTCAAGCACCGGCGTGTCGATGGGCACGAAGCCGAATGAACGGTATACCTGCGTGATTTTTTCTGTGAGCTCGGTACGAAGAATTTCTGCCGAGGGAAGAAAGTCCCTGAATCCTTTCAGGACTTTCGGTTGAATCAATGTTTCCATACCCGTAATACTACTGGAAAGCGTAAAAAAATACAATTAAGGGCACCTCGAAAAACCTGCTTTAGTAGTTTTTCGAGGTGCCCTTGAGAACGGGAAAAATCGCTGTATACGGCGGATACGCTCCCGGTACATGGGGCTGTCCAACGCGTTGGTACAGCCCTTTGTGTACTGTACACTTATGACAGCAGATGCTCCCACCGCACGCCTTCTCCTGCCTCGGCACTGTGTGTCAGCCGCCTGCCGATAACGGTTTCAAGGTATTCAGGAGAAATGCCGGGCGTGAGTATTTTTTCAGTACGTAATACTGCCACGTCCTGCGCCGTAATGACGGTGCCCGCTGGCAGGCTGCGCATAAAGTGCAGCGAGCGGTTCGTGCGGCCGTAGTTTGCCTGTTCTGACGGCGCAAGCTGCTTTATACCTGTTCCGAGCGCAGCTTGGACCTTTTCTGTACCGTAGGTACCGCTGAGCTGTTCAAGTATACGCGCTTTCCCGGTCTCAGCTGTGTAGCGGTCTATGGCTGCCCTGCACTGATGAATGCAGTGTACCATAAGCGCGAACTGCTCTGGCTCAAGCGCCACCGGGTCATCAAGACCGTCCGTGCTTCTGCTGAGCGTGATATGCTTTTCGGTGACCGTGCCGCCGTTTGCAGCTGCCAGCGACGGTACGAGTACCGGATCAAGGCTGTGATCGCTTACACCTGCAGGAACGCCGAAAAGCTTTGACAGCAGGGGCAGCAGGTTCAGGTTGTATTCTGATTCAGGGGCAGGGTAGCAGGTGATGCAGTGCAGCAGCGTTACGTCCGTACGTCCCAGAATATTGATCGCTTTTTCTATATCACTCAGCGTGGATACTCCGCTGGATATGATGACGGGAACCGGCGTTTTTCCGTCAGCTGCCTGCTTACTGCGGTTGTCTGCAAGTGCCTTGAGCAGCGGATAGTGGTTAAGCTCGGGGGACGCTATCTTTACTGCGTCCGGCGAAATAGCAAGCAGCTCCTGCAGGCTTTTAAGCCCGAACGGCGAGCAGACGAATTTCAGGGAATGAGCGTGCGCATACTGCAGACAGTCTGCGAAAAAAGAAGGCGGCACTTCCAGCTGGCGGAACCGTTCATACAGGGGAATATCCCCGCCCGGCAGCTTTACGGTGCCTGTTTTGGGGTGCAGGATTTCGTCTGCATATACCCATTGGAATTTGACGGCATCAGCTCCGGCCGTCGCTGCGGCATCCATGAGCCTGCATGCTTTTTCAAAGGAACCGCCGTGGGCGGTTCCGATTTCTGCAATGATCATAGTCCGTATTGTACCAGATTATACGGAAAATGCACAGGCAGCAGCCTGCCGCGGCAGACTGCTGCCTGTATTGGAATACAAAGCAAATTGCGAACAGGTCTATTCTTTACGGCCGATGATAGTGCTCTGCTGGCGCTCAAGGCTTGCAGCAGGATTCCGGTAGACGGTTACCAGGAATATGGTCAGACATACTATCGCAGCAATAACGCCGATTACATATGAAATTACCAGACCTGAGCTGCCTTTTGCACCGAGGTTGAAACATTCCGGTGCATACATGAGGTATGTGATGGATACTGCGGACATAAAGGTTGCAGGCACTGCCGCGATCCAGCAGCGGTTGCGCTCTTTTCCGTAGTTGGTGGCAAAATACACGGCTCCTGCCCACAGTACGATCATGGCGAGCGTCTGGTTAGACCATGAGAAATAGCGCCATACAACGTTGTAGTTGATGAATGAAATGCCGTAGCCGATTAAGAGCAGCGGAATGGCTGCGCTCAGACGGACTTTGATGTTCTTTTCATCGAGCTTGAACCAGTCAAAAATGGTCATGCGGGCACTGCGGAACGCGGTATCGCCGGATGTGATCGGACAGACGATAACGCCGAGCAGGGCGATGGGACCGCCGATTTTACCGAGCAGAGCAACGCACATCTGATAGACGGACTTTGAGTTACCGCCGCCGATCTTTTTAAGCGCTGAAAGTCCTGTACCGGAACCGTCTTTGTTCCAGAAGAATGCAACTGCTGCGCTTGCCCAGATAAGGGCGATGATGCCTTCTGCAACCATGGCACCGTAGAAGATTTTGCGGCCGTCTTTTTCGCTCTTGATACAGCGGGATACGATCGGTGACTGGGTGGCGTGGAAGCCGGAGATGGCACCGCAGGCAACTGTGATGAACATAAGCGGCCAGATCGGTTTTACGCCCGTGCCGTCAACATTGCCGGGGTAAAGATTCTTGAAGGTCAGCTCCATCATCGGGCGCTCGCCTGAATGTATCATGGTACCGATGATGATACCGAATGCCATCAGAATCAGCAGAATACCGAAGAATGGATAGACTTTTCCGATGATTTTATCGATAGGAAGCAATGTTGCAAGAAAGTAGTAACAAAGGATAATCACCGTCCATATTTTTATGTTGAGCGGAGTGATTTGTGCAAGCAGACCTGCCGGGCCTACCATAAATACAACGCCGACAAGGACAAGCAGAACGACGGAGAATACACGCATGACATTGTGCATTGCCGGTCCTAAGTACTTGCCGGTAACTTCTGAAATGGAAGCACCGTCGTTACGCTCAGAAAGCATACCTGCCATAAAGTCATGGACGGCACCTGCAAACAGCGTACCGCAGACAATCCAGATATACACGCTCGGACCCCACATGGCACCTGAGATGGCACCGAAGATAGGACCGAGACCTGCAATGTTGAGCAGCTGGATCAGAAATGCCTTGGCGGTGGAAATAGGAACATAGTCTACTCCGTCAGGATTAGTCATGGCGGGGGTAGGATTGTCTGACGGTTTGAACACACGCTCGACCAACGAACCGTAGATTAAGTAACCTACAATAAGCACAATAAGTGAAATAAAAAACGTTAACAAAATAACCTCCTAAAAGTCGTGGTGGGATCTGAGAGGCACGGTAATGTGAGATAATATTATCTCCTGCGACTTTTTGTTTTTTTCTTGCTCATAAACCAAAGGTTTTGAACAAAATTACCGTTTTAGTGTAGCACGTTTTTACTGCTTGTCAAGTTGCGTGTATAACTGTGTGTATACGGAGGTGGCGGGAGGCGGCATCCAGTAGTGACGTTGCGTGAGCCACCATTTTGTCCCGACCAAGGTCGGGTCGAAATCTTTGGAGACACAGAACTTCTATTTATCTGATAGACATTCCGTATGTAGTCCGGCGGCTTTTTTGTGTGCAGGCATAAAAAAAGCCGTTCCCAGGGGTGGAACGGCAGAAAAATATGAAAGCTTGCTTGTTACAGACAGGCTTCTATTTTTTTAGCGATATCCTGCGGTTCTACTGTTGACTCAAAGCGTTCAACGACGGTTCCGCTGCGGTCTACCAGAAATTTAGTGAAGTTCCACTTTATGTCCGCATTGTTCTTGAAATCCGGATCAATCTTTGCCACATGGGCGTTCATAAACTCCGCTTTGTCGCCGGTAAATCCTGCGAAACCTTTTTGGGCCTTCAGGAACGTAAAGAGCGGAATCTCATTCGTCCCGTTAACTTCGATTTTCTTAAAATTGTCAAAGCTCGTCTTATATTTTGCCTGGCAGAACTGGTGGATTTCATCATCATCTCCCGGCGCCTGATGTCCGAACTGGTCACAGGGAAAGTCCAGAATCTCAAGGCCTTTGTCATGATACTGCTGATACAGCTTTTCAAGTCCTTCGTACTGCGGGGTAAAGCCGCAGCCGGTAGCCGTGTTTACAATAAGCAGTACTTTGCCTTTGAATGATTCCAAAGAAACTTCGTTTCCCTTTCTGTCTGTAACGGTGTAATCGTAAATTGCCATGGCGGCCTCCTGTTAACGTGCATTTAGATTTGATACAATCTATCTATGCATGATATATAGCATACAATATAATCTGTCAATGATAAAATTTAAATTTAAAAACGGTTTTCAACTTATTCACAGAGATTAGTATATTGAGGAAAATGGTTTCCTTAAGGCTGTTACTCTGATGTTTTGTGGAGGAAGTGTGATCATCGGTTTGCTGGTCGGCGGCTTTGTTGTGTGGTAGTACGTTACATAGGCCGCTCTTTTTTTACTTATATTGACATTTTATTGTAGTACATGATAGTATTCCTAACACATATTCTGTTTTTATATGAGGAGTTCCCATGTCAGGACATAGTAAATGGGCTACCATTAAACACGCAAAAGGCATTGCCGATGCAAAGCGTGGCCAGATGTTCACAAAGTTTATCAAAGAAATTTCTATAGCTGCCCGTATGGGTGGCGGTGATCCCGCTGCCAACCCGCGCCTGCGTACTGCTATTCTTAAAGCACGTGCAGCCAGCATGCCCAAAGATAATATTGAGCGTGCAATCAAAAAAGGCACCGGTGAGGGCGGAGCCGCTTCCTATGAGGAGCTGGTATACGAAGGATATGCTCCGGGCGGAGTTGCCATCATGGTTGAAGTCCTTACTGACAACAAAAACCGTGCTGCTGCCGATGTCCGCAATATTTTCTCCAAGTTTGGCGGAAACATGGGCGTGTCAGGCTCTGTAAGCCGTATGTTCAAACGCTGCGGCAACATTGAGTATGATGCCGAAAAAGTGAATGAGGACGAGCTCATGGAGGTTGCGCTTGAGGCCGGTGCTGAGGATATCGTGAACGAAGACGGTATCATCACGGTTACGACCGATCCTACGAACTTTGCCACTGTACTTGAAGCGCTGCAGGAAAAGGGCTATGAGTCCATGTCTGCAGAAGTTGCCATGATTCCTGAGGCATATACTTCTGTCAATGCAGAGACCGCTGGAAAAGTCCAGAAGCTTGTTGATCGGCTTGAAGAAAACGATGATGTTCAGAATGTGTACACCACAGCTGAATATCCTGATGACTTCAATCCGGAGGAATAAGGAAACCTCTGACATGTCATAGACCTGTGCATACAGGTTATGACTGATACAGGCCGCTCCTTTGCTATGGCAGGAGCGGCTTTTTTATTGGGGGACACTAATAACGGGCGCCCCTCGAAACGGCTGAGTCAAAACCTTGAGCGGAGCGTGCCTTGACCAGACGTATTACGGGAGATCAGGTGATGGCGGAAGTATATAAATCAAATGTCAGAAGGGTAATCGGTATTGATCCGGGGCTGGCGTCCACCGGCTACGGTATTATTGACTGTCTGAATAACCGTCTGAAGCTGGTTACCTACGGCGTGATAAAAACGGAAGCGGCAAGCCCGCACAGCGAGCGGCTTCTGTTGATATATAATAAGCTTGCGGCAGTAATAGAGGAATATAATCCCCGGGAAGCCGGTATGGAGACGCTGTATTTTGCACGCAACACGTCCAGCGCCATGTCGGTTGCCGAAGCCCGCGGTGTAGTCACACTCTGTCTGGCGCAGCGATGTATTCTGCTCGGAGAATATACTCCGAATCAGATCAAGCAGTCCGTGGCGGGAACTGCAAGCGCGGATAAAAAACTTGTGGAGCGTTGTGTAAAGATGCTTTTAGGGCTGGAAACAGAGCCTAAGCCTGATCATGCTGCGGACGCGCTTGCAGGTGCCATTACGCACCTGCACACGCATACGTCCGTACTTTCCGCACTGCTGCCGTAGCGGAGGTGCGGAAGCCGCCGGCTGTGCCGTCAGAGCTTCTGGAATACGAAATTACAGAATGTCTTTATGCGGTTGATGAATGACGTTTCAATCCGCTTTTTGAGGAAAAAAACTTTCGGTGCATCTACACCGCCGATTCCGTACAGAATCCAGTTGTCCCCGTCCCGGAATACCACAATAAGAGACTTCATGTTCTGCGTTTTTACACATTTAAAGCTGTCTTTATAGTACAGGTCGTTCGTGTTCGTGTTTGCGTATGAAAGAAAATCGGCAGTCTGCCGCACTGTTATATCCGCTCCGATATCACCGAACGGATCCATCTCAAGTACGGCGGTGATGTGTTCGGTATCTCCTTCCTGGGTCTGCGATGTTATTTTACCATCGGAGTACAGGTCGTAGTAGCATTCTCCGCGCTCTGACCAGTAGGGGATGCCGACGTATGACGGAATGTCGACCAGAATATCCCTGACTACAGAAAGTATGTCTTCATTTCCCTGTACCGGACGAACTTGTATTACTTCTGCAAGATAGGCGGGATTCAGGTCTTTGATGATTTTAAGCGCAGAATTCACATCGGCGTTGTCCGTGCTGATGCACATGTGCTTTACGGCTCCGGTGTTTCTGATCAGCACCTGTCCGGCGTTTATGGTCTCAAGCTCGCTTTTACTGAGCTTGCTGTTGAAAGGCAGTGCCTGCAGGCAGACCGGTACGAGCAGGCCGAATACGCCGAGCAGTCCTGTGCGTATCATTCTGAATGCTGCTTTGATTTGTTCTCTGTCTGTCCGTACGTGTATACTCATACCGCTGCCTCCAAAAATGTATTTCAGAGAACCTCGAAAAATTTCCAACATCGTAGATGTCAACATCGAAGATGCCCTTTTTCGAGGTGCCCTTCATTATATAAACTGAAAACAGTTTAATCAATGCAGGGTTACGGCTCCGCAGCTGTCAGCGGCAATTTTGCTTTCTGTACTAAACGTAAAATTGATTTTCGTGACCGCAGGGGGATACGGCATATGCCGGTTCTTTATACCGCTCATTGTCCAGCTTTTCTGTGTATCTGATACTTTTTAATCGTTTTAAGAAGGTATGTGTATATGCAGATTCATGGCTCTTGTGCTATACTGAGAAAATATAGATTCTGTGCTACAAAAAGGATAATTAATTATTATGGAAACTAAAACAAAACAGCGAAACTCTTTTTCTGGTTCATTAGGTTTTGTTCTTGCAGCGGCAGGCAGTGCCGTTGGTCTGGGAAATATCTGGCGTTTCCCGTATTTGGCGGCGAAAGACGGAGGCGCGCTTTTTCTTCTTGTGTATCTTGTTCTGGCTTTGACCTTTGGATTTGCGCTTCTAGTTACTGAAATTTCAATCGGCCGTAAAACACAGGAAAGCCCGCTCACTGCCTATAAAAAAATTAATGCAAAATGGGGCTTCCTGGGAATCTTTTCGTTTATTGTTCCTTTCCTGATTTATCCGTATTACACGGTAATCGGCGGATGGGTAGTTAAATATGCATTTTCATACCTTACGTTTCAGGGAAAAGTAGCTGTGCAGGACGGTTACTTCGGCGGATTTATTACATCACAATGGCAGCCGATTTTGTATACCGTTATTTTTGCTGGCCTTACTTTTCTCATCGTGTATAAGGGCGTGGAGCACGGCATTGAAAAGTATTCTAAAATTCTGATGCCCGTTCTTGTGGTGATCGTTGTGTTTACGGCCGTTTATTCGTTATTCATTTCACATACGGATGAATCGGGAGTAACTAAAACCGGTCTGCAGGGAGCTGCCATTTACTTTATTCCTAATTTTTCCGGGCTTACTGTAAAAGGTTTCCTTGATATATTCCTTGATGCAATGGGCCAGCTCTTTTATTCTCTTTCCATAGCTATGGGAATTATGGTTGCCTATGGTTCTTACATGAAAAAAGAAGTGAACATCGTTAAATCGGTAAACCAGATTGAGATTTTTGATACGGGCATTGCCTTCCTTGCCGGTATGATGATTGTTCCGTCTGTTTACGTATTCTCTGGAAAAGAAGGAATGTCTGCCGGGCCCGGTCTTATGTTCATAACGTTGCCCAAAGTTTTTAATTCATTGGGAAGCTTCGGCAATATTATCGGACTTATTTTCTTTGTAATGGTTTTGTTTGCCGCCCTGACGTCCTCTGTTTCAATTCTTGAAGCAATCACGGCAAGTATGATGGATAAGTTTAAGTGGAGCAGAAAAAAATCGGCCGTCATTATGTCTGTGGTCACATTTGTTATTTCTGTGATTGTTTGTATGGGATACAATGTGCTGTACTTTGATGCCAAGCTGCCAAATGGTAGTGTCGGTCAGATTCTTGACATTCTGGATTACTTGAGCAATAACATGCTTATGCCTATTGTAGGTCTGCTTACGTGTATCCTTATCGGTTGGATTGTCAAGCCGAAAACTGTCATTGATGAGATTACACGTAATGGTGAAGGCTTCCTCCGCCGGACGCTCTACGTTGTTATGATTAAGTATATAGCGCCGCTTCTGCTGCTTGTAATCCTGCTGACAGGATTTGGTATATTCTAGGGCACGTCGAAAAAGCCTGCGGGTTTTATCATAGTAACCTCGCAAAAGAACATCTTCGACGTTAACTTCTACGATGTTGGAAGTTTTTCTGGGTTCCCTCTGATCTTTACAACTGTCTCCGCATCTGCGGAGACAGTTTTCCTTCCTGCAGACCGCCGACCCGACCTTGGTCGGGACAAAATCGCAGCTCACAAAGATGACATATAGACTGTAGTTTCTTCTCCTGCACCCGGCAACATTCCTTTTCGTGTACAAAAGCAGAACCGTGTGGTATACTTTGTACATGATTGCAAAATATATACAGGAAGTAATGAGCAGCAGGAGTGCCTCTGCCATTCGTAAAATGTTTGAAGAAGGAATTGCACTCAAAGCACAATACGGTGCTGATCATGTGTTTGATTTTAGTCTGGGTAACCCTGATCTGGAGCCTCCCGAGGAGGTCTTTCAGGCAGTGGCCCGGATAGCGGCAGACCGGACGCACGGCTGTCATGGATATATGCCCAACGCCGGATATCCGGAGGTACGTGAGGCGATGGCCGCCAAAGAAACGCTTGAGCAGGGCGTGCAGGTGACCGGTAGTTCGGTCATTATGTCGTGCGGTGCCGCCGGTGCCATGAACTGCGTGTTTAAAGCAGTGCTTAATCCGGGTGATGAAGTGCTTGTGCCTGTACCGTTTTTCAGTGAGTACCGGCATTATGTGGGTAATCATGGCGGAATCCTGCGGGAAGTGCAGTCAAAACCTGATTTTTCATTGGATACAAATGCGATAGCGCGCAGTCTGACAGAACGTACAGCCGCAGTGATTATCAATTCTCCGAATAATCCGAGCGGCCGTATCTATTCAGCGGCCGATATTGCTTCTCTTGCCGAAGTGCTGCATGAGCACGGCAGAAAGACAGGAAGGTATCCGTATCTTATCTGTGATGAGCCATATCGTGCCATAACGTTTGGCGGTAAAAAGGTTGCTCCTGTATTTTCAGTGTATGAGCATGCCGTGGTAGTTACTTCCTTTGCAAAAAATCTGAGTCTGCCCGGCGAGCGGATCGGTTATATCTGCGTCAATCCAGCCTGTCCTGACCATGATGAGCTTGTTGCCGCCTGTATTTTTGCCACCAGAGTGCTCGGCTATGTGAATGCGCCGGCTTTTTTTCAGAAGGTTGCTGCGAGCAGCTGGAATGCACCCTGTGACTATTCTCCGTATGAAAAACGTTGTCATGAGATGACAGCGGTGCTTGATAATGCCGGAATTTCTTATGCTGAGCCCGAAGGGGCGTTCTATCTGTTCTGTAAGGTGCCTGACGGTTGGAATGATGATGACGGTGCATTTGTAGATCACTTAAAGCGTCATCTGATCCTTTGTGCACCCGGCTCAGGTTTCGGCTGTAAGGGGTGGTTCCGCATTGCATACTGCGTGAGCGAGGATACGATCGTTAATTCAAAGGCCGCATTCTATACGGCGGCACACACAAAACAGGGGGAATGAGTATGAAGATTCTGATGGTTTCTGCCGAGGTTGTTCCGTTTGCAAAGACCGGCGGCCTTGCCGATGCAGTTTCTGCGCTGGCAGTGACGCTTTCAAAGCTGGGGCATGATGTAAAAGTCGTGATTCCCCGGTATTATAAGATTGACCGCTCGAAGCTGACGTTGCTGGAGGGACCTATGGCGGTTGCTGCCGGAACTTCTGAGACATGGACTGCGGTGTATACGACGCCGATGCCCGGATGCGAAAAGCTGCCGGTGTATTTTATTGACCATGAGCAGTGCTTCGGACGTGATGGTATCTACGGTACTCCTGATGAAACAGATTTCCATGATAATCCGTACCGTTTTTCTGTGCTGTGTCACGGAGCGTTCCAGCTGTGCCGCAAGCTGAACTGGTATCCTGATATCATGCATGTGCATGATTGGTCAGCTGCGCTTGTGCCGGTGATTCTGCGGCATAAATGCCGGTCAGAGGCATTTGCTAAGACTGCCAGCGTTATTACCATTCATAACATGGGATATCAGGGGCAGTACGGTAAGGATCATTTTTTGGATCTGGGTGTGCCGTGGGAATTGTATTATGGTGCGAATATTGAGCATCATGGCGGAATTAATTTCCTGCAGGCCGGTATTTCTAACGCTGACATGATAACGACCGTGTCTCCTACCTATGCACGGGAGATTCAGACCGCAGAGGGCGGCTTCGGGCTTGACGGTCTGTTGCGCGTGAGGGCGGATGCCGTGCGTGGAATTGTGAACGGCGCTGATACGGTGCGTTGGAATCCTGCTGCCGATACATTTATTCCTAAAACCTATTCTGCGGATAATATGGAAGGCAAGGCGAAGTGTAAGGCTGAGCTGCAGGCTCGTATGGGACTGCCGGTACGGCCTGATGTGCCGCTTATTGGTATTGTGACGCGTCTGGTCGATCAGAAGGGTATTGGCGAGTTGTTTGGTCCTTCGTACGGCTGTATGTACAATATCTGTGACCGTATGGATGTGCAGGTGGCGATTCTGGGCAACGGCGAGCGCTGGTGTGAAAATGAGATCCTGAGCCTGCAGAGCAAGCTGCCGAATCTTCGCGCGCATGTGGGATTTGATGAGGGGCTGAGCCATCTGGTGGAGGCCGGATCTGATTTCTTCCTGATGCCCTCCAAGTATGAGCCGTGTGGTCTGAACCAGATGTATTCTCTGCTGTATGGTACGCTGCCGATTGTACGTAACACCGGCGGTCTTGCTGATACGGTACAGAATTATAATGAAGCTACGGGTGAAGGAACGGGCTTTATGTTCGATCAGCTTACACCCGGTGCCATATTTGATACGGTCGGGTGGGCTGTCTATGCCTACTATAATAAAAAAGACCACATAGAGGCGATGAAGGAACGTGCCATGCGGCAGTCCTTCGGCTGGAATGTGTCGGCCGAAGGCTATTTGCAGGTGTACCGGGAGGCACTTCAGCGTGGCTGCGGCATTATGCTGTAACGCTGTACGTTAGAATTCTGTCCATTGCTGCTGGTTGGTGAAGTACCAGTCAGCGGCAACGGCTGCATTACTGCTGTTATACCAGGAGATGCTTCCATCCCTGTTGAGTACTACAAGCTGGTTTCCGCTGCGCACGGCTTTTAGCGGCAGCGCTGCGGAGCGCTTGTATATGAAATTTTTGCGTGTATACGTATCGTATGAGCGTATCTGTGTCTTACCGAGGTTTGTGTACAGATTTGGATAAGACATGGTTATGAACGCATTCGAGTCTTCCTCATTAATCTGCAGCAGATGATAAGTGAACTTTGTCTCAGGATTAAATGCGAACAGCATGGTGCTGCCTGATGCGCCGGTACCGTTGGCATTGCTGGTAACCGCAATGCCGTAGATATTGGAAGAGTCATGGGTGGTATCATAGGTAAGTGAAAATGCCACTGCTCCTGAGAACTGTACGGGCACGGTTTCCTGCGTCTGGGTATTGATATGGATGAGCGCAGATTCAGGACGCGTTGCCGCTGATTTTGATACATACAGTTCTGTGTCATTGTACAGAACCATGTCTTCCAGACCGCTGCCGGTATACAGCAGCTTTTTCTTTCTGCCGGAAGACTTTCCAGCGCTTTCTTCAAGTGATATGCTGCTGACGGAAGTATTTCCCTCTAGTACGAGCAGCGTACTGCCGAATATCCTCATGGATTTTATAGCATTGTCCGGCGTAAACAGCGGTGTTATGGTGCCGTCGCTCACAGAGTATTCTTGAACGGGCTTTTTATCGTTTTTGCTCCAGAAAATTATTTTGTCACCGTAAGGAATGATATTGGTGTGGCCATGGTTGTCCGTGATTTTTTCTACGTTGCCGTCTGTATAGGATGATTTAAAGAGCATTGAGGCGGTGAGAAAATAGAAGTCTTCTCCGAAGCGTTCTACATCCAGAATCCGGTCGTACATGGTGTCGGTGAGCAGCGTCACGGATGCGGTTGATTCCATGCCTTCGTCCGGTATGTCGAGCGCATACAGTGCTCCGTCCTCTGTGCCCATCAGAATGCGGTTGCCTGCCTTTACAGCTGATGTGATATTCTGACGTTTTGACAGCAGCGAGAAAGTTCGTATGACTACAGGCTGCAGAACTGCGCCGCCTTGCTGGACGGGGATTTTTGTAAGTGCATAGTTCCTGCCGTCATAATTTAGATAATACAGGTCTGCATCAGCTTTTGCGCTGACAATGACTGCATTTTTTACGGCTATTTTTGCAGCAGGTATTCCGGAGGTTGCCTGTATAACGTACAGTGTGCTTCCGTTTATGCCTGCAAGCATCAGGTTGTTATGGAACAGCACCGGCTGCCGTAAACTTGCCGTAGTATCAAATTTATGCTCATGGCGGCCGGTCTGCAGGTTGTAGTACACCAGTGAACCGTTCTGCGCATACATGACCGCTGATTTTTCAGTGGCGCTGGTAGCTGCAAGCGATATAACTCCTGTATTTTCTTTAAGTTTGTTGACAACTCTGCCGTTTGATGCGTTCAGGAACAGCAGACCGGTCATGGATGCCGTTCCTGCCATTAAATAGGATCCCTTTTCACTGTAAGCCAGCGATGTGAGCGGATTTTCAAAGCGCAGCGCATATTTTCTGGTCAGGTTGCTCCAGTTCCATACGCTTACGCGGTTTATGGTACCGCCGTCTGTTTCATAGACCGCAAGTTCTTTGCCGTTTGGCGAGCATGCGATCATGCTGATCCCAAGATCTGATATCTGATAGTGTTCACCGAGTCCGTCATCAGTCCATTTTATTAAAAAACCGTCATTACCTGCACTGAAAAAATCATTGCCGGCGGTGGCAATCACCGCGCTGACGGGTTTTTGATGCGGCTGCTTTGATATATGTGACTGCGGATATGCGGCAAAGCCTGTAAACAGAGCGCATACAGCTGATAGAATAGATGTGTGTTTCATTTTTTCCCCAACAGCTTGGCAAAGTACTTGATGTCGCCGCCGATGCCAATGAGCAGCATGGCCGCTATGAACGCAATGCCTATATATTGTACATAGTACTGCACTTTTGGCGGTACCTGTTTTTTGAATACGGTTTCGATGAACGCAAAAAGAACCAGACCGCCGTCTAATATTGGAATAGGCAGCAGGTTCATGATGAAAAGCGATATACTTATGAGCGCCAGAAATTGGAGCGTGCTTACAATGCCGGAATTGATTCCTGCGGAAAAGCCTTCTTTTACGGTGTCTCCGAGCATGGTGGTCAGCCGTGCCGGGCCTGACACGGCGTTTGTTATTTCTACGCCTTTGAACAGGACGGCGATGCTTTTTACGGCAATTCCGGTCATGTTCATTGTTTCTTTTGCACCCTGCAGCAGGGCAGGGAAGAACGAATAGACAGGAGCGCTGCGCTTTTGGTACGAGCCTTTTGTACTTGAAACACCGATTTTCCCAATGCCGTGCGTTTTGTCCATATCTGTGTGTACGGTGAACTGCATTTCGGTACCGTCACGCTCTACAATCACGGTAATGTCTTCATCAGGACAGGTTGCGACCAGCACCGAAATATCGGAGAAGTCGTTGACCTTTTGATTGTTTATTTCAAGGATGGTATCTCCTGTCTTCAGTCCTGCATCCCGTGCGGCAGAATGGATCTCCGGATACAGCTCGTCGGCAAGTACAATGACGGCTGACGGTGCATAATACGTGTAGCCTGTCATGGCAATTGTTGTAAAAGCCATAAAGGCGAACAGCAGATTGAAACACGGTCCGGCACATGCTATGAGCGCACGCTTGAGCGGGTGAATACCATAAAGCGAGTCTTTGTCAGCGGTTATGGTCGGAAGATTTGCGTCGAGTGCATTTTTAAAATCCTGCTCACCCTTCATGGCACAATATCCGCCGATCGGAAACAGGGATATGCGGTAATCGGTTATGCCGATCTTTTTGTGCAGCAGTACCGGTCCCATACCTATGGAGAACGCTTCTACGGTTACTTTACAAGCCCGCGCGGCAATAAAATGCCCGAGCTCATGGAAGAATATGATAAAACTGAGGCAGATAAGCCCGTATACGACAGTCACACGTATTCCTTTGCCAGATTCCGTGCCCGCTCATCATATGCGAATACTTCTTCAAATGAGGCAGGCTCAGCAGTCCAGTCTTTTTCCAATACTGAGCGGACTACCGATGCAATGTCGGTAAATCCGATTTTCCCTGATAGGAATGCCCATGCAGCGATTTCATCCGCGGCGTTGTAGGCAATAGTGTATGCACCGCCGCTGGCAGCTGCATCAAATGCGTACTGCAGCAGGGGAAAGTCATCTGTTCTCGGTTTATAGAACGTCATATCATGATCAAAAAGATCAAACGGTTTCATATAGGTTTGCAGAACTGCCGGCCAGCTCAGTGCGGCTACGATAGGATGCTTCATGTCGGGTTCTGAAATCTGTGCATACATAACACCGTCTTTTGTTCGTACCAGCGAATGTATCAGACTTTGCGGATGCACTACAACCTGTATACGATTAGTCGGCACATGGAACAGCCTGCATGCTTCAATAACTTCAAGACCCTTGTTTGCAAGCGTAGCTGAATCAATGGTGATTTTTTTACCCATATTCCACGTGGGATGCTTGAGTGCATCCTGAACCGTTACAGCGGCAAGCTTTTCTTTCGGCAGGTTTCTGAAAGGTCCTCCGCTTGCCGTGATAATAATAGATTCAACAGTATCTTTTCCGCAGCGCTCTATAAGATTGAAGATGGCGGAATGCTCAGAGTCAACCGGAAGAATCCTGCAGTTGTTCTCCTTTGCCAGACTCTGAATTAACGAAGCAGCCATGACAATGGTTTCTTTGTTTGCAAGCGCCAGGTCGATGCCGTGGGAAAGAACGATTCTGGACGGCTCAAGTCCTGCCGCCCCGGCAATGCCGTTCACTACAATATCAGGTCTGGTCTGCTCTATAAGCTGTGTAAGACCGTTCATTCCTGTTTCAGAGGTGAGCACACCGGGGCAGGCGAATTCGGCAGCCAGCGCGGCAAGCTTGTCTTTGCTGGAATGTGCAGTGAGACCTACGGCTTTAAAATCACCGGGCATGTTACGCAGAATATCAAGCGTACTTGTACCGATGGAGCCGGTACACCCTAGAACTAATACATGTTTCATTTGCTGAATAAGAAATTAACCACCGTAAAGAATACAGGAGCTGCATACAGGATAGAATCGATAGAATCAAGTATGCCGCCTCTGCCGGGGATGATAAAACCGCTGTCTTTGCAGTTAGCGGATCGTTTGAACACGGACTCCGCCAGATCGCCGATAATAGCTGCTGTGGAAATGACGAGACCCATGAGTATGGTTTTTGCTGCCGGTCCGAAAAACACTTCCGGCCAGATCATGCGGGCAATAAGTGCTGATGCAACTGCACCAAGGTAACCGCCGATAAATCCAGCCACACTTTTATTTGGACTTGCAGCTATAATTCCTTTGTTGTTTTTGCCGAACAGGCTCCCTGTGAGCCATGCGATAGAATCACACATAAAGACCATGAACAGGAATGAAGAGATCAGCTGCCTGGCATAGGTGTGTGTCGTAAGCCGGGACAGGAATGTAAACAAATAGCCGCCGTAGAAAAGCACAAAGAACGATGAGACTAAATGCTGGTTCGACAATGTGAATTCTTTTACAGTGAACACTTCATAGGCCAGAATAATAAGAAAGCCGGCAAGAATAGAGTAGTTCAAGTAATTGAGCGGATACCCTGTCATTGCGAGTACAAAGGCTGTTGCTGAGGGTATGATGCTGACAAACATCACGAATCCTCTGGGCTGCAGGGAAATGTTCTTGGAAAAAATAGTATAGAGTTCTGTAGAACATTGCAACGTCACTGCAATGATCATTATATGCAACGCTATGTGGTTAAAGAAATCTAACCAGACAAGGCCTATTACAACCGGAACGCCGAAGAAAAAAATTAAGAGTCGCTGTAATACCTTATTCATAAAAACCTCATTATGGATTCAGCACAGCACCGAACCGCCTGTTCCTGTTCTTAAAGACTTCTACATCTTTTAAGAATTCTTCTTCATTATAATCAGGCCATAAGGTGTCTGTAAAGACCAGTTCTGCATAGGCTGCATGCCAGAGCAAAAAATTACTCAGACGTAGTTCTCCGCCGGTACGGATTAAAAGATCTACGTCAGGAAGCTCCGGAATATCGAATGTACGGGCGAGCGTTTCTTCTGTAACGTCTGAAGCTGGCGTTCCAGTCTGAATCAGCTTTCGTACGCCCCGTACGATTTCATCCCGTCCGCCGTAATTGATGGCGAGCACAACGGTCATTCCCGTAAAATGCGCAGTATCTGCCTGTGCGTTTATAATCTCTGTCTGTACATCAGCAGGAAGGCCGGACATGTCTCCGAGCTGCAGGACTCTGATACCGTTCTTTTTATAAAAGTCGAATTCAGCCCGCAGATGACCTTTAATCAGGCCCATCAGATAGCCTACCTCTTCCTGTGCACGTTTCCAGTTTTCTGTAGAGAATGTGTATAATGTAACATATTTTATGCCAAGCCGGGCAGCAGCAGCGACAATCTTTTTAGCAGTTGTCAGGCCCTCTTTGTGACCCATGGTGCGGGGAAGATTTCTTTTTTTTGCCCAGCGGCCGTTCCCATCCATGATAATTCCTACATGGACAGGAACTGTATATGATGTATCAGGCATCAGCCTTCCATTATTTCTTTTTCTTTTGCGTCGTAAATCTTATTGATTTCCGCAATATATTTGTCGGTCAGCTTCTGCAGGTCATTTTCTTCTGTTTTCAGCGCGTCTTCTGTAAGCGTACCTGCTTTCTGCTGCTTTTTCAGATCATCGTTACCGTCACGGCGGATGTTACGGATAGCAGTTCTGGAATTTTCCGCAATGCCTTTGATCTGCTTTACCAGCTCTTTGCGGCGGTCAGCGGTCAGCGGCGGTATGGAAATACGAATTACTTTTCCATCGTTCGAGGGGTTAAGCCCCAGATCCGCAGATGCGATACCTTTTTCAATTTCGCCGATGAGCGATTTGTCAAAAGGCTGAATGACGATCATGCGGGCTTCCGGAATAGAGATAGAAGCTACCTGATTCAGCGGAGACTTTGCGCCGTATGCCGTTACACGGACTTTATCAAAAATTGCAGCTGATGCGCGGCCTGTACGGATACCTGCCAGACTGTCTTTGAGCGCAGCCACGGTTTTTTCCATCTTTTCTGTACAAACTTCATTTGCCATAGTACTATTCCTTTTCTTAATAGAAATAGAGCGCAGCAGACGCATAATTGCTGCCGCTGCGCTCCTTTTGAGTTATTTGCCGAGTATGAACAGAACAATCTGACCGAATGTCAGCGTTGCGCCTGCTTCTTTACCGACTTCTGCAAGTTTTGCCTTTACAGATTTTTTGTCGTCCTTTACGAACATCTGATCTTCAAAGCAGATGTCTGCAAGGTGCTTGTTGATCTTGCCCTTGAGGATTCCTGCTTTTACATTGTCAGGTTTAGACGCCATTTTTTCGTCCTGATCCATCTGAGCTTTGAAGATTTCTGTCTGCTCGTCAATGTATGACTGGGGAACATCGGCCTGCTTGATGTAAGCAGGGGTGAATGCAGCCATGTGGAGACAGCAGTCATAGGCGAACTGTTTTACGCTGTCGGCTGTTGAGCCTGTAACAACTACTACAGCACCGGATTTGTGGTCGCTGTGCACATAGGTGCTTGCCACGCTGTTTGCAGGAATGTCGATTACTGCAACGCGGCGTACGGCCATGTTCTCACGGATCTTTGTTGCAAGAACCAGAAGCATGTCAGCATGCTCTTTCTCAACCTTTGTGTATCCCTTTTCGATGGTCAGATCAAGAAGTTTTTCGCCCAGCTCAACAAAGTCTTTGTTGTTTGCTACAAAGTCTGTTTCGCAGGTCACTTCGATCATAACTACCTTGTTCGCAAGCTGGCGTACGAAAATGCGGCCTTCTGCGGTAGCGCGGTCAGCACGTTTTGCAACGGCGGCAAGACCCTTTTCTTTCAGGATTTTTTCTGCCTCTGCGGCATCGCCGTTTGCTTCGACAAGTGCTTTTTTACATTCCATCATGCCTGCGCCGGTCTTGTCGCGCAGTGCTTTTACGTCTGATGCTTTAATATCCATTTTTTATTGCTCCGTCGGCTTAGTCTTTGTAGAGTTTATCTTCGTCTACAAGCTCTTCTTCTCTGCTTTTTTCAGCTTCCAGATCTTCTTCTTTGATCTCTGTGGGCTGATAGTTGCTGTAGTCATCAATTTCTACATCTTCGCTCTTGACAGCTGCATCGGTCTGCACCGTGTCGTCATCACCGAGCGTTTCGATGATCTTGAGGCCTGTGTCGTTGTCGGCTTCGATAACGGCATTAGCAATGATTGATGTGAACAGAGAGATGGCACGGATGGCGTCATCATTGCCGGGAATGGGGAAGTCAATGCCTTCGGGGTTACAGTTTGTATCGACGATAGCAATGATCGGGATATGCATACGGCGGGCTTCAGCAACTGCGATCTGCTCTTTATGGGTGTCGATGATGAATACGGCACCGGGCAGCTCTTTCATTTCTTTGATACCGCCGAGGTTCTTTTCAAGTTTTGCCTTTTCTTTCTGGATTGCGGAAACTTCTTTCTTTGTCAGATTATCAAAGGTGCCGTCAATTTCCATCTTTTCGATTCTCTTGAGGCGCTGCAATGATTTTTTGATTGTAGAGAAGTTTGTAAGCATACCGCCGAGCCAGCGGTTGTTGACATAGTACATGCCGCAGCGTTCTGCTTCCTTCTGGATAGCCTGCTGGGCCTGCTTTTTTGTTCCTACAAAAAGGATTGATTTACCTGCAGATGCAACTTTGCGGACTTCATCGTAGCTGTCTTTGATAGCTGTGATGGTCTTCTGCAGATCAATGATATGAATTCCGTTCCGCTGTGCGAAGATATACTTCTTCATGCGGGGATCCCAACGCTTTACCTGATGTCCGAAATGAACGCCGGACTCAAGCAAACTCTTCATGGTTACTACTGCCATGATTAACTCCTTCACCGGTATAGCCCACTATTCTGTGACGCATATACCACCTGACTCTATTACTCGATACCGGCTGTCTACAACCGGCACGGAAGATCGGAACACAGCCTGAAACCTACGGTACGGCAGCGTCCGGCAGAATTATTCCAATATAGAATATCCCTGCCGCTTCAAAATATCATAAAGCTCAAAAATAGGCAAGCCCATGACACAGCTGTCCGTACCTTCGATGGATGATATGAAGCATGATGCCAGGCCTTGTATGCGGTAGCCGCCTGCGGCACCATGCCAGTCTCCGGTATCGGCGTACCATTCGATTTCTTTTTCGGTCATGGCGTTGAATGTGACTTTTGTGATGGCGGTGGTTGTTGCTACGGTATGTGTTCTTCCTTTGAATAACGCGATGGCGGTAACAACAGAGTGGGTACGTCCCTGCAGATCGCGCAGAAAGGTGACGGCCTGGTCTTGATTCTGCGGTTTTCCGTAGATTTTGCCGTCTATTGTGACAATGGTGTCGGCGCCCAGTACCCAAGGGATTTCTTGATTTGACGGCAGCATGTGAACAACAGCGTCCACTTTACGCCTTGCCAGAATCTCCGGAACTTTTTCCGGAGGAATGTTATCCTCAACCGTTTCATCCACGTTCGGCATGATCACCTGATAGGAAATATGCAGCAGCTTCAGAATTTCCTGCCGTCTCGGGGAGGATGATGCTAAAATAATTGGTTCCATAATTCAAACCTTGCTTGACTTTTTTGATGAATATCTATATGTTTAAGAACGTCACTTACGGATTAGCCGTGAGTGACGTAATCCGCGAGATTAGCTCACTTGGATAGAGCGTCAGCCTCCGGAGCTGAAGGTAGCGAGTTCGAATCCCGCATCTCGCAGTATACATCAGCGGTTAGTCCGCAAAAAAAGCTGTCTTTTCAGACAGCTTTTTTTATTTTACAGCTGCATGCTGCAGCCGGATCCTAATTGGATTTATTTCCTGACGAGGCACCGCCTGTCTTGAGCTTGTTCAGCAGCTCGCGTGCGCGGGTGCGGACAGGCGTTACATACCGGTAGTCAGCGGCGATGCGGCCGATTGAGTCCAGCATTGTTTTGCGGTCCTGTACGGTCGGCGCAAGCTTTTCATAGGCGTTGAGTACTTCCAGCGCCATGCTGCTTGTCGGATTCAGCGTCTGGTTGTGACGGTTCGCGAACGCAATGACATTGATGACCTCGTCATTGTCGTTGAGACCGATGGTTCCTAAAGAACGTACGGCTGCGGTCACTACCATTGGCTCGTTATCTGCCAGTGCAACTTTTACAAGCGTGGTCTTTGATTCCTTTGTGGGAACCTTCGCAAGAATATCACATGCCTTCGCGCGGATGTCGGGGAAGTTGTTGATGAGACGGCCTTTTTCTCTTGTCTGAGAAGCAATGCCTTCGCCTGCAAGGTGGTCAAGTGCTGCTACCATATCAGGAGTAACACGGCCTTCGTTTACGGCATCCTCAAGATACTGCAGGGCAACCTGCTTGTTGTCCCGTTCGTCGGAGTTTGCCATTTCTGTGATAACTACATCTTCAAGGCTGCTCAGGTAATCGCCTTCGACAGATCTTTCATTGTTTGCAGTTTTGGAATTGGTCTGGGCAAAAATGCTGGTACAGCATACAACACAGCCAATGATTGCGC
The DNA here is from genome assembly GCA_902783245.1 of uncultured Spirochaetaceae bacterium. GTDB lineage: Bacteria > Spirochaetota > Spirochaetia > Treponematales > Treponemataceae > Treponema_D. The sequence continues at coordinate 3,567 of CACZQF010000001.1, read as the reverse complement.
ATGCAATGCGGGGTGTTTTTACAAGTTTCATGTAGTCCTCCAATCAGGATGATAGATAAAATATATTCAACCTTCTGTTAATATAAGCATAAAGGAAATCTGATAAAATGGCAATGTCACCGGAGCTTACAGTGTGGGCAGCTGCACCATCCACCGGCCGTTTACTTTGCCAAAATAATAATAAATGATATCCGTATTGTCCTGTACTTGCACAGCTTTTACGGCTGTTTCTGATATGTAGCGGATTTCGTCTACATTCTTGCCGGCTCTGGCAGGAATGAAAACGTACCGGAAGTAGTCCTGTACGCCGCCCAGTGATATACCCTTTACCGGAAGCCGGTCAGATGCTTTTTTGAGGTTTCTGGGGTTTCGCCAATATTTTATGGAGTCGGGATCCACATATTTAAACCATGTGCTGTAATCCTGCTTGTCCATTGCCACGGAAAGTTTTTCGATGATTTCAAGAATCTGCTTTTTGTCTTCCTGGAATACATCCTTGGTGATAGTTGTTCCTGCTCCGAGCGCAGTTATAGATCTGGAATACTCGTCTTCTTCCGGTGTGTCCTCCAGTACGACTGCCGAGGTCGTTTCAGGAGTGTCCGTTGTGTCTGCTGCCGGTTCTGTATCGGCCAGGGCCTGTTCTTCGGACGGTCGGGAGGCGATCGGGTCTTCTTTGGTTGACAGACAGCCGCTTAATACCGCTAGAATAAGCGCGGGGCAGATAAAATGATAGATATGCTTAAACATAAGAATATGATACTACGGTTGAGAGTTTTCGTCAAACCTGTTAATATATATACGCTATGACAACAGCCGTGCTTCCGGGGTCGTTTGATCCCCCGACATATGGACATCTCAGTATTATTGAGCGGGCAAGCCGCCTGTTCGATTCTGTGGATGTGGTTATTGCGGTTAACCCCGACAAGAATTATTTATTTTCTGCGGAAGAGCGGATGAAGATGCTGTCTTCGCTTGTCGGCGCGTATGATAATGTTCAGATTCATACATGGAATAAGCTGATTGTAGAGTATGCGCGTAAAATCGGCGCAAACGTTCTGTTGCGGGGAGTCCGCAATGTAAACGACTTTGCCTATGAGCTTGATCTGTCTATGATGAATCATACCCTTAATTCTGAGATCGACACTATTTTTATTCCTGCGGAACAGCAGTACGCCATTGTTCGCTCCAGTTCCATAAAGGATTTGGCAAAATTTGGCGGTGATCTGTCAGGTATGGTTCCTCCTGTTGTTGCGGAGGCACTTCACCGTAAATATACGGCGCAGTAGGGCAGGCCGTCAGTTCTTTTTCAGTCTGTCCCATGCAAGCTGTGCGACATGCTGCTCAGCCTGTTTTTTGCTTTTTCCTTCCGCAGGACCGTATACAGTACCGTTCAGCTTTACGCTTACAAAGAATGTTTGGTCGTGATCCGGCCCTTCTGTCTTCACAAGCTCATATACGGGACATGCCTTGTATTTTTTCTGATAGAATTCCTGCAGCATTGTTTTATAGTCTTTTGCACCCTTGTCCTGCTGTATGGCGCGGATCTCGGGAATCAGAAATGAAAGAATGTACTTTTCGGCGGCGCTGTATCCGCTGTCCAGATAATAGGCGCCGATGATGGCTTCCATGCAGTCTGCAATGATGGCAGGTTTGTTTCTTCCGCCGCTGAGCTCCTCTCCGTGTCCGAGAATCAGCATGCTGCTGATGCCGAACCGTATGCCGATGGGGGCGAGCGTCTGTTCTGATACGACTGCTGCTTTTATGCGGGCCAGATCGCCCTCAGGGTTTTCCTGCATGTCCTCGTACAAAAATGATGCCGCTGCCACACCGAGTACGGAGTCTCCGAGAAATTCAAGACGTTCGTTGTTCAGACGGCGGTGTGATACATTTTCATTTGAGAATGAACGGTGGTGGAATGCCAGATCCAGCAGCGTGTAATCTTTGAATTTAAGCCCGAGCGGTCTGCAGAAATTTTGCAGCGCCTTTAAGCGGGCAGGGGATATGGATGCTCTGGTCTGAAAGAAGGATTTCAAGTTTTTCATATGCCGTAGTGTATCACACATTTAAAATAAAAAAAACACAGGCCGCGTTTGGTGCCTGTGTTTTGTTGTGAGGAACAGACAGAAGCTTATTTGCCCTGTTTTGCCAGTTCCGCCTTAATGAAGTCATAAGCGTCACGAACCGTTTCAAATTCGTTGGCTTTTTCATCAGGAATGGTCACTTTCAGCTCTTCTTCGATAGCATAGACAAGCTCGTATGTGTCAAGACTGTCTGCACCGAGGTCGCCGCGGAAAGATGAGTCAAGCGTGATTTTGCTTGCATCAATTTCCAGTTTTTCAGCAATGAGTTTCTGAATTTTCTCAAACAATTCGTCCATCTTGTTCTCCTTGGTAGATTAGCCGTTGCTTTCAGGTGTGATAACCTGACGGCCACGGTAGAAACCGCACTTCGGGCATACGTGGTGCTGCATCACAAGGTTACCGCAGTTGCTGCATGCAACAAGGTTCGGTGTGTCCAAATGCATATTAACACCCCGGCGTCTCCGGGTAACGGCTTTTGAAGTTTTCGCTCTAGGTACTGCCATATATAAACCTCGCTATTAGTATTCTGATATAACAGGCCAATTTTACTACAAAATTGTCATAAGTGTCAATCACTTGATAAATATCAAGTGCAGAATATATGGAGATGGGGGGAGTTGAACCCCCGTCCGAATATGCGGTCCATGCACGTCTACAGGTTTATCGGTGCGAGGTGGTTGTCGGGAAACGGTAGCAGCACCACAAGCGTCGTCTCCGTATTCCGATTATATGTCCCGAGTATCGACCGGACACAATACGCGGCAAGCCCTGGTCAGGTGACAGAAATTCCTACGGCTCAGAGCGGCGCCATAAGATTTCCGGTTGCAGGCTTAAGCAGCCATTGCAACGAACTGAGAATTATCTTCTTCAGTTATTTTTTCCGTCTGTTCAGAGGACAGGCGTAACCTCACCTGCAATACAAGAATCGACAAATCCGTCGAAACCGGTGCATCCCCAAAATATCATTTTACCTTAGCATATCAGCTGTGAAAAATCAAGCTTATGTATTATCGCTGCAGCGGAGCATCGAATACAGACGAAGGCGTTACTTCGGGGTGTATTTTTTTAGCATGGAAACAGCGTTGCGCTTTGTGTTAAATACAAATCCGCCGTCCCAGAATTCCAATGCGGCAAACAGCGCATTGCCGCTGTCCTGTTCATCGCTTTCTGCGGTTTTGAACGAAATGTACTTAGCAAGATTGTCATAGTCCTGCGTTTCCAGGCATTTTAAGCGCTGTGCATTGAATTCGTTCCATGCATCCAGTTCTTTGAAACCTTCTCCCTGGTCTTCCACAATAATATGGGCATGGGTCGGACTAAATGAATACCAGACGGTTATTTTTTTATTGGTGTCACAGTGATTGCCGTGTTTTATAGCGTTTTTAATGATTTCGCTTATCTGCTGCTGAAGCAGGTCCTGCTCATCCTGCGGAAAAGCTGCGTCCTGCATGATCAGCATGGTATAATACCGTATCTGCCGATAATC